>JAGAEL010000046.1 GCA_017613085.1 Kiritimatiellia bacterium | reverse complement strand
GGCAGCGCGTCTATTCGTCGGGGTTGATTTTCAAGGTGTTCAACTGCATGGCGGCGCTGGAGGAGGGGGGCGTGTCGCACTTCCTCGACCAGCGCGGCGACGCGCGTCTCCATGCGGCGGCGTTCGAGGCGACGATCGGGTCCGCGCCGGACACGCTCGTCCTGCGCAACATCTGGCTTCCGCCGGTCACGGACGCGACGCGCAAGTCCGGCTCGCTGCCGTACACGGGCGTGTATGCGCCGTACCGGGGCGGCTGGTACGAGGCGGCGAAGATCCACCGCGCGTGGATGGAGCGGCAGCCGTGGTTCAAGGCCGCCGCCGCGCGCGACTTCTCGAAGCTGCGCGAGATTGACCTCTGGATGTGGAGCCGTGGAAACATCGCCGTCTCCGAGCCGCCCGTCCACTGGTTCATGAAGGAGACGGGGCTCAAGGTCGCGCTCGACTGGTACTGGTGGCACAACGTCCCCTACGACACGTCCTATCCGTTCTTCTGGCCGCCGCGCGACGGCGAGGACGCGTTCCGCGCCGCCGTGAAGCGCATGAAGGACCGCGGCGCGTTCCTGCAGGTCTATACGAACGGGATGCTCTGGGACGAGGACGATCCGCGCTGGGCCGAGGGCGGGCTTGAAAGCACGATCGTGCGGGACAACGGCAGGATATGGGGCACGACGTTCAATCCGTTCACGAAGCAGAGCCAGGGGCACATGTGCGGCGAGGCGCCGAAGTTCCACGCGAAGATGCGCGCGCTGGAGAAGACGCTCGCCTCCACGGGGCTTGACGGCGTGTACATCGACATGATCAGCTGCGCCGCGCACCTGCCCTGCTTCAATCCGCGCCACAAGCACGCGCCCGGCGACGCCCACGCCCTCATCGAGGGCTACCGCGACTACGTGGACGCGGTCCATTCGGACAACCCCGGCTTCCTGCTCTCCTCCGAGGCGACGAGCGAGGCGTACCTCGACAAGTTCGAGTCGTTCATCATGCTCTACTCCAGCTGGGAGCGCAACCGTCTCGGCACGATGCCGCAGGTGGAGCCTGTCCCGGCGGTCACGGTGATTTACCGTGGCGCGGGCGTGCTCTTCGGCTCGTTCGCGACGCCGGGCGGAATCCCCGGCTGGGATCCGCTTTGGGGCAAGTGCCCGGACAAGCCGGACGTGGAGAAGCAGATCGCGAAGTATCCCGACCAGTTCGCGGTCGAATTTGCGCGCGGCATCGTGTGGGGCGTGCAGCCGATGGTACACAACTTCGTGATGCGGGACGTCGCGAACCCGCGCGTCGCGAAGGACATCCAGTTCATGAAGGATTCCGTGAAGTTCTATCACGACAACAAGGATTTCCTCTTCGACGGCGAGATGCTGAAGCCGGCGAAGCTCGCGTCCGGGACAACGCGCGTCGAGTTCCTGATGACGAGCAGCTACAGGCGCCCGCACGAGAGCAAGGCGTGTGCGCAGGAGGCGTTGCCGTGCGTGTTCCACTCCGAGTGGCGCGCGAAGGACGGGCGCAAGGCCGCGATCCTCGTCAACTGGACGCGCGAGGAGCAGAAGTACGAGCTTTGGTTCGACGGTGCGAAGAAATCCGGCGTTTTGGCGCCGCTTTCCTGGAAGCGCGAGCGGCTGTGACGGGCGGGACGGATGGGACGGAAGGGGGGGACGGTGGGGACCGGCGGGACTGGGGGGACTGGCGGGACTGGCGCGGGGTGGCCGGAAAAGCCGGAAAAGCCGGAAAAGCCGGAAAGACCGGAATATCCGGAATATCCGGAATGTCCGGAATGTCCGGAAAGACCGGCGGGACGGGCGGGACCGGAGGGACTGGCGCGGGACAGACGGGACGGACGGGACAAGACTACGCGGCCCTTTGTTTCTTTTTCCACATCTCGCGGGATTTCTTGAGGGTCTTGAAGATGTGTTCGATTTCGCCGTAGCGTTCGTCGAGCCGGCCGCTGTTGAATGACTGGAAAACCAGTATGAACAGCCTGAGTTCGCCGACGACGGGAACGAACCCCTCCGGTTTCTGCCCGGTGTGCCGCTTTGAAACCACAATCTTCTTGGGGTCGAAGAGGTGCGCGTCCCCGAATATCTTGGCGACCTGTTCGCGATAGCAGTCCCCCATGAGGATTACGCTTCCCGCGTTCATCGTCGTGTTCGTCTGTTCGAAGACGGGTGCGAAGTGGACGTTTCTCTCCATGCGCGGATTGTACCAGATGTTCAACAGGTTGCCGATGTCATCGTCCACGGACCACATCTCCTTGATGCGCCGCACACCCGCGAAGCGGTTACGTTTGAGTTTGTCCTTCCCGATCTTGTTGAAGGCGTCGAGAAAGCCCTCGTACAGGAGGCCGCTGCCGTAGGCGTTGTAATGGGCACCGGCGGGCGGGAACACGCCATGCTCCCATTTCGGCTTCGTGTCCAACATGTACCTGTAGCCGTTGTACACCTTGATTCCGGCCTCCGTGCAGATGGATTCCATTTCGCCCTGTACGTCGTAGTTGGTGTAATTCCAGAGCCGCTGGTGCCACCAGGGCAGGGATTCGGGGTAGAGCTGCTGTTTGTCGGGGAGGGTGGCGAATACGAATTCCGCGCCGATCGACGTGCAGTATGCGTCGATTTCTTTCAACAGGGCAAGGACCTTCCCGTACTTCTCCCTGCCCGCCGGGCGGGGACAACGCAGATGGAACTGCGAGTATGGGCGTTCGAACAACTGCTCGTCGCGTCCCTCGATGATGCTCTGGTTGTAACCGTAGTGGAAAAGGCCGAGGTTCATCCATTCGCGGATCTGGTAGGCGGTCTTGAGGAAGGTCCTGCGAAGGAAGAACTGCTTCGAGTACGCCTCCACAAAGGTGTCCTGGTATTTCCGCGTCCTGAAGTTCTCGAGCGTCAGGGGTGCCGGCGCGACCTTCTTTTCCCAGCCGTAGAGGCGGACGAAGTTGTCGCGCGCGCCGAACAGATACAGCGCCGGGGCGGCAAGGGAGGTGAAGAAGACGAAACAGAGAAGGACTTTGAGGAATTTGTTCATGGCGTCACCTCAGAATCGGAAGTAGATGAAGGGGCTGTAGGCGGATGTTATCGCCAACACGTAGACGATCACGAAGAACACCGTTCCGCAGACGAGGCGCACCGGCTCCGGCGTGCGCCGGGCAACGGCGTCGAACACCGGATAGGAAACCACGCAGCCGGCCAGGAACAGCAGGAGCTTGTCCAGCGAGAGGAAGTCGATGGAGGGATGGAAGCTCGTGAACGCGGCGGAGGCCCCGCCGAACATCGTGCAGAGGTACGACCACGCATAGCCCATGTCGGGCGCGCGGAAAAGCACCCAGCCCACCATGACGAAGAGGAGCACGTAGGCGTTGCCGAGCGCCTTCGGCATCCGGTCCACGACCTTCCTGAACCCGCAGCGCTCCGCCACGAGGCCGATGCCGTGGTAGACGCCCCAGACGACGAAGTTCCACGCCGCCCCGTGCCACACGCCGCAGAGGAGGAAGACGATGAACAGGTTCGCGTAGGTGCGCAGCTTCCCCTTCCGGCTTCCGCCGAGCGGGATATACAGGTAATCGCGGAACCAGGTCGAAAGCGAGATGTGCCAGCGCCGCCAGAATTCCTGAATGGAACACGAACAGTACGGATGGTCGAAGTTTTCGAGGAAGCGGAAGTTGAACATCCGTCCGAGGCCGATGGCCATGTCGGAATAGCCGGAGAAGTCGAAATAGATCTGGAGGGTGTAGGCGGCCGCGCCGAACCAGCAGTAGAAGCAGGGGATGGACTCCACGGGCGCGGCGAAGATCACGTCCACCATCGACGCCATCGTGTCCGCCACAAGCACCTTCTTCGCAAGCCCCAGCGCGAAACGGCGTATGCCCGCGACGATGTTCTCGAAGTCTGCCCTGCGGTTCTCGATGTCCTGCGCGATCGTGGCGTAGCGGACGATCGGGCCGGCGATCAGCTGCGGGAAGAGGCTCACGTACAGCATGAACTTGAACGGGTTGCGTTGTACCGCGACGGTGCCGCGATAGATGTCCACGATGTACGAGATAATCTGGAACACGTAGAACGAGATGCCGATGGGAAGCGCGATTTTGGGGACTTCGCACCCGAACCCCGCGGCCTTCAACACCGGTAGCAGGTTCTCGACCAGGAATCCAAGATACTTGTACGCGACAAGGGCGCCCAGATCCGTCGCCACGCCCACGGCCAGAAGCGTCTTCGCCAGCCATCTCCGTTCCCCGGAGGCGGAAATCCCCCGCGCAAGCGCGTAGTTCACCGCCATCAGCGCGACCATTGTCACGACGGCGGACGGTTCGCCCCACGCATAGAACAACAGGCTGAAGAAGAGCAGCACGTAGGGCCGTGCGGCGTTGTTCGCGAGGAAGTAGACGGCGAATATCGCCGGCAGGAACAGCCCAAGAAAGACAGCAGATGTGAATACCATAACCGTTCCTTCGTTTTACAATCCAACCTTGTCGCCCGGCTGTTTCTTCGCCGGGGGGGTACGCAACAACGCCGACAGGATAGCATGTTCCAGGGCGTCTGAAAAGGGGGAAAAAGCCGGGGAGGGGGGGGGAGGGACTGGCGCGGGGCGGCCGGAATGCCCGGAAAATCCGGAAAATCCGGAATGTCCGGGAGGGACTGGAGGGACTGGAGGGACTGGAGTGACTGGCGCGACCGGAAAGACCGGAAAATCCGGGACAAACGGGACGGACGGGACGGTGGTGCTTTTTTGCCGCTGCGTGAAGTTGAAGATTGACCAAGGCGCAGAATGTGGTATGCTTACTTCCATCTTTTATGAATCAGGGTCGCGCATATCTTCAAGGGGTCTTCGCTGTCGTTTTCTGCCTGTCCGTACAGGCGGCATGGGCCGTCGTATCTTTCCAGAACCAGTTCCGTAGCCCGCGCAACAAGGAACGCCCCCTCCGCAAATCCACGTCGTTGATTGTCCTGCACACGACGGAGGCGCCGTCGAGCAGCGCACTGCAGAAGTTGAGCGCGCTGGGCGAGTGCCACTACTGCATCGCGGAGGACGGCAAGGTCTACCGCATCATCGACCGGACGCGGGTGGCGTTTCACGCGGGGCGCAGCATGTGGAACGGGCGCAGCAACGTGGACGATTTCTCGATCGGCATCGAGGTCTGCGGCTACCACAACAAGTCGTTGACGCCCGCGCAGTACCGCAGCCTCTCGGAGTTGATCGGCGAACTTCAGTACATCTACAAGATCCCCGACCACAGCGTGATCTCCCATTCGCACGTCGCCTACGGCACGCCGAACAAGTGGTTCAAGCGGAGCCATCGCGGGCGCAAGCGGTGCGGCATGCAGTTCGCGCTGCCGGCGGTGCGCCGCGCGTTGAATCTGGCGACGCGTCCCGGTTCAGACCCGGACGTGAAGGCGAAACGCCTGGTCGTCGGCGACGCCTATCTTTCCCGCGTCCTCTACGGGACGGTCGTTTCCCGCCAGAAGCCGCCGCCGGCCATCACGGCGGCGAAACCCTCCGCGCCCCCCGCCGCGACGGAATCCGCGAAAGCCGCCGCGAACAAAACGCCGGGGAAGGGGGGGACGAAGCGGGGCGCCCCGCCGCCCAGCCCCGAAGAGGCGGTCCGGCAGCTCGCCCCCGACGTGCCGGATCCGGACGAAAACGTCATCAGCAAACGGCGCAGCGCGTGGGACATCGCGCGGGGCGCCTACAACGCCGAAAGCACGGTCTACCTCTTCCCCGACGGTTCCAGGAGGCGCGGCCACCAGATCATCGACTTCAAGGCGATCCCGGTCGGTACGCGCGTCACCGTACACGCGATGGACGAGAACTTGCCCGACACCTACCAGACCATCGGCGTCAACGGCGACGCGCGGGACATCGCGGGCGACGAGGCGTTGAGTTTCAAGACGATCTACATCTATCCCGACGGCCACTATTTCCGGGGCAGCCAGCTCAACGCGGCGAGCGTCCTCAAGCTCCCGTACAACACCAAGGTGCTGCTGGGCTACTCGGTCGGCGGTCCCGTCACGGCCAAATGCCCGCCCTCCGTGATCTGCGGGGTACGCTGGCGCGCGAAGGACACGTTCTACCTGATCAACGGCGGGTTGACGCCGGGCGACAAGGTGGACGATTCGAAGATTCCGCCCGGCACGATGGTTTTCTTCAAGAGTTAGCCGCGACGAGGCGGCAGGAGCAGGGACGATGGTTATTCTACCGGCAATCGATTTGAAGGACGGCAAATGCGTCCGCCTCCGCCAAGGCAGGGCGGAGGATGTCACCGTCTATTCGGACAGCCCCGTCGAACAGGCGAAGGCGTGGGTCGCGCAGGGCGCGCGGCAGATGCACGTGGTGGACCTGGACGGGGCGTTCGCGGGCGAGCCACGTCACACCGACGTCATCCGCGAGGTCATCCGCGCCGCCGGCATCCCCGTCGAAGTGGGCGGGGGGCTGCGCACGGACGCGCATGTCGAGGCGTTGATCGAGGCGGGCGCGGCGCG
>JAGAEL010000045.1 GCA_017613085.1 Kiritimatiellia bacterium | reverse complement strand
GCGTGGAGACCACCGAAGTCCAGACCGAGGCGGGGAAGTTCCGGTGGTCAACCGAGTCGATACGCCGGGACGAGCTGTTCCTCGAACGGCTCGGCGTACCCCGCCGCGAATAGTGGTCGTGTTAGACGACTTTTAGGCTTCTACAAGTTCAATGTAGGTGGTCGCACCGGTGTGGCTGGGGCGAGCCGTATATGACAGAGAGACGCGGTACGTGCCGGCTGAAAGAGAGCCGAGCGACTGCCGCACAATCACTTCGCCAGACCCCGTCTGCATGAAGAGCGCATATGTGCCCACGGCGAGACCTTTCGCGACCCACGTGCCGTCAGGCTTGCCGAGTCCCGCACGGGCGGGATTGACGAAATCCCAGTTGGCGCAGCTGAACTTCGACGAACCCGCGCTCGCGTATGCGCCCCAGGTTTTATCGGTGGCCGTTCCCTCGAACGTGCCGTTCTGGATCAGGTTCGCGCCGGCGAAGGACACCGACGGCACCGCCACGCAAATCGCGGTCGCAATGACAACACACAGAATGTTCACCTTTTTCATCTTCTCACCTTTCCCATGACTACCATGTCCGCAAAAGGCATCCCGAACGGCATACCTCACAAAACATGTGAAGAGTATACTCCCCCTACCCTGCACGTCAAGTAAGATTTTTTTGAGGCGGGAGGGTCGCGCCCCGTCGCGACCGGGTAGGGCTGTCGGGTGTCCCCACGCGCCGCATGGGAACGGACACGACGGGACGCATCCCTCCCGATGTTTTTGTTAGCGTCCTCTCATTCGCCGATGCGGCGGCTGAATTCCTCGCACAAACGTTCCAGCGTCCGCTGTTCATAGGGAGGCAGACGGGTTGCCTCGGGACGGATTTCCTTCATCAAATCATACGCCTTCTGCATACGGCCGGTGCGTGTGTAGATCTCAAACTGGACGGTTTTGAGGCGAAGATCGTCCGGGGCATCGGTCAATGCTTCCTTCAGTATCTTTTCCGCCTCGGCAATGCGATTCGTGGCGAGCAGCAGATGGATGTACGTATACACCGTGAACGACCGTTTCTTGTCCAGTTCATACGCCCGCTTCAGGTATTTTTCCGCCTCTTTGAAGTTCTTTTCTTCCAGAAAAACCGCGCCGAGTCCGGTGAGCGCGCCGACATTCTCCTTCGACCGGAGACTGGTTTCAAAAAGCTCCCTGGCCAGCGTGTACTTCCCTTCGTGGTAACGGGCCATTCCGAGCAGATAGTTCGCCTGCGGATGGTTGCGTTCCCGGCGGAGGCACGCCTTGGCGTCTTCGATGGCGAAGGACGGGATTCCCAGCTCGTCGTCGATGCGGAGGATGTCCTCGTGCGTCTCTTTAAGGTAGTGGTTCAATTCCAAAGCGCGGTGGAGGCTGGCGCGGGCGGCGGGAAGATTCTTCGCCCGCAGCAAGAGATACCCCTGCGTCTGGTAGAGCAGGTAATGCTCGCGCTTGGTGTTCGCGTTGCGGAGCGCAGGCAGGACGCGGCGTTCCAATTCGTCGAAACGTTCCTGCCGCAACAGGATATCGCCGAGCAGCCCCCACAGGTTTACGTCTTCGGGATGGTCGGGCAGATTTTTGTTCAGCATCTCTTTCGCCTCGTCCAGTTTCCCGGAGAGGAACAAGATGGACGCCTCGTTCCAGACGGCGGTTTCCGTTGAACGGGCCGACTCCGGGATCTTCGCCATCCAGCGGGCCGCTTCGTCGCGGTTGCCCTTCAAAATGGCGATGCGCGCCTGGTTCTGCGCGATGAACGGATCCTTGTCGTCGAGGTCGCTCAACAGCTGCAGGGCGGAGAGCGCCTTGTCAAGTTCGTTGGCGTCCAGTTCCTGACGGACGATATTCTGGAGTTCACGTTTCTTGTTCTGAACGGATTCCAGCAGACGCTGGTTGTCGAGACGTTCCGCCGCGCTCATGAACTTGTAGAAACGCCCCCGCTGGATCCAGTAACGGCTGCGGAGGATGGGGATGATTTCCGGGGTGATGAGCCGTCCGATGGACTGGAAGATGCTCTTCTCGTTCACCGTGAACGCATCGACCCGCGAGGGGATGGAACGGATCTCGTTTTCGACGGCATCGAACTCTTCGCTGTGGCCGTTAAACCTCCGAGAAAGGATGTCGAAGTGGTTGAAGAGGATGGCGTAGTTCGACGGATCGAGTTTGGAAATCCGGCGGAACAGGTCGAGCGATTCCTCGGAGTGGTGTTCCTGATAGAGACGGCATCCCAGCTCGTTCCCGAGACGCGCAAGCTGCATGCGCAGTTTCAACCGATACTCCGCGTAATACGGGTATTCCCCTTCCGCCGGCGACGTGAAGTGGGGCGCAAGGGAGTCGACGAAAGCGGAAAACGTTTTCAAGACCTCCAGGGAATCCGGCACGTGGCCTTTCAGGTAACGGCGGAAGAAAAAGCCGTCCGGGAGGGAAACGTACCGGTCGTTGTCGGATAATTCATCCCCTTTTTCAAGCAGGATGCGCCGGTATGCGTTGGTTTCAAGGGACATCCAATCCTGGAGGAACATGGAAAGCGAAAGATCGGCAGAATTCAACAGGCGCACCTTCAGGTCTTCAAGTCCGGGATCGGAGGAGATGGCCCGGCTGACGTCCGCCCCGGCGGGACGGAACTGAAGGTCACGCGGCAACGCCGGGACGAAGAGCCGCTTCCCGTTCAGATACCCTCCGAGCAGCGCGATGTTCCGCACCTCGCTATTGCAAAAGATCCAGTCGTCCCCGTGGACGTAGGACACGACCCGTTCCATCACCTCCCGCGTGAAGGCGCCGTGGCGCGGCGAAACGGCGAGGAAACCGAACGGGATCATCGCGACAAGCAGGATCGGCAGCAGCCAGCAAAGTTTGGGAAGGAGGCGGCACACCTCGTCATCCTCGCGCGGCGACTCGTAGAGTTCATCCTCGTCCAGCTCGCTCGCATGGGTGTCCGGCATCAAGAGGGTGTGTTCCCGCGCAAGATCCCACGCGGCGACCAGCACGCCGACGCCGAGCGCCAGGAAGAAGAAAGTGTAGACCGGCGGATTCTGCACATCGCATGAAATCGTCCACAGCGTGAACGGCACGTTCAGGAAATGGGCCGCCGCAAGGAGGAGGAAAAGGACTTCGCAGAAGACGTAAAACCATGTCCGCCGCGACCACGCCCATTGCAGGATCGGCGGCAGGAGGAAGAGTAACAGGCCGATGACAACGGTCGTCGTGTACAGCCTCATTCCGAGTTCGGGCACCAAGGCCGCGATCTGATCCGAGATGGACGACCAGACGGCGTCCATCACCGCCACAAGGCCGCTGAACGGCGAGAGGAAGGCATGGCGGGCCACGAACCAGAGGACGAGGGCGTTCAAGAAAAGCCCGGCGACAATCGCCGCGATCCCCCAGGGGATGCGCTTCGTCACGTCATCCTGGCGCAAGGCGAGCATTTTGAAGAAGAGGATGCACGAGACGGGGAAGAGCAGCAGAAAGAAGGGCGATTCCAGCGCGAACAGGGACGACAGGAAAAGCCCGGCGTAAAACGTCGGATCGTCCCCCCTGACCTTGTAAGCGGCCAGGAGGGTCAGAATAACGAGGAAGAAACAGAAATCGAAGGGAAACGGATTCAGATGGGTCGCCGAGAGCCAAAACGGGATGCAAAGCGCATACGCGAGCGTCCCCGCCAACGCACCCAACAGCGACGAACGCAGACTGAACTCGTTGTGCTGGCGCACGCTTTCCGGGAGGACCGCCTCGTCCTGCGGAACAGGCTCGTACTCTTCTTCGTCGTCTTCGTCACCCTCGGGATGGATGACGGCGCGCATTCCGCCGCCCGGCGTCTCGTGCGTCAACACGGTGAAGAACCGCACAAAGAACAGGAACAGCGCGCCGACCGAAAGTGCGCCGAAAACGGCGGTGAAGAAATTCAGGCGGAACGGGAGTTCCCAGATCCCGATATGCGCGATCCCCTTCGTGACAAACTGGTAGAAAGGATGCGCGAAGGTTTCCGTGTGTACCAGTCCGGCGGCGGCGGCAAGATCCGCCGCGCTTTCCCCGGGATGCGGGAACGTCAACGCGGTGAACCCGTACAGGCAGAGGAAGACCGCGACCAATCCCGCAAAGAACCATTTGATTCCGCGTGGCTCCTTGGATACACCCGACGTGTTCGCTTCAGTTTCCATTTTCGATACCCTCATCTTTTGATGTCCCATGCCCCGCCCCGCTCCGCCGCGATCTTGACCACGACCTTGCGGACCTCGCAGGGCGCGTCCGCGCAAAGAGACCTTCCCGGCATGTGCGGTTCACCGGGAAAAAGCAACGCAAAGACGCCGGGCTGGAGACGGACGGGCGTCCCCGGCGCGGCGGCCTGGAAGGCGATGTCCTGCGTGTCGGAATACGGGACGACCACACGCAGGGCGGCCTCCGACGGCGTGTAGACGATCGCCTCCTCCCCCGAAAGCAGGCACTGGATGTCGATATACTTCCGGTGCGTCTCGTAACGCCCCTCCTCAAGCGGCTGCGTCCGATACGACTGCACATTCGCCCAGATCCGTCCCCCGGCGTCAAGTTCGACCCTGCCGGTCCCCAAGGCGCGTACGGCGGGGTCGCGGAGAAAATCGAACGCCTGTTTGAACAACGGATGCAACGGCGTGTAGCGGTCTGCTTTTTCCAATGAATCGAAAATCATAGCCTTTTCTTCTTACGTGCCGGAACGTTTACTCGTACACCATCAAACGCCAAGGGATCGCCCCGACGTTTTTCGTCTTGACCGGGATCGAGGTCTCCACCATCCCGGAGGGCGGCGCCGGGGGCTTGCGGCTTGCGACAGGTTTCGCCGTTTCCACGGGGGAAGCCGGAGCCTGTTGACTCGGCTTGACTGCGGGAACCGGCGCGGCGGG
>JAGAEL010000044.1 GCA_017613085.1 Kiritimatiellia bacterium | reverse complement strand
CTTGCGCGCCCGCGCGTTTCCGTCGTCTCCCTTGTATCCCAGCGGGTTTGCAAAGAAGTCCCAGCGGCAGTAGTAGCCGAGCGGTTGCGGGGCCGTGTAGATGGTGGGATAGGCATCCAGGACGGGCCAGGTGATGCCCTGCGAATAGTCTTTGTAGTAATCCGCGATCGTGCCGCCCTTTACGCGGGAAAGGCTGTCGCGCACGTAGTCGATCGATTCGGGCACCTCGCAGTCGGGGAAGGCGATGACAACGAGATCGACCTGGAACTCGCCCTGCTGAACGGGCTTCGTCCGCGCGGGACTGAAGGATGCCGCCGTCCTTTTTATCGTGCCGCCGGACTGGAATTCAGGCGCGGTATCCGAATTGGACGAGTGTTTCGACGTGTGGCTTGCCGGCGCGGCGGAGAGATGCGCGGCGGAGAGAAGCGAAGACAAACCAAAAATGGTGAATGTTTTGAAATCCATGGGGTGAAGTATACCCGAACCGGCAACCCCCGTCAATGCCGTGTGCAGCTGTGATGCCCCATCTGCATGGGACGCACGATATTGTAGACCATCATAACGGCCAGGAAGAGGGCCGATGCCCAATGGACGGGAGAGAGCGAATGTCCCGTTGCGGAAACGGCGGCAGATACGGAAAGCGCGTTCGGCACAAGGTTGATGGCGATGCCGCAGAGAATCGCGCCGGCGACGATCACCGCCACGTAGGCGGCGGCGGCCTTGCGCCCGACAAGTGCGGCGACCGTGGTGAGCGACATCGCGTTCATCGCGGGGCCGACCATCAGGAACACGAACGCCGCGCCGGGCGAGATGCCTTTTGCGATGAGCGACGCGGCAATCGGGATCGACGCCGTGGAGCAGACATACATGGGGAAGCCCACGAGCGCCATGACGGGCATCGCGATCCAGTCGTTCCCGTGGAAGGTGTCGGCGAAGAAGTTGTCCGGCACAAACACCGTGACGAGCGCGGAGATGGCAAGGCCGACGGCGAGCGGCTTGGCGACGGAACCGAGAAGCCGCCTGTACGCCTGCCAGAAAATCGCCTTTAGCCCCTTGGCCCCTGCGGAATCGTCCGCTACCGCCGTGGCCTCCGCGTCTTCCCCTCCGACGGCGGCAACCACCGTTCCGCCGACAATGCCGGTGAGCGCGGCGGCGACCGGGCGCGCCACCGCGAATACCGGTCCCAGCAGGGCGTAGGTCGCGTGTATGGAGTCGATGCCCGTCTGCGGGGTGGAGATAAGAAGCGCGGCAGTCGGGCCTTTCCCCGCGCCGTGTTTCCGCAAGCCGGCGGCGATCGGCAGCACACCGCACGAGCAGATCGGCAGCGGAACGCCGATCGCGACTGCCCGCAAAATGCCGCGAAAGCCGGAGCTTCCGCCCATCACGCGGTTGACCCAGTTTCGCGGAATCCACACGGCGATAATCCCCGCCATGAGGAATCCGAAAACCAGCCACGGCGCCATCATGGCGAACACATGCACGAATGCAATCAGGATGTCTTTCATCGTTTTGTCCTCAACGGGGCGGTACTATACCATACCCTGCGTGGTATAACAAGAAGAAATTAACACAAAGGATCATTACGGAAGGCCGAAGAGGATGAAGAGGCTTTCATAGGCATCCATCGGGAGGCGTATCTGGAGGGAACCGTCGCGCAGGAAGGTGTAGTTTTGCGGACGGGAGAATTCCCCTTTCACCGGATCGGCGAGGACGGGCGGGCGGCGTTTCGCGTCGCGCAGGGTGAGGTTGACGTCGAATCCGTAGGGCGCGGGGTTTCCAAGGAAATAGAGATCCATCGCCTGCGCCGGAGTCTTTTTACCCTGTATCCGTTCGCGCCGGTGGCTGAAACGGAGCGGATAGACGCGCCCCGTGGCGTCCGCATACCAGCGGACGTCCGGCTGCGGGCACGACGGCCAGAGGGAGACGGCGACACCCGCCTGGCGGCATTTCGCGAAGAGCCGGACGGAGGCGGCTTGGTTGGTGACATCCGGCGCAACGACAATCCTCGTGTAACTGCGTTCGGAGGCGAACGTCGCCCGGCCGCCTTTCAGTACGGCGCCGGCGAGCATCGCCCGGTCTGCCGTGTCGAAGCTGTGTTCCTCCGGCCATGCGCCCCCTTCCAGCGCGCCCGGCCAGAAGAGGAAATCGGCGACGGGATCGCCCTGCCGCAGGAAATGCGAACAGCGTTGCAGGTATGTGCAGCCTTCGCGCAGTTCGCGGAACCGCCGGTCGTCGCTGGGCAGCCCGCCTTCGTAATCCAGCACGATCCTTGTCGCGCCGGCGGCGAGCAGTTCATCCGCGTGGGGTTTCCAGCTGAACGGGAGGCGGTCGCCGCCCGGGACGGGGGCGGGGCTTGCGGACAGGCGGAGGATGCCCCAGATCTGCTCGCGCCAGAAGGTGTGCGCGCCGCCCGCCGCCCGCCGGTTGAACATCGAACGGAGCGTGGCTTTACGGATCACGGATTCCGGCAGGTCCGCGTCTTCGTCAAGGGGGTAGGGGACGGGATGCGAGGTCGAGGTTTCCAAGGCCGGGCGGTGGAAGTAGACGGCCGCTTCCTCCGGCGGGAGGGGAAGGTGGAACACCGCCCCGCTGGCGCGGAGTCCCGCCTCCTGCACAAGGTCGTTCACGATGTTGCACATCCCGACGGGAACGCGGTCGAAATGGTATCCGATCAGGGAAGTCCCGTAGACGTTGCGCAGGTTCCGCTGGCTCTGGTAGAGGAGCTGGTTGATGTGGCGGGAGAAGAGGCCGGCGGAGACCTCCTTGGCGCCGGGGGCGGGGGAGTTTGTGAGCGAGAAATCGCGGAACGCGATGTCGAGCCCGTATTTGGCGGCCTGGGTCGCAAGGGCGGCCCAGTTTGTCCAGACGGGGGCGGTGGCGGCCGACAGTGAAACGAGCACGCCGCCGGCGCCGGCGTCCTTTGCCCTGTCGAGCAGCGTCGCGGCGCGATGGGCGTCCGTTTCGCTCCCGCCGTCCAGCGAGAGGCACGCGACCGGACGCGAGACATCGGCGGGCGGGTTTGCGAAAGACGCTTCGTCCCATCCCGCCAGAAGCGGGAGGGCGAGAACGAAAAACGCGAAAGAAGAAATCCGGATCATCTGCGCCTTGCCGATGGTTTACCGCAGGAGGGGTTCGACTGTCGGTGCTGGTTGGGCATCCGTTGTATCGGACGCGACGGGGCGCGTCCCTCCCGCGTCGGATTCCCAACTTGCCCAGCCTCCTCCGAGAGCCTTGTAGAGTTTGATCAGGAAGACGCCGATGTTCCCTTCGCTGATGGTCAGCGCCTCTTGAAGGGAGAGCAGCGAACGCTGGGCGTCCAGCACGTTGTTGAAGTCGCGCAACCCGTTCCGGTAGAGGTCCTGCGAGATGTTGACGGCGGCCTGTGCCGCTTCGACAGCCTTGCTGAGCGCCTCGTAGCGGTGGAAGCCCTGCCCGTAGGCGGTGAGGGCGTCGCGGATTTCCTTCTGCGCGTTCAGGAGGGTCAGCTCGTATTCCGCTGCCGCCGCGTCGTAGAGCGCGTTCTGGATCTCGATGCCGGCCCGGACGGAATTGCCGCTGAAGATCTTCCAGCTGAAGGAGGGGCCGAAGTTCCAGAAGAGGCTGTCGGCTTTGAAGAACTTCGAGGAATCGATCGATTCCAGTCCGATGGAACCGTTCAGGAAGAAGCGGGGGTAGAGGTCCGCCCGGGCGACGCCGATGCGCGCGCATTGCGCGGCGAGGGCGCGTTCCGCCTTGCGGACATCGGGGCGGCGGCGCAGGAGTTCCGCGTCGATACCGACCAGCTTGCGGGGTTCGATCAGCGGGTGGGACTTCGACCCGCGCAGCATCTGGTGCAGCGCGCCCGGCTCGCGTCCGGTCAGGATGGCGAGGGAGTTGATGTACGCCTCCTCTTCCACCAGCAGGACGGGAATGGTGGCGCGGGTTGTCTCCACGTTGTATCTCGCCTGTTGCACGGCGAGGTCGTCGCCGATGCCCGCCTTGTTCCGCGAGGCGAGGATGTCCAGCGTCTCCTGCTGGACTTTGAGGTTGTCGCGGGCCACCTGCAAGCGGTCCTGGATGGTGCGAAGCTCGATGTAATCGGCGGCGACTTCCGCCGCGAGCGAGACCCAGACCTGATCGACGCCCGCGACTTCCGCCTCAAGGTCGCGTTCGGCGGCTTCGACACTGCGGCGCGTTCCGCCGAAAATATCGATTTCCCATTTGGCGTCGAACTCGCCGAGGAAGTCGCCCTGCGTGACCCGCACACCGGAACGTCCGTTCCTGCTGGTGCGGAAGCGGCTGTACGAGCCGCCCATGTCGAGTGTCGGCTCCCAGCTGCCGCGCGCGGCGGCGAGTTTCGCCCGCGCCTGGCGGACGCGGGTGAGCGAGGCGCGCAACGTCAGGTTGCTGCGGAACGCATCCACGACCAGCCCGGTCAACTGGTCGTCGTGGAAAACCGTCCACCAGGAAGCCAATTCGTTCGTGGTGATCTCGGTGCGCTGGCTGGTGGTCGAGCGGACGAGTTTGTTCGAGACGAGCGGCAGGCCGGCGTCCGGAAGGTCGTGCGCCGGCTTGCGCACCTCCGGCGCCTTGTAGTCGGGGCCGACGGACCAGCAGCCGGCAAGAACGAAGATTGAAACGGACAAGAAGAAACATGATTTCTTCATGCGTCCTCCGCTTTCTTCGTCCAGAGTTTTTCGATGTCGTAATACGTCCGGGCCTCTTCCGAGAAGACATGGACGATGACCGTGATCGCGTCCAGCACAACCCAGCCGCTATCCGGTTCGCCGGAAACGCGGAGGCGTTCGGCGCCCTCGTTCGAGAGCGCGCCTTCCGCTTCGCGTATCAACGCCTTCAGATGGGGCGCGGACGTGCCGGTCGCGACGACCGTCCAGTCCGTCACGTCGGAAATTCCCCGGACGTCGTATATGCGGACATTATCCGCTTTCTTCGCGTCCAATGCTTCTGCGGCCGTCTTGGCCAGTGCTTCGTCTGTCTTTTCCATTTCGTATCCCTTTTTGTTCAACAAGAAGAAATAGAGTTTACCCGATACTTCCGGGTTTAGCAATGCTTTTAACAAGGGGTTGTCACCGTATTTTTACTCCGGGGCCACCGGTTTCCGCGCGGCCTTTTTCTCGCTCTGCCGGTGTTTCTCCTCCAGCATTTTCGCTTTCTGGCGGCGCGAACGGCGGCGTTTCTGGCGGCGGATCTTCTCCTGTTCCTTGCGGCGTTCGGACTTCTCGATGTTCTCTTTCTCAAGGATGCGTTCCGCGAGTTCGCGCCGGGCAAGCCAGCGGTTGGCTTCGCGGGAACGGTTTTGCCCGTATCGAACGGAAAGCCCGCTCGGGGCATGGAAGAGGCGGACGGTCGAAGAGGTCTTGTTGACCTTCTGCCCGCCGGGTCCCGTTCCCAGGATGAACGACTCCTCGAGGTCTTCCTCGAACACGCTCGCGCGCGCCATCAACTCTTTGATCTTTTCGACGGTTTCCGGTGAGATCATCCGTCCGCCTCCCGTTCGATGGAGGCGCCGAGTCGCCGGAGTTCCGTGTCGATCGCCTCGTAGCCTCGGTCGATGCTGTCCGCGTTGAGGATGACGGTCTCGCCCTTCGCGCAGAGCGCCGCGATCAAGAGGGCCATGCCGGCGCGGATGTCCGGGCTGGCGACGCGGGAACCGTTCAGCTTCGTGGGGCCGGTCACGACAAGGCGGTGCGGGTCGCACTGGACGATCCGCGCGCCCATCCCGATCAGGTGGTCCACGAAGTAGAGGCGGCTCTCGAACATCTTCTCGAAAAAGAGCGTGGTGCCCTGCACCTGCGTCGCCAGGACGATCAGCACGCTCAACAGATCCGAGGGGAACTGCGGCCACGTCCCGTCCTCGATTTTCGGGATCGCGTCGCCAAAGTCGTAGGACGTCGCCAGGAGCTGCCAGAAGGGGACATGGATGGAGCCGGCCGCCTCGTCGAGTGTCCACCGGGCGCCGAAACGGCGGAACGGTTTTTCCAGCACCTCGAAATCGCCGGGGGAGACCCCCTCCACCGTCAGTTCGCCGTTGGTGACGAGCGCGGCGACGAGGTAACTGCCCGCGTCGATGTAGTCCGGCCCGATGTCGAACGTCGTGCCGTGCAGCGAATCGACGCCTTCGATGGTGACGAGGTTCGTGCCGAGTCCTTCGATCCGCGCCCCCATGGCGTTCAACATATTCCCCAGGTCTTTCACATGGGGTTCACAGGCGGTGTTGTACAACACCGTCGTGCCTTTCGCGAGGACGGCGGCCATCAGGAGATTTTCGGTCGCGGTCACGCTCGCCTCGTCCAGCAGGATGCGGCGGCCGCTGAGGCCGTGCGGGGCGTTAAAGGCGTAGACGCCGTTTGTTTCGACGATGGTGCCGAGCGCCTGGAGGCCGTCGATGTGCGTGTCGATACGCCGCCGCCCGATTACATCCCCGCCCGGCGGATAGAGCGTGGCGCTCCCGCAGCGCCCGAGAAGCGGTCCGGCGAAGAGGATGGAGGCGCGCACTCTCCCGCAGAGCGTCTGGTCGAGGCTGGTGGAATGGATTTGTTTCGCGCAGATGGTGACCGTGTGCGCGTTCCGGTCGAGGTTCACGTCCGCCCCCATGCCGGTGAGCAGGTCCAGCATCGTCATCACGTCTGCAATCAACGGCAGATTGCGGAGCGTCACAGGCTCGGACGTAAGCAGACAGGCGGCCAGCATCGGCAGGGCCGCGTTTTTGTTGCCGGGTGTCCGATGCACACCGCTGATCGGACACCCCCCTTGAATCACAAATTTCGACATGGCAGTTTCCCCCTCTTTCCCCGTTTCATTCCGCTTGAAAGGGACTATAGAGGAAAAGGTGCGGAAAAGCAAGAAAATGTTGGAATTTTTGAAACGGGTGGGTGTGAAGTTCTGGACGGGAACGGGGGAGTCTGCTAGACTTCGGCGCGTTCGGGGACGGAAAGGAGGAACCATGAAAATCAAGGTTGTGAGTAGGCGTTGGTTCGGGACGAAAAAACGCGAAGAGCTGTTGGCGGTGTTCGCGGCGAACCGGATTGTGTCCATCCAGTCGTCCTTCGGCTGGGATCGGCGGCTTCCGTTCCCGCCGGGGTTGTTGCCGCACCCGAATGTCCGTTGCTTCCGCTTCGACGATTATACGTCGCTGGACGAGGGGTGCGAAAACCGGGAGGCGTTGCCGCTTCTTTTCGAGCGGAGTCACGCCGAACAGATCATACGTTTCGTCGCCGACGATTCCCTCCCGCTCATCGTCCAATGCACGGAGGGGATTTCGCGCAGCGCCGCCGTCGGGCAGGCGCTCGACTGGCAGTTCAACTGCCGGTTCAACCAGAACCCCGAAGACCACCGTTTCTTCCTCGAATCAAATCCGCAAATCCATCCCAACCCCCTTGTGTTGGAGGTGATGATGTCCGTCCTGAAAGGCGGTTGATAAAAACACACGGATTGGTTCGCGGTTAACGCCGCGCACGAAGACCAAAGATTTGTGGTTTTTTCTCACGCGGAAGTTATCGGCTCGGTTCGTTTGGCCCCGCGAAAATACGCCCCCCGCTTTCGAACAGGCGGATACGCCCGGTTGCGCAGAGCGGCGCGAGGCGGTCGCGGATTTCCGACTCCGTGCAACCGGACTGCGCGGCGAGGTCGGCGAGCGGGAGGGGGTGCCGTTCCACAAGCCCCGCCAGTTCGTCCGCCGTCAACGCCTTCCCTTTGGCGGATTTCGGTTCATTCCCGCTGACGTGCGCCTTCCCCTCGAAAAGGTCTGCCAGTTCGGCTAGGCGTTCTCGCGGGCAGGGACGGACGGAATCGTCCGCCGGAGGCCGGACGGCGGTGTTCAAGGTGACGCTGTCCGGCGCGAAGCCCTTGGCGAGCGCCGCGATCCGTTCCATCTGCCACGTCGCGTCGTTCACGCCGGGGATGACGAACACCTCTACGTCGAGCCGTCCCCCGAACATCTGCCGGAAAGCGCGGTAGCCGTCGAGGATCGCGTCGAAACGAAGCGAAGGGTGGGGGCGGTTGACCGCTTCGAACGAAGCCTGGTCCCATGCGTGGAGCGAGACCTTGACGACATCGGCAAGCGCGGCATCCGCACGGACGTCGCGCCGGTCGAAAAGCGTCCCGTTGGAAAGCAACAGCGTCGAGAAGGGCGTCTCGCCCCGCGTCCAGCGGAAGATTTCGCCGAAGTGGCGGTGGAGGGTAGGCTCCCCCGAACCGGATGCCGTCACGAAATCGGCCTCGCCCCCGGCGGCGATCCAGCCGCGCAGTTCGGAAAGGATCTCCGAGACCGGCGGCGTGTCGGTACGTTCGACAGTGGTTTGCCGCGTCGGTCCGAGCTGGCAGAACCGGCAGTTCAGCGTACAGGTTTTCGGTACAGTCAAATCAACCCCCAGCGAACGCCCGTAGCGCCGCGAGGGAACCGGTCCGAAGAGGTATTTCATGGCAGACTACCAGTGACGTTTTTACTTTGTTCGTTTTGAAGAGGTATTATGGAGCGGTTTGAAAACGCGGCGGCTTGCGGGGAAATGGAGACCGATGTGACAACTTTCATTTTATCGCTCACCTCAAGTTTACCACGCATTCGTTCCACGCAATCTTGTGCGGGTACTTGATCGCAGGATCGGTTTTCACCAACTCAACATACTTGTCGATAAAATCCGCAGGGTCTGGCAGCAACCTCAAATAATATCGTAGAGTTGAATATACACCGTTGACTATCATTTGACATCCGTGAATCTGCCCCACTTTTTGTATTTCCTCATCTATGGCAGGCCAATCGGCACTATCCATGTTTGCGGTGGTCAGCAAATAGTAGCGTTCCGTCTTGAACTGCTTGAACTTTTCGTATGCGTCAGAGACCAATTGCTTGGTTATTGGGATTCTGTGTTTGACTTCAACACTTTCAAATGGCGTTCCGTCTTTGAAATTAACGTCAATGTCGCCAATTCGCCCGGAACGTCTGTCTGCGGAAGTGTGTGATTCAAGTTCGCAAAGAATCTTTCCTTTGAAACGTTCTCCGGTGATGATGCACTGGTAAATAGCATACATTGCAAGCACGGGCAACCGCGCCGCCCCCGAACACGGATACCTGTTCGTAAAATGCCGCTCCAAGAGAGTGATGATGGCGGAAATTGGCAACTTATGGGGTTTCGCAAGTTCCACAACTTCAGAATCACGCCTTTTGATCAACGCGATGAAGAGTCCAAGTAGTATATTGCGTGGATTTTCCTGATTGCCTTGAACCGAATCGATAAGTTGAAGGAATGCGGATTTTGTACTTTCTGGTTTTATTTTTCCAGGATAATCAAGTGTGTAGGCATGCGGTTGTTCCAGCGATCTGGTAAGCCAGCCTGTGTCCGCCATTGCCGGAAAATTTTTATCCTTCAAGAATGGCGTGATGTATGCAGAATCTATTCCTCTTCCAGCAAAACCTCCCGGAAGTTGCGCCTGATGGTACCGAATGTCTTGCGAGGGATCGTAGATCTTGTGAACGACAAGAGTCGTGAGAACAGCTAGGATGCCACGATTGGTCTCTGCCCTCTCCGCTATTATGTTTAGTCTGTCATGAGTCTCTGGCAAGGAAAATGCAGGGGCATTTTTCCCTGACGCCGCAATCTTCTCGGCGACGGCATAGACTTCTTCAAGAATTACAGCGTGTTTCTTTTTCATTTCTTCCCTCCAATAGCTGATGGACGACTTCTTTTGCAACGATACGAATCATTGGTACGCAAACGGAATTTCCAAGTTGCCTGTACTGCTCGCCGATAGCACTCGGCCTCACAAATTGGCTCGGGAATCCCATTATTCTCCAACATTCGTCAATGGTTAATTTCCGGACTGCGTTTTCATGTGTCAATATGAAATAACGCCCGGAAGATTCTTGTGAAGGTAGTGTCGGATGTATGCCATCAACCGAGTAGATCCTGTTGGGCTGCTTGTGAACCCTTGAAAGATGAAGCGTGTTAGGTCTTACGCCCACCTTGCGAATGGATTTGTTACGGTATCCTGCAAATATCAACCCGGAATCTTCTTGTCTCCGTGGATGATTGATCAAAGTATATTCACACGGCTGAAGAAACTCAAAATCACCGGATTCGTCTAGAAAGTCCCTTAAAACCGTCTTGGGGAGAGTCGAAATCTTTGAAAAGTCAAATGTTGCATCGCAAGATCCGACAATGATGATTCGCTCACGGTTCTGCGGGACGCCGAAATCAGATCCGTTCAAGACTTTCCACGACACTTTGTATCCAAACTCCGATAATTTGCGAAGGATCACATCCAATGTTCTCCCGTTATCATGATGGACAAGGTGCTTTACATTTTCAAGGAATACTACTTTCGGCTTTTTAGCCGCAATTATTCTACAGACCTCGAAAAAGAGAGTTCCGCGCGTGTCAGAAAATCCTTTCATCTTCCCCGATATACTGAATGGCTGACATGGGAATCCAGCCAGAAGCACGTCAAAATCAGGAATGGCTTCCGTCGGTATTTTTGTAATGTCCCCTTGTGGATACTCGCCGAAATTCATCTGATATGTCCTAGCAGCCTCTGTGTTCCACTCGGACGAAAAGACACACTCTCCTCCAGCATCCTGAAACCCCATCCGAATGCCCCCCACGCCGGCAAATAAGTCAATAAAGGTAAACGACGGATTTTCTTTTCTGGGGAAAGGAATTAAGGACTGCATGGTGCTTTTCATTTGGGGTAAATCCCAGAAGGATAACTGCACCGCCTCTTCGCAGACACGCAACTGCTCGGGGCGGAGGCGGGTGAGGATGCGGGGCAGGCGTTTCGCGAGGTCGGGATTGCGGCGGTCGGGCGATTCGAGGTAGGCTTTGAGTTGTTTCGCGATTTTGGGGGAACGTTTCGCGAAGTCGCCCACGCGGACAATCACCGCGTCGGCTTCTTCGGGGTCGCCCCCTTCGTGCGGATACAGGAATTCGGTCTTGAAGAGCGCGTAATGCGTGCCGTGCGGTTTCGGGCAAGCGGGACGCTTGCCCCTGCCGTCTCCGCGCCTCTGCGTCTCTGCGCGAGATAAATCATCCCCCGGATAACCGTAGTCCCGTACCAGCTCCTCGCGCGTCTTGATGCCGACGAACTCCGCCCGGTAGTTCCGCTGCGTTGCCGTGCCCCTGAAAAGCCACAACTCGTTGACCTCCGAGAATACGGTCGGCGAGGAGGACGCCCCTCCCGTACATTCCCGGCCGCGACGAAGCGCGGCACTCCCGGAATCTACACGGTCTTCCTGTTCTACACGGCTAAAATCATCTTCCGACACGGGATAATTGTACCAGCCGCTCCAGCGCGTCAGCTGGTCGCCTTTGTACGTGCCGACAAGCACAACCCGTTTTCTCGTATTCATCGAAATCTCCCGGACATAAACACCGCCGAAAGTATACCAAAACCGAAGGGCGGCGAAAAGGAAGAAAATCATCGGGAGGAAGATTGAATAATCCAAAAGGATGTGGTAAAATAGCGGGCATCGATTTCACAAACAGGAAAAGGAGAGTACGAGAATGAGACCCGTTGTGTTCATCATCCGCGACGGCTGGGGCGTCAATCCCCGCCAAGAGGGCAACAGCGCCTTTGCGGCGAAAACCCCCGTCATCGACCAGATTCGCGCGCGTTACCCGCATTGTCTGCTGGACTGCTGCGGCGAGGCCGTCGGCCTTCCCGACGGGTACCAGGGCAGTTCCGAGGTCGGGCACCTGAACATGGGCGCGGGACGCATCGTCGTGCAGGAGCTGAAGCGGATCGACGACGGGCTTTCCTCCGGCGAGCTTTTCAAAAGCCCCAAGTGGGCGGCGTTGATCGAGAACTGGAAGAAGAACCGTTCGCAGCTCCATTTCTTCGGGCTGCTTCAGGACGAGGGCGTACACGCGCACCAGGAGCACCTGTTCAAGCTGATGAAACGCGCCCGTTCGGAGTTCCCCGAAGGGCGTATCGTCGTGCATCCTTTCCTCGACGGGCGCGACACCCCGCCGCGTTCGACGCTGGAGTACCTCGCCCGCCTGAAGCAGGAGCTGGCGGCGGTCGGCAACGCCGTCATCGGCACCGTCATGGGCCGCTACTACGGCATGGACCGCGTGAAGAACTGGAAGCTCACCAGCGAAGCCTACAACTGCATCGTCTCGTGCGCGGGGAAGCGCACGGCGACCCCGGAAGAGGCGGTCAAGGCGGAGTACGCGGAGGGCAAGACGCCCGACGGGACCCCGATGACGGATGAGTACATTCCCTGCTACGTCGTGGGCGACTACGCGGGCGTGAAGGACGGCGACTCGGTGATGCACACGAACTACCGCCAGGACCGCGCGATCCAGCTGACGCAGGCGTTCGTCTGCGACGACTACGCGGGCGAGCGCACGGCGCGTCCCCAGGTCGTCTACCTCGGGTTCACGCGCTACTGGGACGAGTTCGGCGACTACCTGCTCGGCGCGATGGGCGCGGGCGGCGGCATGGACAACCTGCTTGGCGAGGTCGTCTCGCGCGCCGGCATCAAGCAGCTGCGCCTCGCCGAAACGCAGAAGTTCCGCCACGTCACGAGCTTCTTCAACGGCAAGTCCACCACGCCTTCGGAAGGCGAGGACCAGGTCGAAGTCAAGAGCCGGTTCGATCCCGCGACCTTCGCGAGCCATCCGGAGATGGACGCCTACAACGTGACGGACGAACTGCTCCGCCGCCTGTCGGACAACCCCTACGGGTTCATCGTCGTCAACTACGCAAACTGCGACATGGTCGGGCACACCGGCGACCAGGCGGCCGCCACCAAGGCGGTCGAAGTGACGGACGAGTGCATCGGCAAAATCCTGCCGCGCCTCCTGGAACTGGACGCCCACGTGTTGATCTTCGCGGACCACGGGAACGCGGAGCAGATGGTCGATTACAAGACCGGCCTGACCAAGACCTCCCATACGCTCAACCTCGTCGATTGTTTCTATGTGGCGAACGACGCCGCCGGCGTGCGCCTGACGCCGTTGGCGAAGCTCTCGGCCGTCGCCCCGACCGCGCTCCAGATGCTCGGGCTTCCCGTCCCGCCGGAGATGACGACGCCCTCGCTGCTCGCCGGCAAGGAGAACTGGTCGAAAACCGAGCTTGCGATTTAACCGTTCATGGAAACCTGTTTTAAGGAGTCACAAAGACCATGCATCCCAATGCCCAAGTTGAAGCGTTCATGCAGAACTTCCCCTTCGAGGGGCTTACGTTCGACGACGTGACGCTGGTGACGCGGTACGCGGACTTTCTGCCGGCGGACGCGAACACATCGACGCGCCTGACCACGCGGATCACCCTCAACATCCCCTTCGTCAGCGCCGCGATGGACACCGTGACCGAATCCGGCATGGCCATCGAAATGGCCAAGCTGGGCGGTATCGGCGTCATCCACAAGAACCTCACGGCGGAAGTCCAGGCCGGGCAGGTCCGCCGCGTGAAGCACTACCTCAACGGCTTGATCGCGACCCCCGTGACCTTCCACCCGGAGGACAGCCTGTCGTTCATCCGTTCCTACCGGGAGGAGCATCACCTCGGTTTCAGCGGCTTCCCGATCGTCGACGAGAAAGGCCGTCTCCGGGGTATCATCACCTCCAGCGACACGCGCTACGCCAAGAAGAGCGCCGTCCGCGCCGACGAGGTGATGACGACCGACCTGATTACCGCCGGCCCGCAGACGACCCTCCAGGAAGCCTACGCGATTATGATGGAGCACAAGATCGGCAAGCTGCCGCTCGTCGATGCCGAAGGCCGTCTCGTCGCGCTCTATTCGTTCACCGACGTGCAGGGGCTGATCGAGGACGCCCAGCCGCTGTACACGCGTGATTCCAAGTACCGTCTGCGCGTCGCGGCGGCGGTCTCCGCCAACGACCACGAGCGCATGGAGCGCCTGGCGGACGCGGAGGTGGACGTCGTGGTGGTGGACAGCGCGCACGGGCACTCCAAGGGCATCATGGACATGGTGACGTGGATCACGAAGCACTTCCCGAACGTGGACGTCGTCGGCGGCAACGTCGCGACAAGCGAGGGCGCGCTCGCGCTCGCCAAGGCCGGCGCCCACGCGGTCAAGGTCGGTATCGGGCCCGGCTCGATCTGCACGACGCGCGTCGTCTGCGGCGTCGGCATCCCGCAGATCACCGCCGTCTACAACGCCGCGAAGGTGCTGGGCAGCGAAATCCCGATCATCGCCGACGGCGGCATCCGCCTCTCCGGCGATGTCCCGAAGGCGCTCGTCGCCGGGGCCAGCACGGTGATGCTCGGCTCGATCCTCGCGGGGACGGAAGAGAGTCCCGGCGAGAAGATCATCCACGAAGGGCGGCACTACGTCGTCTATCGCGGCATGGGTTCCCTCGCCGCGCTCAAGGCGGGCAAGGGCAGCCGCCAGCGTTACGGGCAGGAGGGCGTCAAGGAGAACGACCTCGTGCCGCAGGGCATCGAGGGCATCGTCCCGATGACGGGTTCCGTCCGCAAGATCATGACGCAGTTCTGCGGGGGGCTTGCCGCGACGCTCGGTTATTGCGGTTCCCGCACCATCGCGGAATTGCAGAAGAACGGCTCGTTCTACCGGGTCACGAACGCCGGTATGCGCGAGGCGCATCCGCACGACGTGAAAATCATCAAAGAGGCGCCGAACTACCGCAGCTAACGGAGGGGGTGTGTCCCTCGCCCCGCAGGGAAGGGGCGGGGGGCGGACCGCCCGCCGACGACGCACATGGACACCCTGACGTTCATCCAGAATATGGCGGTCATCCTGATGGCCGTCGGCTTTGTCTCCGTCGTGTTCACGCGGTTCGGACTGCCGCGCGCGATCGGGTACATTCTGGCGGGCGTCCTTCTCGGGCAGTACACGCTGGGCGGTTCGCTCATCACCCACAATGCGACCGGGACGATCAATGTCCTCGGACAGATGGGCGTCCTCTTCCTCATGTTCACGCTGGGGCTGGAGTTCAGCCTGCAGAAACTGAAGGCGGTGGGAGGCGTCGCCCTCCCCACGGGCATCCTCGATCTGGCCGTCATGGTCTGGGCGGGGCATTTCGTCGGGACGCATTTTCTCGGCATGGGGGACGTCCCCTCGCTTTTCCTCGGCGCCGCGTTGAGCGATTCCGCGACGACCGTGCTGGCGAAGACCATCGACGAGCTGGGCTGGAAGCGCCGCCCGTTTACCGGGTACGTCATGGGCATCACGATGACGGAGGATATCCTCTGCGTCGGTCTCATCGCCTTGCTGACGGGCGTCGCGCGCAACCACGGGGCGATGGACTGGGCGCTTGTCGGTTCCTCGCTCGGCGGGTTGGCGCTCTTCCTGGTCTGCGTCATCGTGTTCGGGCTCCTTCTCATCCCCCGTACCGCGAACTGGGTCGGCCGCCTGAAAGACGACGAATCCCTGCTGCTCTGCATCCTCGGGTTCTGTTTCCTCGTGGCGTTTATCGCGATCAAGCTTGAATACGGGGTCGCGCTCGGCGCGTTCCTGGTCGGCATGATGTGCGCGGAGTCCAACGTGGTGGCGCGGATCTACCGGCAGAGTGTCGCGCTGCGCTCGATGTTCAGCGCGATCTTCTTTGTCACCATCGGCCTGGTCATCGACCCCGCGCAGCTCTGGCTCTACAAGGGACAGATCCTCCTCCTTTCCGCGCTGGTGGTACTGGGCAAGACGTTGAACTGCACCGTCGGCTCGCTCCTGCTCGGGCAGCGGTTCAAGGATTCGCTCCAGACGGGCATGAGCATGGCGCAGGTCGGGGAATTCGCCCTGATCATCGCCTTCCTCGGGGTGCAGCTGGAGGTCTTCTCCGCGCAGTCGATGTTTTATCCCGTGGTCGTCGGCGTCTCGCTCCTGACGACGATGCTCAACTCCATCCTGATCCGCCTTTCCGACCCGCTGTCGGATTTCGCCGAGGCGCGGATGCCCGCCCGCTGGAAGGCGATGCTCCAGACCTACGGCAACTGGGTGGCGCGTTTCCGTACCCAGCGCGATTCCGGGAAGAACCGTTCGGAGATCCGTTTCAATTTCATCCTGCTCGCGATCCTGCTCGCCATCGAAATCGCCGTCTTTGTCACGGCGGGGATGTTGAAGGACGCCTCGTTCTTGAAAATGCTGCCGAAGGATTTCCACGGCCACGAACAGGTCCTGCTCTGGATGGCGGCGCTCTTCCTGACGATGCCCTGTTCCATCTTCTATTTCTACCGCTCGAACGCGCTGGGTGAACGGATCGGGGACTCCCTGATCCCGGACAAGGCGCGCGACACCAGCTGGGCGCAGGCGTTCAAACGCCTCGTGACGGTTGTCGTCGTCTGTATCTCGCTGGCCGTCTTGTTCATTGTGGCGACGATGTTCAGCAACACCCTCCTGCCCGAAAACCAGTTCGAGAAGTGGCTGGTGCTGATTTTCATCGCGGTTCTCGGCATCGTCGGCTGGACCCGTTTCCGCCACATGGGCGGCGAGGCGCTGGAGGCGTTGCGCGAGGTCGTCACCCGCGACGGCGAGGCGGATGCCGGCGAATCGGCCGCCGATCTGCTGGACATCCATACGGAACGCCTGACGGTTCCCGCCGGCGCGGCGGTCTGCGGCAAATCCCTCCGCGAACTCAATCTCCGTGCGACGACCGGCGCGAGCGTGATCGGGATCGACCGGCGCGGGCGTTCAACGGTCAACCCCACGGCGGACGAGAAGCTGCTTCCCGGCGACCGCGTGCTCCTGCTCGGCGATGACGAACAGCTCGCCGCCGCCCGCTGCCTGATCGCCCCCGGCGCGTAACCCCGAAACAACAACTGAAAAATGTATAGCCAGCTATAAATTTTTCGCACCAAAACGCAGAAACGAAGGTGGATTACCCCGTTAAATGAGGTTTGTGCGGGTTGGCACGGAATCTGCCAAGGAACCTTTCAGAGGGTTATGAACCATGAAATGGATCAAGTATGAAACAGGCTATTTGAGGCCCGTGAAGAGCTGGTGTGAGAACTGTGAAGAAGGGGCGGTGCGGCAGGCCGTGAACCTCGCGCACCATCCCGCGCTCGTCCGCCACGTCGCGCTGATGCCCGACGCGCACGTCGGGTACGGCATGCCGATCGGCGGCGTTGTTGCCGCGAAGGACGCGGTGATTCCCGCTGCGGTCGGCGTGGACATCGGGTGCGGAATGATTGCGGCGGAGACGGACATCCCGGCGGAACGGTTTGCCGAGATGCCGTTCCGACGCGCTTTCCAAGAGGCGTTGAAAGCCCGTATCCCCGTCGGCGAAGGTGTCGCGCACGGCGCGGCGCAGACATGGGAGGGGTTCGAGGAGTACGCCGCGAACAACGGGATGCGTTCGGACCTCTGGCCGTCGAAACTCGACCGCATGAACCTCGGAACGCTCGGCGGTGGAAACCATTTTATCGAACTTCAGAAAACCACCTCGCTCGACGGGACGGGCGACCCCGCCGGCGGGTCGAAGGTGTGGCTGATGATCCACTCCGGTTCGCGAAACCTCGGCAAGCGTATCGAGGAACACTACCACCGTATCGCAAGCCGGCTCTGTTCGCGTTTCCACGTCCCGCTCCCCGACCCGGATCTCGCGTTCCTGCCGGTTCAGGAGCCGGACGGACACGGTTACTTCACGGATATGCTGTTCGCGCTGCGTTACGCGAAAGAGAACCGTCGCCGGATGATGGAGGCGATGAAAGAGACGCTTGCGGCGTTCGTCCCGGAGGTGAACTTCATCCGCACGATCGACATCCACCACAACTACGCGGCATTCGAGGATCATTTCGGCGAAAAGGTCTGCGTCCACCGCAAGGGCGCGACCTCCGCAAAGCTCGACGAAATCGGGATCATCCCCGGTTCGATGGGGACGGCCTCGTATATCGTGCGCGGACTCGGCAATCCCGATTCGTTTATGAGCTGTTCGCACGGCGCGGGACGGCGGTTGAGCCGGACGGCGGCGTCAACCACGCTCACCGTGGAAGAATGCGACCGGGCGATGGCGGGCATCGTCTGTGAACGCTGGCACAAATACAAAGGGTTCGGCAAGGCCAAGGGCAACTTCGACCTCTCCGAAGCTCCGCAGGCGTACAAGGATATCGAGGACGTCATCGCATCCGAGCGCGACCTCATCGAACCGCTTGTCCGCCTCGTGCCCCTCGCCTGTCTCAAGGGGTGAGGAGGGCATCCCGCTAAACACGTAACCACGGAAAACAGGGGGAGGGACGCGCTTTGTCGCGCCCGGAACGTGAAAACGACAACAAGGACAACGATTGTCCCTTTTGTCCCGTTGTGTCCCGTTGCGTCAATCTGTTGTTTTTTATTTTTCCTGGTCTCGTTTTTTCCGGTTGCGCCCGGTTGCGCGATTCGCGGATGCGCCTCTTCGCTTCGCTGGCGCGTCCGCGTTATCGGAAACGCGGCGAGTGGCCCCAGAACGCCTTGTAAACCGTGCTGAACCGCGCAACGCTGGCGTAGCCTGTCCGATCCGCGACCTCCTTCACAAGGAGGTTTCCGGCGGCGAGCATCTTTTTCGCGGCGTTCATCTTCACGCCGGTTATGTAGCGGACGGGGCTTGTACCCAGCTTTTCGGCGAACATCTTGGAGAGGGTCACGTGCGAACGTCCCGTGCGCGCGACGAGATCGGCGGTGGAAAGGGGCTTGTCGAGGGCGGAGTCGATGTAGCCGAGGGCGTCGGCCAGCCACTGCGGCTTGATCGCGTGGCGTTCGGTGGAGGCCCGCTCCACGATCCTGCGTGGCGCGACATGGTGGATCGGGTGCGGTTTCCGGGACGGCGGCTTCTTCAGCACGGCGGCGAGCGCGCGCGCGGCGGAGAAACCGATTCCGAACGCATTGGGGTCGATACTTGAAATCGGCGTCTCAGCGCAGGCGCAGAGCAGCCGGTCGTCGTCAACGCCGAGGATCGCCATCTCCTCCGGAACGGACACGCCGGCCTCTTTCGCGAGACGCGACACGGTGACGGCGAGAAGGTCGTTGGCGGCGAATACGGCGACGGGGCGTGGAAGTTTCCCCAGCCATGCCTGTAGGGTGCGTTCGCCGGAGATCGGCCTCGCGTCCATGTTGAAGAACGCGCGCTGGTCGCGGATAAGCGGCATTTCCAACGTTTCGACCGTGTGCCCCTGCCGTTCAAGGGTCTCGGTAAACGCCCGCTTCCGTTTCATCGAGAAGGATACATTCCGGAATCCCACAAAGGCGAACGCCGTGTGCCGCTTCGAAAGGAAATGTTCCGACGCAAGCCGCCCGATCGCCTCGTGGTCGGAGTTCACGCCGAAGAAGTCGGCGTATTCGCGCTGGCAGAACACGTCCACGACGGGCAGCCCGGTCTGGGCAAGCCGACGGGCTATGTCGTCGTTGGCGACGCGGGCGATGATGCCGGAAGCCCCGTCGAACATCCCCCGCCCGGGCAATGCGTCCGGGTTGCCCCAGGCAAGCCGCCAGTCGCGCGTCTTCTGCGCATACGCCGCCACGCCGTCCACCAGGCGGCGGCCATATTCGCTCGAATTCTCCGTGAGCAGGATGATTTTCATGGGGTTGATGCTAGCACACCTTCCCCTCGCAGGACAAGTTCAACTTACGGATTCGTGAATTTTGTTTTTCTGAATTAGAAACTTCTTTGTCTGTCATCCGTCCGTCGGAATTCTGTATAATCATCCCTGATTTGACGAAAACCTACGGTTTCATGCCGGAAAAGGGAAGAAACGCCATGAGCAAACGGCACACAATGTGTCAATCGACAGGTTTCCGCGCGGGGTGCGCCCGGCGCGACTTCATCCATAGCCTTTTTGCGGCAGCCGCAATGGGCGGACTTGCCGCACGGGCCGATTTCAAGGATTTCTTGGCCGCGATTCCGTCCCCAACGCCAGCAGGGGCGATTCCCGACAAGGCGGGCGCCGTGAAGGTGCGCCTGGTGTTCGCCGCCTTCGACGAGGTGCAGAAGCGGAAGACATGGCCCTACATCGGCTTCGACTTCCGTCCCGTGATGAAGAACGTCACGGACGCCCTCAACGCCGCCGTCAAGGGCGTCGCGTTCGTGCCGGGCATGGCGAGCGACGTCGCCTCGGCGAAGAAGATCGTCGCCGAGGACAACGCGGCCGGCGACATCAAGGGCTATCTCGTGATCCAGCTGAACAACTGGGTGCGCTGCATCTCGCCGATCGCGCGGACGTTCAAGCCGCTTTTGTTCTGTAGCTTCCCGTATTCCGGAATCGGCGGATGGGACGTTGACAACGCCACGCTGATCGAGCGCAAGTGGCCCAACTACGCCTTCATGTCGTCGCTCGACTTCAACGACACCATCGGTGCGGCGCGGGCGTTCGAGAAGCTGAAGGACGGCACGGCGGAGGACTTCGTGAAGGCGGCGACCGACTACCGTCTCTCGCATACGCCGCCGGAGAGCGGCATCAAGCCCTGTGAGGGGCCGCTCGACTGCCTTACGCCGGAAGAGACGCTTGCCGCCGTGAAGGGGGAGAAGATTCTTTCCGTGGAAGGCACCCCCGCAAAGGTCAAGGAACAGATCCGCAAGGACTTCGGCATCATCGTGGAGGACGTGAAGTTCGCCGAGTTGAATGCCGCGTGGGAGAAGGTGCCGGACGCCGACGCGCAGCTGAAGGTCGATGAGTGGAAGCGCACGGTGCGCAAGATCGCCGGCGTCACGGACGCGACGCTCCTCGGCAGCGCGAAGATGTTCATTGCGATGAAACAGGTGCTCAGGGATCGCGGCGCGGTGTCCATCACGATCGACTGCCTCGGCGGATGCTACAAGGGCAAGCTGCAGGCCTATCCGTGCCTCGGCTTCATGGAGCTGCAGGACATCGGGCTTTTCGGCACGTGCGAGAACGACGTCCGCTCCAACGTCGCGATGGTTGTCTTCAACGCGATGACGAAGGGCCGCATGGGGTACATCTCCGATCCGGCGCTCGACAGCTCGCGGCGCGCGATGCTGTTTGCGCACTGCGTCTCCACGCGCAAGATGCTTGGCGTGGGGAGCGAGGCGTCGCCGTTCGAGATCGAGACGCACTGCGCCGACCGCGAAGGGGCGTCCGTGCGCGCAATCGCGCCCCGGAACTACCCCGTCACGTCGGTGCAGTTCCACTTCGACAAGCGGCTTCTCGCGGTGCAGACGGGGCGTTCCTTCTCGAACGATCCCGACGACCGCGGCTGCCGCACGAAGATGGTGGTGGAGGTGACGGGCGACTTCGAGAAGGCGTATCTCCACTGGAACAAGCTCGGCTGGCACCGCGTCACGTTCCTCGGCGACTTCAGGAAGGACGCCGTGGCGCTTGCGGAGAAGCTCGGCTACAAGGTCGTGTACGAGTCGTAGCCAAAACTCGCACTGTGGGAATTTATTCAACTACGGCGAGGCCGGAAAACGTTGGATAAGGTACACGGTCAGACTCGAAGGGCTGGCTACCGCCAACGATGGCGCAGCCTGCTACCTTGATCCGGCCTTTATATTCATAGGCAAGGACGAGAAAGGGTTTTTCCTGTGGATGCCCGTTCCATGGACTCACGATGGCATCTTCCTTCCAGGCAGTCTGGAAGGCGAGAATGTCGTCTTCAGGAAAGCCGCAGCGGAACTACCACCCGTTGAGTTGTGAATGCACGGACGAGTCCCTACAGCCCCCTCTAGCTCCACCACAAACGGCGCGTTCTCTATTTAATTTGGGAATAGGGATCATTGCTTCTACTGGCAAATAGCGCAGAGCGAAAAAGTTCTAAATTCAACTTGGTCATGTTGTCCTAAATGTGATACAATACACGGCGTCCAAAGGAGGTATTATGCCAACGATGTTGAATGTCCATGAAGCGAAAGCGAATTTCTCTGGTGTTCTTGCCGAGGTGGAGAACAAGCTCACGATCATAACGATCATGCGCTATGGGCGTCCTATCGCAAAGATCGTGCCGATCACGCCCAAACGAAATATGGGGCCGCTACCTGGTTTTGCCGGCAAGGTAAAAATGCATGGCGATTGGTTCGCCGATGATTCGTCCGAATGGGAGAATGCGTAATGCACCGAGTTTTGTGCGATACATGCGCCCTCATTTGGTTGGCTACCGGCGATGCCAAGCTTTCGCGTATGGCGCGAACCGTGATGAGAGATGCCGAACTCTTGTGCTTCTCTTCGATTTCTATTTGGGAGATCGCGCGCAAAGTGAAAGCCGGGGAATTGGAGATTCCTGTCTCGCCGGTAATGTTTGCTGATATGCTTGTCAAACAATATGGCATGAAGGAATTGCCGCTTGACAATGCCGTCATGTTTCGCTCTTCAGCCCTGCCCGAAATTCACAAGGATCCAGCAGACCGATTCATCATCGCCACAGCGCTTTTGAATGATTGTGTTGTTGCTACAGGCGATCGTCGCTTCCCGGAGTACGGGGTGGAAACGATTGAATGACATGAAAAAACGACAGAGTGGGGACTGGAGGGGTAGGCCCTTTGCTCTTTTGGCTGCGTACGCGCTTGTCGCCGCCGCGACGGCGAGCGACAGGGGAAACATGTTCACCGACGAGGAGCCGATCGCGCTCGATCTCGGCGGCGCGACGCGCCAGGTCGAGTCGTGGCACCAGAACAAGTGGAACGGCCAGTCCCTCTCCGTCACGAACGGCACGCTCGTCTTCACGAAGGCGGTGGGCGTACATGGCGGCAAGATCAACATCGGCCCCGATGCGACGCTTCGCTTCGCGCGCGGATGCTCGCTCGGCACCGGGCTCGGCGACGCCGGAACGCGCGTCTTCGACGTTGCGCCCGGCGGCCGGCTCGACATGGAGGGCATACGGTGGAACATGGACTACACGCGCGTGCTCATCCCCAAGGGAGCCGCGTGGCATGCCGATCTAACCCGTCTCGAACTTGCGGGCGCGATGAAGGACAACCTCTGGGACATCTCCGGCCGCGCCTCCTTTCCGCGCGGCATCCGAGCCGCAAAGGGCGACTGGGGCCACGCGCTCAAGGTGGTGCTGCATGACGGCGGCGAACTTCTCGTCGGCGGCCCCGTCTCGACGAACGGCACGAAGAAGTGCAAGATGGAAGTCGTCCTGGAAGGCGACGTCGTGACGTTGTTCTGGGACGCGCGGCTGGACCCCGGCCTCGTGCGGCTCGCGCCGGGCACCAAGGTCGAGATGCGCGTCTGCAAGGGCGTGGACTTCGACGCCTCGGCAATTGCCGTGCCCGCCGGCGCGGAACTTGTGGTGAAGCGCAACGTGCCGTTGCCGGAGAACCTGCCGTCTCGCTACGCGCTCACGGTGAAATACGACAGAACCGGGCGCAGCTGGTGGATCGATGCGGACGCCCACAAGGACGAGATCGCCGCATGGCGCGTGACGTATCCGAATCCCGATGTCGAGTCCCCCATG
>JAGAEL010000043.1 GCA_017613085.1 Kiritimatiellia bacterium | reverse complement strand
GTTCGGCTGCCGCTTCGTAGGCACGGCATCCTTGCGCGAACGGAACGATGCGGTCTTCTCGGCCGTGGAGGAAGAGTTTCGGACAGGCGATGGTTCGCAGACGTTTTCCATTCGGGAAAGGGTCGATCCACAGGATACGGCGCCGCGTCACTACCTGCGGGGCGCTATAGAAACCGGAATGAAAAATCAACCCGGCAACCGGATAACGTTCGGCAAGGTAACAGGAAGGTCCCGTTCCAATCGAATAACCGTAGAGGATGAGATCGGACGGTTTCACACGGAGTGTATCGGTGAGATACCGATAGGCGGCGTCTGCCGCACGGTAGACGCCTGTTTCCGTCGGTTTCCCTTCGGAATATCCGTAGCCGGGGTAATCGTAGGAGAGTACGTTGAAACCGAGCCGGTTGAACATCGCAAAACGGTCAAACCAGTTCCCGAAATCTTCGCCGTTTCCGTGGCTGATGAGGATCGTCTTCCCATTCGGCTTACGCGCTTTCATCCAGTAAGCGGAGATGTTGCCCCCTGCGTCGCGGATAAGTCGGACGCCCGCGTGGTCTTTCGGATAGGAAGCGGGTTGCGGGTGGAACATCGCCTGGTTGACGAGGAAGGGCGAGAGCGCGTTCAGCACGAGCCAAACGGCGAGAAGCGTGAGCAGGACGGAGAGGAAAGGATGCGCTATGAGATTCATTTTCCGAGCCCGTAAGTCATGCGGAGGTGCATCACGTGTAACCCGTCTGTAAACTGCCGGAACGTTCCTTCGCCCTTTGGATGGAAATCGAGCGTGACCGGGGAACCGGGCAGCAGCAACAGGCTGTTGTCGCTGAATTCGCCCCGAATCGGCGCGTCCAGCCAGACAAAGAACGCCGGTTTGTCGGTCGAGAGCGAGACGCGGTAGGTGCCGGTTTCGGAACGCGAGGGCGTAACGCGGACATCGGCTTTGGCGAGCGGGGCGGCTTTGTACGGCGCGAACATCCAGTGGTTGTTTGAATGGCGCGTTTCGCCGTCCACCTCCGTCGTGAACGTGACGGCGAGGAAGCGGGAGATCCGCTCCTCCTCGTTCCCGAAGCGTTTTACGTTGAACTGTTCGACGCACGTCGCGCCACGGGCGGGCAGGGTGGTGGAGACGTTGATGGTTTCGAGCGGCGCCGTCCCGTCCACCGGCCAGAGTTCGATTTTCGCTTTGCCTTCTAACGGACGGTCATTGTCGTTGACACACCAGATTTTGAGCGTGTCGCGGTTCGCCGTGGAAGGGACGACGGCGATGGCGAGCGGCGCGTAGAAGCGTTTGGCGTGGTAGTGCAGATGTTTCCATTTCCCGCCGTATTCGATACTCGACCAGGAGGCGACCGGCCAGTTGTCGTTCAGCTGCCAGAAGAGGGTGCCCATGCAGCGGGGCTGGAGGCGCCGCCAGCCTTCGACGGCGGTTTTGATGGCGAGCGCCTGTTGGACTTGCGAGAGATACAGAATGGCGTCCGCGCTCTCCGGGAAACGGAAATAGCGGGTCATCGTCGAAAGAATCCGCGTGTTTCCGCCGATGTTCTTCTGGTGGTACTCGAAATCGGGCGAGGTCGGGTTCACGTCCTCCGGTTTGCAGTAGGTCTCCGCCGTCTTGCGGGAAGGGAAGGACTGGAAACCGAATTCAGAGCAGAAGCGCGGTTTCACGTTGTAGTAGTCGGCGAAATCCTTGTTTTCGTGCCAGACGTTCCAGTTGTGCATATCGCCTTTCCGGTCGTTATGCCAGCCGTCGCTGAAGTCGCCCGGTCCCCCGCACGGGGAAGAGGGCCAGAACATTCGGGTGGGATCCAGTTCCTTCGTCACGCGGGCGAGAAGCTGGTTGAGCCGGTCGTAGTTGACGATGTAGCGGTCGCGGTTCCGGCGGCTTTCCTCGTACCAGCCGATCGCCCCGAGACATTCGTTGTCGCCGCACCAGAGCACGATGGAGGCGTGGTCGCGCAGACGGGGCAGTTGGTGGGCGAGTTCGGCTTCGACCTCGCCCAGAAAATCGGCGTCCACGGGATAGAGCGAACAGGAAAACATATAGTCGTGCCAGATCATCAAACCGAGTTCGTCGCAGAGGTCGTAGAACGAATCGGCCTCGAACTGCCCGCCGCCCCAGAGGCGGATCATGTTCATGTTCGCATCGACGGCGGCGTGCAGCAGATCGCTGTAGCGTTCGCGCGTCTGGCGGTTCGCGAAGGCGTCGCAGGGAATCCAGTTCGCCCCTTTACAGAAGATGTCGCGCCCGTTGATCCGGAACGTCATGCTCGTCCCGTGGTTGTCGCGCTGGTTGACCACTTCGACCGTCCGCAAGCCGATCCGTCGGCGGAAGGTGTCGTCGCCCACCGTGAAAAGGACGGTGTAGAGGGGTTGTTTGCCGTAACCGGCGGGCCACCAGAGTTGGGGATTGCGGAGTGTGACCGGCATCCTGATTCGGTTCGGCCCCGGATCCAGCTCGACGGAACCTTCGAGCCGCTGTCCGGTTTCGAGGACTTCCAACACAACGTCCCGGATTCCGCCGACGGGCGCGAAGGTGTCGGCGGTGATTGTGAGTTCGACCTCGCCGTTGCCGTGCTTCTGATCGCAGAACAGGTAGTCGATTCTCGCCTCGTTCACCCCGATCAGACGCGGTGCCTCGAGAAAGCCGGTTTTCATCAGGGCGATCCCCCAGTCCCAGCCGCCGTCGCAGGCCGGTTTGCGGATCAGGTTGAGGTGCGGCACGATCCCGTTGTCGGACATCGGAACGGGGTAGGGAAGTCCTGCCGCCCGTTCTTCCGATACCCGCTCCGAGGAAAGGAAACGGGCGGAAAACGTGTTCCCCGTCGGTTTCAGCAATCCGGTCACGTCGTAGTCATACCGCCGGAAGGCGTTACCCGTCACGCCGAGCTTCTTACCGTTGACCGTGACTTCGCAGAAGGTGTCCACGCGCTCCAACCGCAGGATGACGGAGGTACGGGCAAGCAGGGGCGCCGGGACGTCGAACGTCCGTTCGATCAGCCACTCCTTTTGCCCGACCCACTGGATGTCGCGTTCGTTGCGTCCCCAGAACGGATCCTTGATTTTACCGGCGGCATACAGGGCGGATTGGACATCGCCCGGCACGGTCATCGGTACCGTTCCGGAAATGGTTTCATCCTCCTCGACCGGACGGAGCGTCCACGCGCCTTCGAGCGAAACAATCTGCGCGGCCATCGCAAGATGGGCCGCCAGCACGGCGGAACCAAACCAAAACATACGCTTCATGGATTACGGGCCTCCTTAAGGTCTCACGTTTAAAACGCCCCCATTCTAACGGAAACCCTGTGAAAAGACGAGACTGTTTTTTACAAACACGCATGTCCACGCAGCGAAAAGGGACGAACAAGACAACCAAGACAAACGAGACAATCGTTGTCGTTATTTTTATCTCACGCGGAGGAAAGAGCGGGAGGCGCGTGTCCTCACGCGCCGCAGCCCCGTCGCGCCCCGTCGCGACCGGCTGTCGG
>JAGAEL010000042.1 GCA_017613085.1 Kiritimatiellia bacterium | reverse complement strand
GGTGAGCGTCACCCGGTATGTCGCGCGTCTTGGCATAAATCCTCCTTGTTTGCGTTTCGGGGACATTATACCACAGACCGCTAATAGGCGAAAGATTAAACTTTACATTGTACTAGTATTTCCAGAGGAACGACTTGTCAGCGTCGATGCTGAAATTCACAATCTCGGCGCATCGGATTTCTCCCCTTTGCGCCACAGTCCCGCGTTATGGCTCACGCCATCCACAGGACACCGTTAGTGTAGCAGAAACACCACCCCCGCGCAATCCCACATTTTGATTGCGCAACCGACCGTCCTCGCCGACATGGGAGGGACGCGCCCCGTCGCGTCCGGGGCTCGCGTGGACATCCCCCGCACGACAAGCGACACTCGGACGGGACGAAGCCCGTCCCTCCCAGAAACGTCACGACGGGAGGGCGCGTGTCCCCACGCGCCCTCCCCCACGACATCCGCCACTCGGACTCTTGTTGTCATTGTTGTCGTTTTTATTTCTCGCGGAGGCGCGGAGATGCGGAGGAAAGAGCGGGAGGGTCGCGCCCCGTCGCGACCGGGTGGCGGCTGTCGGATGTCGGGTGTCGTGCAACAGGACGCATCCGAGAATCGTACAAAAGCGGTAAGAACGGGATTGACAGGATTAGAAGAAATTAAAAATCCTGATAATCCTGTAAATAAAAGACGCACCATCCCTCCGAGCGGAGGAATGGCGCGTCTTGTTGTCGTGTCACGGGCTTGCGCCCGGCGTTCGACTATTTGACCATCAGCGGGATGCTGCCGGCGGTCTTATTGAAGGCCGTGCCGTAGGCGACTCCGTTGACAACGGCGCCGTTCACGGTGAACTTCGTCTTCACCAGTTTGCCGCCTTTCACGGAATAGGCGGTGAAGGAACCTTTGAAGGTCGCGGTCTTCGCCGTGAAGGTCAGCTTCGCGCCGGCGGCATTCTGCACCGCGCCGCCCTTCGTGGCCGGCGTCACCGTCAGCACACCCTTCTTGTAGGCGACTTTCGCGGCTTTCGCCATCGACCACTTACCTTTTACGACATTCAACGCCTCGCCGTCCGGCAGAAGGTCGGACTGCAGTCCGGGAAGCGCGGGGTCTGAGAAGAGCGTGACCGTGTGGCTTCCCGCCGCGAGCGAGCTGACGGGACCGCAGGCATCCAGCACGGCTTCCCATTCCGTGACGGCGCCCTTCGGCCCGGAAAGCGGCGTCAGGTCGGAAATATCCGTGAGCGCCGTCTGGCCGTCCGCGCCCTTCTCGAACCAGACGACGAACCCGAACTTGCACTTCTTGGCGTACATCACCGGGACGGCCCAGCGGCCACCGTCGCCCACGACGGCCTGCGCCGAGACGGAGACCTTCGTACCGTCGGGCAGAACGCCCGTGACCTTGGTCTTACCCTTGGCGCCGACGGTGATCGTGAAGGACGTGTACCCCTTCGTGGAGACGAGCGTCGCCGTCCAGGTCTTCTTCGGGACGATATTGGCGGACGCCTTGTCGTCAGACGCTTTCGACGTGAAGACGTTCTTCGCCGCCTCGATCGTGAGGTTGCCGAAAGTTCCCGTGACCGAATCGTCCGAGAGCGTCACGTTCATCGAGCCTGACTTGCCGGAGAGCGTCACGTTCGCGAGCTGCCCGGCGATCGCCGTGCCGGTGAAGGTCAGCTTCTTGCCGTCGGCGAGCATGATGACCGTCGCGGTCAACTTCGTCGCCTTGGTCTTCGCGTTCGGCTTCGCGGCCTTGACGGTGATCGTGCCGACGAGGTTGTAGTCGGCGTCACGCAGCCACCCCGTGTACTGGGCGTTCCCCGCGAAAGCATCGTCGTCCTCACCCTCGAAGATTTCGGGTGTGCTGCGTTCCCAGACGGCATTGACCCAAGCCGGGACAGTTTCCCAGTAGGTGTAGACTTCCTCTTCGTCACTACAATATCCTGTACGACGCCCTTCCCTCTCCTCTTGGCTCACGAGCCAACCGACAACGCCGTCTGCGTTTGTCACAACAATACGGGAAATCAGGAAGGAGAGATCGGCGACGGGGAAGGAGAGTGTCTCGCCAGCCGCATACACGGGATTTTCACGAACGACCTCCCACTCATTAGTGTCGACAATATAAGCCGGAGCGTCAAACGTCAACTGCCAACCGGTCTGCACATACCCCCGTTTTTCAAGCGCAATGGTTTTGAGTTGTACGCACTCGTTGAACGCAGTCCAGTCGATGTTGACATCGGGATTCGCGATTGTGACCGTCGTAAGGTTTTCACAACCGTAGAACGCCCACTGCCCGACTGTCACCATGCTGGCGGGGAGCCGCACCTCTGTCAGGTTCGAGAGAGAGGAAACCCAGATCCACTCCTCCTCTTCTTCATCGATATCGTAGGCGGCGATGCAATCAAGACTGTTGGTCTCGACGCAATCGGCAACGTTGGTGGGGCCGGCATCCGGAACGTAATTCGGATTCACGGCGGAATACCCGTTTGCCTCAAAATCGAAAGCACTTTCCTCGATGGCTGCGACACCTTCTGGAATTTCGAGGACGGCGGGACAGGTTCCCTCAAAACCGACCACGACGTTCCCTTCCATCACAAAACGGAACGGAAGCTTGTCGTTGAACGGGGTAGACCGGAACGGCAGCGTGCCGAGCGCGATGTCGTCCCTCAACCCGTCGACATTCTCCAGAGTACTCCAGGCAAAAGCGAAATCGCCAATGTATTCAAGGGAGGCGGGAAGCGTGACCGAAACGAGGTTATGTTCCGAAAACACGTATTCCGCGATTTCCGTCACCCCTTCGGGGATGACCAGCTCACGGGGGAGCACCCCGCGATAACCGTACAACACGCCGTCCTCGTCGATATCCAGCTGATAGCGGTAACCGTTCAGGACGATCTCTCCCATCGCAGAATCGCATCCTCCGACCTCGATGTAGTACGTCGTTCCGGCGGTCGTCTCGAAATCCAACGCTACACATCCTTCGTAGTACTCACTTATCGCGACGTTTTCAAACGTATTGCTCGGTCCGAGTGTATACACGCCAATCACGGGGTCGAAGTCTGAACCGAGAGAGTCGAAGGTCATCCAGCCGTCGGCTTCCGCCGTCCACTTCCACCAGACGGTCGCCTCGCAGCCGAAGTCGTCCGCGAGCGGATCGCCCTCTTCTGCGGTCGCCAGGATGCTCGTTCCCGTCGCACGGACCGACTCGCCCGACAACGCGATCGCGTCCGCGAAGTTGTCGTTTTCGGGACGGTAGAATTGTTCCCACGAAAGGGTGAAGTCGCCCGATCCGACGGCATCGACATCCTCGTCATCGAGCATCACGACGGAGACGTAATAAGTTTCACCCTCGACCACATCGAAGGCAACCCAGTCCGTATCGTAGAACCAGCAGTCGTCCAACTCTACCTCTTCACCAGAATCACCGCCGGTGGCACCGCCGCCCCAGACATCGGAACCTGATCCGGAGACGCCGGAGCCGTACTCTTCGTCATCGCCGCCGTTGCCGTTGGCGCGACCGTGCGCGGCGATAAGGCGGAACAACCAGCTGTCCTCTTCATCGGCGGCATCCGCCGTGAACAGGACGGTTCCGGTGAACGGAGCCTTCCACTTGTACCAGACCGTCGCCCGGGGATCGGTGAAGTCCAGGGTGCAGTCGCTTGTTTCAACGGTCGCGTATTGCAGCGTGCCTTCCACGCTTCCCGCCTCGCCTTCCAGCAGTTCCGCATTCGCGAAGTCATCGTTTTCAGGAGCGGGGAACGCCTCAGCCAGCCACGGAGTCTCGGCGAACGCACCGAAAACATCCATGTCGATTTCGTCCATGTCGCCTTCAAACTCGACATTCGCCAGGGAGACACAGGCGGCAAACGCCCCCTCCCCGATGCTCGTCACCGAAGCCGGGATCGTCACGCTCGTCAAGGCTTCACAATCACAAAACGCATATTCCCCGATGCTCGTCACACCATCGGGGATGACAAGTTCACCCGACGGAACCCCGCGATAACCATACAACACGCCGTCCTCGTCGATTTCCAACTGATAGCGGTAACCATTCAGGACGATCTCTCCCATCGCAGAATCGTATCCACCGACCTCGATGTAGTACGTTGTCCCAGCGGTCGCCTTGAACGTCACGCAAGATGTCCGGTCATCAAAGTCGTCATTTGTCGCGACGATTGCAAACGTATTGCTCGGTCCGAGCGTGCATACACCCATCACGGTGTCGAAGTTTGAACCGAACGTATCGAAGGTCATCCAACCATCGGCTTCCGCCGTCCACTTCCACCAGACGGTCGCCTCACTTTCGAACTCGTCTGCGAGCGGATCGCCCTCTTCTGCCGTGGCATTGACATTCGTACCGATGACACTTATCGGGCATCCCGCCAGAAGGATCGCGTTTACGAAGTCGTCGTTCTCCGGAACGGGGAGCGTGTCAAGATAGTCCATCAGCCAGAGCGTCGCCTCAAACGCGGAGAACAGATTCATCTCGATCGCGTCCATGTCGCCTTCAAACTCGACATCCGCCAGCATCTTGCAGTAGGCGAAGGCGGCATCGTCGATGTCCGTCACGCTCGCGGGGATTGTGACTGACGGAAGAGCCCAACATTTCGAGAACGCATACGGTCCGATCGATTCCAGCGAGGCGCCGAACGTTATATTGGTCAGGGTTCCGTACTCGGCGAACACCTCGTATTCTTTATCCATTAAACCGCAACCGAAACATTCTCCCTCTTCCATAAATTTGTAGCCGCCAATCCGGACAACGTCGTCGCCGAACGTCAGGGATTCCAACGTGCCGTAGCCGATGCCGGTGAAGGCGTTCCCGACAAACGGCAGGTTGACCGTCAGGTTGCGGATCGGTGATCCAGAAAACAGATCGGAAACACTGTCGAACTTTGCAATGGCCGGGCTGTCTTCAACCGCGACCTCCTCCAAAGCGTAACATCCGGCAAACGCCTCTTCGCCGATGGATTGAAGCGTCGCCGTAAGCGTCACCTTGGCCAGGCCGCGGAGCTGTGGGGGTTCGAGGTCGCCCGGCGCGTTGAGGATCGAGAAACTTTGACCCTGATATACAGCCGGCTCGCCCCCGAACGAACAGTACGCAAACGCACGGCTTCCGATCCTGCGCAACGATGCGGGGAATGAGACGGTACGGAAGTCGAAGCACCCTGTGAACGCTTCGTCCGCGATACACAGCACACCATCTTCTATCACGAGTTCTTCGGGAAGCGTCCCCTTGTAACCGACGATTGCACTCCCGACGCGCACCGGGGCGTTCGTGCCGGCTTCGTCCCAGAACGCGGTTTCGCTGAACGCCCTATAACCACACCTTTCCAGACCGTTCGCGCCGGTCACCGTGGCAAGGTTCAGACACCCCGCAAAAGCCTCGTTCCCGATCTCTTTCACGGAAGCCGGGATTTCCACGGTGGTAAGCGTCTCGTTCCAGGAAAACGCCCCTTCCCCGATTACGGCGATTCCATCCGGGATTTTCGCAACTTCATTCGTCCCCTGATACGCGATGAGCGTCGGTCCGAAGGTGACAAATCCCCCCGTCTGGTTTTCCAGCCAAGCCGTTCCGTAGAAAGCGCGTTCATGACACCATGTAAGGCTTGCCGGCACGTTGATGGTTGCAAGCGAGGTACAACAAGAAAAGACGCTTTCTTCGATTCTCCGGATGCCGTCGGGAAGGACGACCTCGGTCATCTCGGTGCAGTCCCTGAACAGAAGGTAGCCAAGGTCTGTGACGGGGAGTTCTTGTTCGTATTCATCACCGCCGTCGTCCCAAGCGATGACTTTGACGAACGCGGGGACCGTCACCTTTCCGGTTGGTTCCGGCGAAACCCCGCAGACCCAATCGCCTGCACCGTAGTCATACATACCGGTCAGGACGACGCCGTCTTCGTTTTCGTTCCACTCCCACGTCCACGTATACGTCCCGTCGTCGTAGTACGCTTCCGCCCTCGCCGACGGCGAGGCACACAACATCGCTCCGGCAACGAAAGCCGCCAAAAGCACCTGTATTCTCTTCATATCGTTTCCTTTCGCTTGCAGTCCAGGAAAATACCCCCTTCCTTAAGGGCGTTTCCACCCCGGACGCACGTCTCCAGCATACCTTTTCCCCCACCCTTCCCGCAAGGAAAAAATTGTGGCATATTGTTTCATTGTGATAGACAAAAAGGCGTTTTTGCGGTATCTTTTCCCCATGCAAGCCGTCCGAAAAAGATCAAAGGTGGAAAATGCGGGGTTCACGCTCGTCGAGGTGATCGTCGTGTCGGCCATCCTTATTATCTTGGCGGCGATCGCCGTGCCGAGTTACATGAAATCCCGACTCGAGACGAACCGGAACGCCTGTATCGAAAATATGGCGAAGATCGCAAGCGCCGTCGAACAGGCGAAAACGATGGGGTTCAACGATCCGACCGCTGAACAGCTTTTCGGCGCCGACGGGTTTATCCGTTCTGTTCCGACCTGTCCTTCGACGCGCCTTCCCTATACCCAGTTCAACCCGCCCCGCTGTCCTTCGGGAATCGAAGACCACGTCTCGCCCTTGACGGAGTGAACGCATGGATGTAAGCGTCCCTCAACGGAGGTCCCGCGCCATGAACCTTCTAAACGTGTTTCTGTCCGCCCTCTTCGCCGCGTTCTGCGTGTTCGCGGAGGGCGGCGTCAGCACGATCCGCACGGTCGGCAAGGGCGATTCGTCGGAAGACGCCGTCGCGGACGCACTGGAAAAGGCGCTGTTCTCGCAGTGCGGCATGACCGTCAGCATCACCCGGCGTACCCAGGCGGAGGCTTCGGCGGCGGACGGCGACAGCGATGTCAGCGACCAGTTGAAGCGCAACTGCCAGACCGTCGCCCAGGGGCGCATCGCGGGATTCGACGTGGAGTCCGTCGAGCAGGATTCCGACAGCGGAAAGTGGATCGCGAACGTCACGGTCAAGATCTACTCGCGCTATATCGTCGGGACGGATCCCGCCAAACGCCGCCGTATGGCGCTCGCGCCGCTGATCTGCAAGCAGAAGGCCGTCTCCCTCTGTTGCAAAGAGTGGCAGATCGCGTCGATCCTCTCCGCGCTGGAGGACAAGCTCGCCGAAGGGTTCACCCAGACGCGGAAGTTCACGATGCTCGACCGGAAGTACGACGCGGAGGTCGATGCCGAACTGGCGCGCCTCACCCGGGCGAACGCCTCCGCCGCCGACTTCGCGCGGATGAACCAGAGGCTCGTCACCGACTACCTCTTCTGCGGCGAGGTGACTTTCTTCGACCCGCCGGCGGTCTCCGTCAACCCGCATGCGTCCGACACGAACCAGACGGCCACGCCGGTCATGCAGATCGCGTACCGCGTCCTGCTCGCCCCGACGGGGCAGCTGAAGTGGGCGAAGACCATCAGCGTCTACCAGGATTTCGCGATCGGCGCACCGCCGGACCAGACATTCATGAACCTGCTCACGGTCGCGGCTGCGGACACCTGCGATTCCGTGATGGAGAACATCATCCCGATGCGGGTCGCGAAGATCGGGCTTGACGACAGGGTCATCCTCAACCAGGGCGGGGACACGGTGAACGTCGGCGCAACGCTGGACGTCTTCCTGCTGGGCGAGGACGTGATCGACCCCGTGACCGGAGAAAGCCTCGGTCGCGAGGAACTGGAGGTCGCGAAGATCCAGGTGGAAAAGGTCGAGCCCAAGAAGAGTTACGCCCGGATCGTTTCCGGCGATGCGGCGAAGGTCGGTGTCGGCGACTGCGTCGTTCGGCGTCCCGCGCCGTTAAACCTTGGCGCAGGCCACGGGGCTGTTTCCGAAAAAGACAGCGAATTAAAGAAGCAGATCTTGGAACTATGCCGTCAGCCTCTCGATTCTTCCCCGGCGGGAAAATGGTTCCTGCTGATAAAAGAAATCGCGTCGGATGAACTACGGCAAATCATCCTAAAAGCCACCGGCTCGGCCTTGATCTATGCCGGGAGATCGAATGTTTACAACGTAAGGGTAAAGCCGCTGATAAAGGATGCCTCCCTGTTTGAGAAGCCATTTTATGTGAAGTGTTCCAGTTGCGACGGGAGGAAAATAATCGAAAAGAGATGCGGGGCGTGTACCGGAAGCGGCATCTGCAAGTTTTCCAATTGCCGAAACGGGCGGCATCTTATCCATCGGTTTGAAGGGTGTTTCTATGAGACGTGCAAAGACTGCAGAGGCACGGGAAGATGTCAAAAATGTGGCGCAACGGGGAGAATCAGGTCGAAATGCCTTCATTGCGACGGCAAGGGAATCGTCATTAGCCGTAATGCAGCAGCCGAAACCTATCACACTTGCGTAGAGGTCATTTCACGTAGTTGCGCCGGTTTGACGGTCGTCGAATGAGACAAGCGTGACGACTGGGGAGGGACGAGCTTCCGCCCGCCTGATTCAAACGATGGATTTGTGTTTCCCGTCCGTTTTGTCGGAATCATCGGTATTTTTCTTTATGGGCGCGTCCCCGAAAATAGCGACAGCCAACAACCAATGAGAATCGGCTGTTGGCTGTTTCCAGATTGCCGGGTTTTACCCGATTTCAATCTTGCGGGGTTTGACCGCCGCGCGTTTCGGCAGAGCCAGGATCAACAACCCGTTCTTGCGCGACGCCTTGACGGCCTCTCCGTCCACCTGCTCCGGCAGGTCGAAGGAGGCGCGGTAACGGACTTCCGGCGCTTCGCGGATGACCTTCGTGTAGCCTTCGTAGGCGCCGACCGTGTTCTCCGCCGTCACGGAGAGCGTGCGGTTTTCGATCTCCAGATTGATGTCCTTCGTGTCCACGCCCGGCAGTTCAAGGGTGAGCGTGTAGCCGTCCGCCGATTCTTCGACCGTATAAAGCGGGGAGATTTCGGTGCGGGGGCGTTTCACCGTCGGCGTCGCCGCAGCGGTTCCCGCCGTCTCTTCATTCCGTTCTTCTTTTTCCGTGTTCATGTCCAAGTTCCTTTCCGTTTGAAAACGTTCCTTACAGGGTTTCAATCGCGATCTTCCGTTTGGTCGCCGCCTTCCTCGGGATGGCGAGCGTAAGCAGACCGTCCTTGACGGTCGCCTTGATGTCGGCCTCCGACAGTTCGAAGGGTAGCGCGAACTGGCGCTGGAACTCGTAGGGTTTCATACCGCCGCGTACCTTTTCCCCACGGATGGTCAACGTGTTGCCCTCGGCGGAGATGTCCAGTTTCGCCGGATCGACGCCCGCGATCTCCGCCTCCAGAATCATCCCCGTTTCATTCTCCCAAATGTTTACGCGGGGATACTGATTCGCGCGGCCGAAGAAGGCGTGGCCCAAATCGTCAGGCAACTGCGAAATCATCTCGTTCAATTCACGCCAAGGATCACCGATTACTCGAAACATACTCATGTTTTGCTTCCTTTCTTTCTTCTCCGGCCTTACCCCGGCCGGAACGCTTTTTCATATTGCACAGCCCGTGCCAACCGAAATTTCGTTTTGGGGAAGCGAGAAACAGGGTCTATTTGGCACACTTCCGGGCGCAAACGTCCCAATCGGGACATCTTTGCCCGATTCTGTCGCACAATGAATCGTAACGCAGCCCTTGTGTAGAGGGAAGGGGTGTGCTAGTATTTTCCCTGTTCGCGTTGCAGGTATGCCGCACAGGAAAGGAGGCAAGGATGAGGGGATTTTTCCTCGGATGTTTTCAACGATCCGTGTCCAAGGACGGGCGCGTGGCTTTCCCTACCGAGTTCCGGGATGGGTCGGAAGACGGGAAATGGTTCCTTATACCCCCCTTTGCAGGCGGGGAAGGGCTTATCCTTGTCCCGTCCGGGCGTTTCAACGAGGAAATCACGCGGCTTCAGACGGATGCCGCCGAGAGCAGAACCGATGAACTCGCTGCGTTAAGAAGGTCCGTTCTAGTCGAAATCGACAGACAGGGAAACCTCCTAATCCCCGGCGAACTGCTAGCTTTCATCGGCCTAGGGGAAGACAGGGAGGTCGCGTTTGTCGGTGAAATGGCGAACATCCGCCTCGTCGGGAAACGGGGAAAGGCCGATCGGACTCTTTGACCGGGTAGTCCTTCGCACCCCACCCCGTTTGCCACCCGCCCCGTCACCCTTTTACGTGTGGGATTTCAGCCAGCTGACGGCTTCCCGGAGAAGCGCCCGGTTCTTTTCAACCAGTTCGGGTTTCTTCTTGAAGGAGGCGTCGAGTGCCGCCTGAAGGTGTTCCGGCTTAAGCCCGGTCGCGCCGAGTTCCATCAACGCGGCGAGCATCATCGTGTTCGCCGCTTTCGGAACCCCCAGCTCGATGGCGAGGTCGATCGCCGACATCTGTACGACGCGGACGCCCTCCGGCGGTTTGACCTCCAGCGGGACGGTGCTGTCCACGATCGCCAGTCCGCCCGGCACGACGTCGCCGATGTACCGTTCGTAGGAGGGCCGGTTCATGCAGACGAGGACGTCCGGATGGTCTACGGCGGGACAGCCGATGGGCGTCCCGGAAATCACGACCGAACACTGGGCGCTGCCGCCGCGCTGCTCCGGGCCATAACTCGGATACCAGCTCGTGAAACGGCGTTCCATCCGTGCGGCCTCCGCCACGCAGATGCCGAGGGAGAGAATCCCCTGCCCTCCGAATCCGGTGAACTTCAGACGGAGTTCTTTGAAATCGGGATCGACGACCGCCGGAGGGAGGGCGGTCTCGCCCGCCTCAAAATATTCCTGCGGCGTCGGTTTCGGCGCGGGCGCGGCACGGGGATCGGCCTCCTTGGTGTTGTCGCGCAACGTGCCGAGCGGGAACTCCTGCTCCATCTGCTCGATGCAGAATTGCGCCGCTTTCACGGGGGAAAGCCCGAGGTTGGTCGGACAGGGGGAGATGACTTCGACGAAGGCGTAGCCCTTGCCGTCACGCTGGATCTCCAGCGCCTTGCGGATCGCGGCCTTCGCCTGCATGATGCGGCGCGTGTCGGCGACGCTGACGCGCGTGATGTAGACGGGCGCGCGGAGCTGGTTCAGCGTCTCGCAGACGTGGATGGGGTACCCCATCGTCAGCGGATCCCGCCCGAACGGCGACGTCTTCGTCTTCATCCCCACGAGGGTGGTCGGCGCCATCTGGCCGCCGGTCATGCCGTAGATCGCGTTGTTGATGAAGATGACGGCCATGTGTTCGCCACGGTTCGCGGACTGGAAGGTGTGGTTCATGCCGATCGCCGCGAGGTCTCCGTCGCCCTGATAGGAGATCACGACGGCTTCCGGACGAACGCGGTTCACCGCGCTTCCGACAGCGGCGGCACGGCCGTGGGCGGCGCCGATGTTTCCGCAATCCCAGTAATAATACCCGAAGACGGCACAGCCGATCGGGTTGACGATCACGGTACGGTCCTGAAGGCCGAGTTCGACCATCGCCTCGGTCACAAGCTTATGCACGATGCCGTGCCCGCACCCCGCGCAATAATGCGTGGCGCGGGTGTGCTTGCCGCTCCGGTCGAAGGTTTCATACATTCCGACGGTTTTGATCTCTTTCATCTTACCGGCCCATCACTTTCTTCGCGGCTGCGACCACCTCGTCCACGGTCACGACGACACCGCCCATCCGGTGGCACAAGGGGATGTCGTGGCACTGTTTCGCGTCGCGGGCGAGGTGCATCAACGCATCGTCCCGGAACTGTCCCGCGCTCAATTCGACCGCGAGCGCCTTACGCCCTTCCAATACGGCGGCGAGGGCCGCAGTCGGGAAGGGGTTGAGGGTGATCGGGCGGAAGACGCCGGCGCGGATCCCCTCCTTGCGAAGCTGTTCGGCGGCGGTGCGGGCGATACGGCTGGAAATGCCGTAGCCGATCAGGACAATTTCTGCGTCGTCCGTCAGGTAGGACTCACTCCGGACATCCTCGATGTACGTCGCGTACTTGCGCTGCAGGTCCACGTTGAACTTTTCCTGCGTGGGCGCGTCGAGGTAGATCGACGTGATGAGGTTGCGGCGCGTCTCTGCCGTCCCCTGCACGGACCAGGCGGTGGTGTCCGGGCGTTCGCTCATCTTCTCCGGAAGGGTCAGGGTCTCCATCATCTGCCCGATCAAGCCGTCCGCCAGCACAACGGCGGGGGTGCGGTGCTTGACGCTGAGGCGGAACGCCTCGATCGTGAGGTCGCACATCTCCTGCGCGCTCGCGGGCGCGAGAGTGAAGGTCTGGTACGAGCCGTGCCCGCCGCCCTTCACCGCCGGGGTGTAGTCGCTCTGCTCCGGGTAGACGTTGCCGAGGCCGGGGCCCGCGCGCATCACGGTGACGACGACGGCGGGAAGCCCCGCGCCGGCCATGTAGGAAAGCCCTTCCTGCATCAGGCTGAAGCCGGGGCCGCTGGTCGCGGTCATCGCCAGCGCACCGGCCGAGGCCGCGCCGTAAACCATGTTGATCGAGGCCGTCTCGCACTCCGCCTGGAGGAACTCGCGTCCGCAGGAGGGGAACCATTTCGCCGCCGCGTGCGCGATTTCACTGGCGGGGGTGATGGGATACCCGAAGTAGGCGTCGCATCCGGCGTACAGTGCGCCGACAATCACCGCTTCGTTCCCTTTGATGAATTTCGTGGTCATGGTGAAACTCTCCCGGCTAGGCTTTCTGAACCTTGATGGCGTAGGGTTCCGGACAATTGTAGAAACAGACCGCGCAACCGATGCATCCCTCGCCCTGATAGGTGACGGGATAGACGCCCCGGTTGTTCAAGACGGTTCCCAGCTTCAAACACTTCTTGGGACAAGCCGCCACGCACCGCCCGCAACTTTTGCACTCGTCCGCATCAATCACCGGGCGGGGGAGTTTCGGCGCCTCTTCCTCGCTATTTGTGTTACCCATTTCGTTCTTCTCCTTGCAAACGGACGCGCATTATAGCGCAAAAAGTCCAAGATGACAAATACCAACTTTACGTCAAGATGAGATTTGGTACATCCGCGAATCGTGTAAACACGTAACCACGGGAAACAAAAGGAGGGACGCGCCCCGTCGCGTCTGTTCTCATGCGGCGCGTGGGGACACGCGCCCTCCCCCACGACATCCTCCGCTCGGCCCCTTGTTGTCGTTTTTATCTCTCACGGAGGCGCGGAGACACCATCGTTTTTGCCATTGCCTTATTCGTCACGCCAGGCCAAGTAACTTTCGCGAAGAGATAAGCGCGTCGAAAAAACCAAGGCTTTCCACGGCGGGATCGAGATCGCCGTCGTACACAAGCGCGGTCCTCACGGAAATCCCCTTGCGGATCGGCAATCTCCGCACCTTCTCTGCGACTTCCCGCTCCACCTCCACGCCGATTTCGCGGCGACGTTTTATCTCCACCACATACGCCGTCCTTGGCGTCTGCACGAGAAGATCGATCTGGCAGCATCCCCCTTTATCGGTACGGTCTGATCGAAACGGCGCCATGCTCGTCACGATACTGCCACCGATGCCGAGATACGGTATCAGCTCCGCGACATTGTTCAACACAAGATTCTCAAACTGAAGACCGAGTATCGAATTCCATCCCGGCAAGGCGGAAAGCGAGGTGAACCTGAATACGCCTTGGCGGATTTCCTCTACGTGGGGTCGGATGAATTTCAGATAGAATCGCGAGTAGTTGTCTTTCAACCTGTACTTGCCGCGCTTTGTACGCCTACCGGTAAGTGGATTCACGCCCCTGTCCGGCGAAATAAACCCCGCCGACGACAACTCGTACAACGCCTCCGTCAGATGTCCGTTGGAACACCCCCCCACAGCTCTTGCGATTTCATTCTCTCCCTTTCCGCCATCCGCAAGCGCCTCAAGAATAGAACGCTTAACTTCCGCTTTCGCTCCAAATATTGAAGAGAAGATTTCGTTGAAATCCTGAAACAACGCCCCGTTGGGCATGAAGCAAAGCCGCCGCACGTTCTCGTCTGCCGAAAGAGAAGGGTCTATCTCTTCAAGATATTTTGGAACGCCGCCTGTCACGGAAAGGACATCCACGATGTCTTTCGTGTCCAGCCGCTCCACCCTGCGTCCCCAGAACTGCCTCGCCTCCGACGGGACAAGCTCCCCTATCACATAGTCGCGCGAAAACCGCCCCACGAACCCTGTACTGTTAAGAATGTTCTTTTCGATCCACGCCGAAACGGATCCACAAAGAATCAGGACAAGGTTGTCGTGTTTCTTGAAGTTCGCGTCCCACGCCGTCTTCAGGCATCCCGCAAATCCGGAATCGTAACCACCCATCCACGAAATCTCATCCAGCAGGACAACGGTGCGTCCATCGGTCGGAATCGCGGCGTCGAGAAGCCGGAACGCCTGCATCCACGTTTCGACCTTCACGTTGGGAATAGTCGACTGCGCCGCAAGCTGTTCGACAAATGCGGCAAGCTGCGTTGCGTTGTTCACACCGGCTGCCGGCGCCTGCCCGGAGATGGAAATGAACGTGCAAGAGCTGCGGGCGGCAAACTCCTCCATCGTACGGCTCTTGCCGATCCGTCTCCGCCCTCTGCACGCCACAAGCGAAGCCGACTTCTTCCGCCAAAGAGAAGCCAAATCTTTCAGTATTTCTGTACGTCCGTAGAACATGACGATTCCCCCGAAACCGGCGGGCATTATGCCGCCATTCCCACTTAATGTCAATGTATTTCGGGCGGTAATGTCGGATTTCCAACATTACCGCCCGTTTCAACCGCCTTCATTTCGGGCGGCAATGTCGGATTTCCAACATTACCGCCCGTTTCAGGCATCCTCACGCCGGACTGCTAATCTTCGCTTACCGTCATGCCGTAGAACCCGCTTGCGCCCTCCTGCCGGATGACGCCGAGGTAGAGCGAATCGCCCGTGGCCTTCACCTTCGCGCCCTTCGTCATGCTGTCGAGGGAATCGCCCCACATCGCCTGGTACGAAAGCCCCGGATAGGTCTGGACCGCCAGCGCCCGCAGCGTCATGCCGCCCGTGACCGCCGGACGCGCCGACATCAGCGACGGATCCACATTGACGAGCATTCCCGTCTTGTCGCCGGGATCGGCGGACTCGACGCCGGACACGACGTCCAGGGCGCGGAGCACCGGCTTCCTCAGCGTCATGGCCGCAGACTTGCCGTCCGCCGCGATGGCGATGTCGTAGGCGGCCCTCGGCAGCCTCGTGAAGTCGAAGTCGCCAAGGTCGATCATGCCGTCGCCGACCTTCTTGAAGTGGCGAGTGCCGCCCTCCTCGCTCTCCAGCTCGATTCCCTGTCCGAGCGCCAGGAAGGTCTCGTAGCCGCGCCCCGTCGTCAGGATGCGTTCGCCGCCGAGAAACGCCGCCACCGACACCGTCGTGTCCCCCGTCAGGGTGAGCGCGTCGGGAAGCGCAGGGCTTTCCACCGTCGGCGTCGTCCCGTCCGTCGTGTAGCGCAGCGTCGCGCCGGCGAAGGCGCAGGAGGCGCGGACCTTCCCCGTCGGCACGACAAGCGTCCCCGACGGCGACATCGACAGCGCAACCGTCATATTGGTGATGACCGAGCCGTCAGACGATTGACGGACCGTGACCGCCGGTCCCGCGTAGATGTCAGAGACGTAGAACGTCGCGTTGATATCGTCCTCGAACGCCCTGGAGTCGCAGCTCGTCAGGCCGTTACCGATGAACACCCGCCGCAGCCCCGTGCATCCGTCGAAGGCCAGCCAGGAAATGCTCCGTACGCTGTCTGGGATGACGATGCTCGTCAGGGAACAGTCATTGAACGTGTTTTCCCTGATCGCCGTCACACCGTCCGGGATGTTGACTCGCGACAGCGACAAGCAGTTGCGAAACGCATACCCTCCGATTTCCGTCACGCTTGGCGGAAGCGTCACGCCCGACAGACTGGTGCAGCCAGCAAACGCCGACTGCCCGATGGTAGTCAGGCCGTTGCCAATCGTAAGATTCTCCATTGCACTACAGCCGTAGAATGCTCCGTCACCGATTTGCCTCACGCCATTGCCAATCGTCACGCTCGTCATATTCGTGCAGAAATAAAACGCATTGTTCCCAATCGTCGTCACACTGTCGGGAATGTTCACTCCCGTTAACTTAGAACAATTCTGGAACGTGTATGAGCCGATTTCCTCCACGTTGTTGCCGATGACGACGCTCGACAAGTTTGTGCAACTGTCGAACGCATAGCCGCCGATTCTCCGTACGCCACAGGGAATTGTGATGCCGGACAGAACGTCACACCACGCGAAGGCGCGACTGTCGATATTCGTGACGGCCTCCGGAACGTCCGCGAAGGCAAGCGACTTGCAGCCGGCAAACGCCTGTTCGCCAATCGATGTCACGCCGGCGGGAAGCGTCACACGGAACACGTCGGTGCAGTTGTAGAGCGCGTAGGCCCCGATGCCCGCCACGTCGAAATCGCCGAGCGTGACGGGAATCGTCACCGCTCCGGACGGCGCGGGCGAAACGGCCGCTTGGTAGTTCTGGTTGAAGATCTCCGCCTTGCCCTTGCGGACGCGGTACTTCCACGTGAGGCCGCCGACGGTCTCCTCGCCCGTCATGCCCTCGCTCCAGTAGCGGCCCTTCGTCGTCAGGACGCGAACGCCGTCGATGAACGCCCCCACGGACGCCCGCGTCCCCGGAAACACCTGGGCCGCGACTGCGCCGACCTCGGGGCTTTCCGCCGTCGGGACTGTCCCGTCTAAAGTACAGCGCAGCGTCGCGTCGGCGAGGGCACATTCCGCGCCAAGCGTTGACCCGATGGGCAACTCGTCACTGGGCGAGGGCGTACGCCTGAGCCCGACCTGCATCTTGCCGTCCACCCACGGTCCCTCGTAACATTCCGCGACGTAGAGCGTCGCGGAAGTGCCGTCGAACGCCCCTTCGCCGATTTCCTCCACGCCGTTACCGATCGCAACGACCTCCAGGCCGGAGCAGCCGAAGAACGCATAAGGCCCGATATGGCGCACATTGTCGGGAATCCACACGCGCCCCAGACTTGTGCAGTGGTCAAACGCGCGCTGGGCGATGCTCTCCACGCTGTCGGGGAATGTGATGGCGGCAAGGGTCGTGCAGTCGGCGAACGCAGACCATCCGATTGCCGTGACGGTC
>JAGAEL010000041.1 GCA_017613085.1 Kiritimatiellia bacterium | reverse complement strand
GAGGCCCTGAACTACGCCTGGATCGAGCAGAAACTCATCCACTGCGACATCAAGCCCGACAATATCATGCTCACCTCCACCGGACGCGCCAAGCTGGCCGACCTCGGTCTCGCCCGCGTGACCGGCGACATGAGCGATTCCGAAGACGACGAGGTCATGGGCACGCCGCAGTACATCAGCCCCGAGGCGCTCACCGGCGCCCCGATGGACGCACGCAGCGACATCTACAGCCTCGGCGCCACCTTCTACCAGTTCGTGATCGGACGCCTCGCCTTCGACGGCGCCACCGCCGCCGAAATCGCGAAGAAACACCTCACCGAGCCCCTGATCCCGCCGCGCTCCGTGAACAAGGACATCCCCGAAAGCGTCTCCCGCATCATCATGAAAATGATGGCGAAAAACCCGTCCATGCGCTACCAGGACGCCTCCGAGCTCATCGACGACCTCCGCAACGCACGCCGCGGCAAGCTCGCGGGCCCCTCCACCGATTCCGAGATCCTGGCCGGCGGCGCGAAGAACGCGACCCGCGTGGCGCATCCCGTCGGGAGCGGGACCGTGCTCGACAATGCCGACCGCCAGAACGACCGCGCCCGCAATATCTACAACCTGAAAAAACGCCAGCAGGACGAAGCCCGCAAGACCCAGACCATGATCATGATCGCCGGGCTCGTGCTGCTCATTTCGCTCGTCGCAGCGGGCGTCCTTTTCTATTTCAACAACGCCAAGGCCCGCGAGGAACGCGCCCGCAAGGAGGCCGCCGAGGCCGCCGAACGCGAACTCCAGCGCGATACCCCCATGACGCTCGCAGTCGACGAGATCGTGGCGTTCTCCCGTGCGAACCCCTCCGACAAGCGCGGGCTGCTGGACAAATGCGAAGCGTTCATCGCTAAAAATTTCCAGCCGACGAAGCCCAAGGAAGAACAGGCCCTCATGACGTTCCGTGCGGTCTATCAGGAAGTCGATGAAAGCATGATGGCCTCAACGCGCGACCTCGAGTCCCGCAAGCTCCGCAAACTCATCGCCCAGCGCAAGGACGATGCCGAGGCCGCCGAAGAGGCGCGCCGCCGGGCCCAGCAGGCCGCCGCGGACAGACAGAAGGCCGAGGAATACGCGCAGCAGGCCGATCAGCTCCGCAAGGAGCAGAGCGCGCGTACCGCCCTGGAACTTTCCGAACGCCTCGTCCGCGAAAAGGAGTATTTCGCCGGACGCATGATCGAACAGACCAGACACGATCACCTTGACCGCGTGGAAAAGGATTACGCCGACTGGTTCCAGAACCTCGACCGCCTTTCGCAGGATTCCGACGAGGCCGTCGCCGCCGTCGCGCGTCCTTACCGCGACTGGGCCAGGACCGTGCTCGACAACATCGCCGGTGCGAAGGCCATCCGCGAGAACACATACAACGGCAACACAATCCTCGCCGAGACGCAGGTCGGCTACGGCCCCTCCGGCATCTGCCGCGTGAAATCCATCAACAACGGCATCGTGAAGGCCGTCATGGTCGACAACAAGCCGTTCCAGTTCGAGTTCGACGACCTCCCGCTCAAACAGCGCCTTGTGCTGCTGAAGAAGGGCGCGGGCGAAGCCGGACATACCGACGCACTGTATTTTTATCTCCTGCTTTACGGCGATTTCGCCGGCGCGAAGGAAATCGTAGCCGATGACGACGAAGCCAAGGAGATTGCCGCCTACGTCATCGCCAGCTATTTCAAGCACGCGCTTGACAATTCCGATGAAAGGCTTCGCGATGAGCTCAAGGCGAAATACGGCACCATGCGCGAATTCCGCAACGCCATGTCCGCCTGGAACAAGCAGAACAATCCCTGAATTACCTGGGGGCAACCTAGCATGAAGATCACAGAAGACATTGTCAAAGCGCTGCACGCCTGCATCGCGGACGGCTATGACTCCGTCACCGATTTCGCGAACTGCGCAAACGTCAGTGCGAACACCATTTCCAAGTACATGCGCCGCGAAACCGAGGTCATGCAGAAGGACACCTGGGAGAAGCTCCAGCCGCTCCTCACCGCCTACTTGCCGAAAGACGGCGACAAGGTCAAGTACGAGATCGAAATGACCGCCGACCAGAAGATCCTGCTGGACGCGTTCGACAGCCTCCCGCCGGACGTCCAGAGCCAGAAACTCATGGAGATCATCCAGCTCGCCAAAAAACACCTGGCCGCGCTGGAAGCCGCGAAAAACGATGCCAACGCCTGATTTCACGGGCCCCTGATGCTGGACTCCGATCCCAACCTCACCAAGTTCCTGGCCGCCTCAGGAGCCGCTTCCAGACGCCATTCCGCCGAACTCATCAAGACCGGACACGTGTCCGTCAACGGCGAAGTCTGCACCGATCCCGCCGTCCGCATCTGCCCGGACGACCGTGTGTCGCTGGACGGGAAACTAATTGAACCTGTCGAATCCTACGTCTACGTCATGCTCCACAAGCCGCGCGGCTACGTGTGCACCTCCGACGATCCGCACGCCCCGAAAAAGGCGCTTGACCTGATCCGCATCCCCGGCGTACGCCTCGTCTCCGCCGGCCGCCTCGACAAAAACAGCGAGGGCCTTATCCTCTTCTCCAACGACGGCGCGTGGATCG
>JAGAEL010000040.1 GCA_017613085.1 Kiritimatiellia bacterium | reverse complement strand
GTCGCGGCCGCCGGGGCGGGCGCGAGCGCCGACACGTCATCCGGCAGCGGACGGCGGAACGCAAAATGCGAAAGCGCGTTGTCCGTCAGGACGGCGGAACCGTCCGTCCCTGCGATTTCCAACCGTTTGGGGAGGCCGGGGTAAAACGAGGTCGTCCCGTGAATCAATCCAAGCGCGCCGCCTTCAAAACGGAGGGAGGCCGTCGCCGCGTCCTCCGCCTCCAGCCCGGTGTGGCCGTTGACGGCGAAATGCGCCTTGGCGGAGACGACCGGCGGCATGAGGTCGCACAGAAGATCCACTACGTGAATGGCCTGGTTCATCAACGTGCCGCCGTCCAGATCGCGTTTCCCGTGCCAAGGGGAATCGGTGTAGTAGGAGGCGTCACGCCACCAGGGGACGAAGGCGCCGCCGAAGGTCAGCTGCCCGAAACGTCCCGCCCGGAGGGCGGCGCGGATCGCCTGCACGGCGGGGAGGAAACGGAACTGGAAGATGCACCCCAGCCGGGTTCCGGCGGCGGCGTGCGCGGCGATCATACGGTCGATCCGTTCCGTGGCGATCTCCAGCGGTTTTTCGCAGAGCACGTGCTTACCGGCCGCGGCAGCGGCGAGGACAGGTTCCAGATGCGCCCCCGACGGCGTCGCGACAAGCAAGACGTCCAGATCGGGGCGGGCCAGGAGGGCGTCGAGCGAAGCATACGGTTCGCCGCCCTGCTCTGCGCAGAAACGTTGCGCCGATGCGAGCGAACGGCTCGCGACACCGACGAGCCGGGCATCGGGAAGGCTGCGGACGGCGCGGGCGTGGAACGCCGCGATCATGCCGGTCCCGACAATCCCGAAGCCGAACGGCCTCACGACGCGCCTCCGTCCTTCGATTTGAGAATCGTGCGGCAGTCATCCGGCGTGACCCAATAGTGTTTCCCGCACATGTGGCAGACAATTTCGACGGACTTGCCGGCATCCGCTATCTCGCGAAGGTCGTCGGCGGAGAGACCGGCCAGCATATTCAACACGCGGTCGTATGAGCAGCGGCAGGAAAAAAAGAGCGGTTCCGGCGGTTCGATTTTCGCCCCCGCCAAATCCAGCGCCGTACAGAGCGTTTCGATGGAGACGCCGTCGAGCAGGTTGTTGTAGACGGTATCGTCGAAGAAACGTTGGCGGACGCGGTCAAACGACTCCTCGTCACCGTCCGGCAAACATTCGATCAGGCAGCCGCGCGCCCCGTCCAACAACGCCCCCGTGCGTTGCGCACAGACATCCGCCACGGCCAGGCGTTGCAAAGACTGCTCGTAGTAACGCTCGATCGCCTCCGTGACGGAGACCGGTTTAATCGCGCACGAGGCGGAGGAGAGGATCTGCCCCGGAACGGACCGGATGACCTCCATGCTCCCCTCTTCGCCGAAAATCCGCTCGAACGGCGGCGGCGAAGACGCCTCGTCAAGTTCGGGAATCCGCTTGATCTGCGGATACCCGCGCAGTGAACCGTCGGATCCCGCTTCGACCAACAATCCCTGAAGGGGGCCGGAAACCTTCAGTTTCAACGTGATGCACTCGTCCGGTTCGGAAAGCGCACTTCCCAGAAGGGCCACACCCGCCAGCGCCTCGCCGAGGGAAAGCCCCGCCGACGGTCCGGCCTGATGGCGCTGCTCCAGTTCGCGGGCGGACGATGTCACATCGACGAAACACATCGAAAGTTTGACGGCGGGGAAAAAGACCTTCACCCGGCGATCCGTGTTCTTCAATGCGTACATCCGGCTTTCTCCTGCAGTTTCCGGCGGAGTTCGGGAAGGCCGTCCAACTTCGAGAGAAGCCACTCCCGCGTGACCGTCCGGGTAATCGTCGTGGTGTAAAACCGTCCCTTCTGCTTCTGTTCCTCGATCCGGTAGTCGCCGTAATCGTTGCGGTTGATCGCCGCATCAAGGACTTCATAGACCTTGTCGATACCCTGCGCCGCGACCGTCGTCTCGCCGAGGAACGTGCAAAGGGCGCGGTAGGCGGCGTTCACATGGGCGGAATGGAGCGCGAGAAGCGTATAGCGGGCCCGGCCGACGCCGACCTGCTTCAACGAATCCGGATCCGTCTTCTTCTCCTCCTTCGCCGGCGCGGGAGTCGGTTCCTTGACCTGAACGGGGGCAGGCTCCGCAACCGCCTCTTTCTTCGGGGCAACTTCAGAGATCGGGGGCGGAACGACATCCGCGCGTGAACCGAGGGCGGCCGCCACCGTCAACAAACAAAAAAATCGAAAATGGAACATCCTTTTCCCTCCTTGCTGTCGTGTACAAACTCGTCACAAAACGCAGAGAGGATACCAAAACACCCCCGTTAAGAAAAGTGGAAAATTGCGCATCCGCGAATCGTACAACCGGGAAATGATCTCACGCGGAGGAAAGAGCGGGAGGGGCGCGCTTCGTCCCGTCCGCCTGTCGGCTGTCGAATGTCGCCTGTCGTGCGGGAGGGGCGCGCTTCGTCCCGTCCGCGTGGCGGATGTCGCCTGTCGTATGTCGCCTGTCGTGCGGGAGG
>JAGAEL010000039.1 GCA_017613085.1 Kiritimatiellia bacterium | reverse complement strand
GCCTCCCTGTCGTCTCGCTCTGCGCCCTCTGCCTCTCCGCGCCTCTGCGTAAAACAATTTCCCCGTCGCATCCGGAATGTGAAAACGACAACAAGGACAACAAGGGACAACACAAAAGTTGTCTTCGGTTGTCTTGGTTGTCTCCTTTAACAAGGAGGCACGGAGATCGGGAGGGACGCGCCCCGTCGCGTCCGTTCCCCGGCCTGAATATGCCCCCGCACGACGGGCGACACCCGACAGCCGCCACCCGGTCGCGACGGGGCGCGACCCTCCCAGGGGACGTCACGCACGGGAGGGCGCGTGTCCTCACGCGCCGTATGGGAAAGGACGGGACGAAGCCCGTCCCTCCCCTGAGACGTCACGCACGGGAGGGCGCGACGGGGCGCGACCCTCCCTCCGCGTGAGGCAAAAGACCGATTGCACGATTCGCGGATGTGCCCGCCTGAGAAAAAAGTTGTTTTTTGGGGTTGTTTCGGAGGTTTTTCAGATGGTATAATCCGAAATCAAACGCGCCGAGCGGGCGGGATACCGACAGGGGGCGCCCTTCCGGGTTTCAATACCGGTCATGGGGAACTTCCGTTGCGTTTCTCCATGTATTCGGCAGCGTCGTGGGAAAAGGATTTCGGGTTATGGCTCTTGAAAACAAAGATGTCGCCGCACAGCAGGCGCAAAACTTCTTCACAAAGGGTGTCGCCGCGTTTGAACGGCGGAACTGGGACATCGCGATCGACCTCCTCCTCCAGTGCGTGACGCTCGTGCCGGGGTTCGCGAAGGCCCGCAAGGTGTTGCGCGCCGCGCAGATCGCCCGCTTCCGTTCACAGAAAAAGAGCGGGCTGGCAATGCAGATGCTCGATTTCAAGTGCAAGATGGCCCGTATCAAGGTGCAGGGGTTCCTCAAGGCGGGGAAGAAGGAGACCGCGCTGCTGGAGTGTGAAAAGCTCCTGAACCTGAACCCCGTCAACGCCGACAACGTCCACCTCGCGATTGAAATCGCCGATGCCTGCAACATGCCGGACGCCGCGCTCTTCACCGTCGAAGCCGCGTTGGAAAACAACCCGAACGACCTGGAGATGATGAGCCGCGCCGCCGACTACTACATGGCCGTCGGTGAATATGCGAAGGCGCGCGACGCCTTGGTCAAGCTCGATTCCGCCCGCCCCGGCAACATGGTGATCCTCAAGAAGTTGAAGGACGCGGAGGCCCGGACGACCATGGCGTCGGGCTGGGAAGAGGCCGCCGGCAAGAAGGGCGGCTTCCGCGACTTGATCCGCGACAAGGAACAGGCCGCAAAGCTCGACCAGAAGAACATGACACTCGCGACCGGCGACGCCGCCGAATCGTTGATCGCCGAGGCGAAGGCGAAAATCGAGGCCGAACCGAAGAACATCAACCTCTACCGCGCGCTCGCCCGTATCTACTCCCAGAACAAGCGTTTTGCCGAGGCCGTCGAAACGTTCGAGGCCGCACGCGAGGTCAACCCCTCCGACCCCGAACTGGACCGGGCGCTCACCAATGCGAAGGTCAGCCTCTTCGACCAGCAGATCGCCGCCCTCAAGGAGCAGGGCGACGAAGACGGCGCGGCCACGAAGGAACAGGAGCGCAACCAGTTCGTATTCGACAACCTCTACGACCGCGTCCAGCGTTATCCTAACGACCTCGGCCTGCATTTCGAACTGGGTCTCCAGTACTACAAATACGGGTACTGGGATGAAGCCGTCAGCGAAATGCAACAGGCGCAGCGCAGTCCCAAACTCCGTATCGAAGCGCTCTACTACCTCGCGATGTGTTTCGCGAACAAGGGCCAGCGCGATATGGCGGTCATGCAGCTGGAAACGGCGAACGGCCAGCTCGACATCATGGACGACTTGAAGAAGCGCGTCGTCTTCGCGCTCGGCGACCTCGCCGAAAAGGCGGGCGACCTGGAGAAGGCGTTCAACTACTACAAGGACGTCTACGGCGCGGACATCGGGTACGAGGACATCGGCGAACGGTTCCAGCGCGTCTACCAGCTTCGCCAGGGACAGCAGGGATAGGCCATGCGCAACGCGGAAGGACGCGGCGAGTGGATTTTCGGCAGACGCCCCGTCGCCGAAGTCCTGCGAGCCGCCAGACGGAAAGTATACGAGGCGGTCTTGCCGCAGCCGTTCCGGGGAACGGGCGGCGAACTGGATGAAATTCTTTCGCTGCTCAACACCGGCGGTATTCCCGTACACCGTATGCCCCGTGAACAGCTCGACCGCATCTGCGACGGCGGCAACCACCAGTCGATCGCCCTCCGCACCTCCCCCTACCCCTACGTCGATTTGGAAGACCTTCTCTCCGCAGGAGGAGACGCGAAAGACCCGCTCTACCTACTGCTAGACCATCTGGAGGATCCGCAAAACGTCGGCTCCCTCCTACGGACGGCGGATGCCGCCGGTGTGACGGGGGTGATCCTTCCGGAAGACCGGGCGTCCGGCGTCACCCCTGCCGCCGTGCGCGCGTCGGCGGGAGCTTCCGAACATTTGCAGATCGCGCGCGTCGTAAACCTGCCGCGCGCCATGCAGACGCTCCAGAAAAACGGCGTCTGGCTGACCGGGCTGGATATGCCGGCAAAAGACACGAAACCTTATACCGAAATCGATTTCCGGGGGGCGGCAGGACTCGTTGTCGGAGCCGAAGGCGACGGACTTTCGCGTCTCGTCAGACAGACGTGTGATTTCATCGGATCGCTCCCGATGCATGGAGGCGTCGCATCCCTCAACGCGGCGGTCGCCGGCGCGATTGCCCTCTACGAAATCCTGCGCCAGCGCAAGTCATGAAACTGAACCCGAAATGGAAGAAAAGATTTGTCGTTTTTTCCGGCGCGTCGGCGGTTTTCGCGCTTCTCGCCGTCGTGCTTTCCTATCTTCTCTGTACACCGCCGCTTCAGGAGGCGGAGGTCTATCCTTCGGGGGTGATCCTGCGCGACCGCGACGGCCGGTTGATGCGTGTCGGGCTGGGACCGGACGATTCCGACTGCCGCCCGTTCTACAAAGCCAGCCGTGACGACTGGGTGGTGAAGGCGCTCGTCGCCTCCGAAGACGGGCGTTTTTACGAGCATCACGGCGTCTGTCTGAAAAGCGTGATACGTGCCGTCTGGCAGGACGTTTCGAGTTTCCGCCGCATCTCCGGCGCGTCCACGCTCACCATGCAGGCGGTGCGTCTCATCAAACCACATCCGCGTTCCCTCTTCTGGAAATGGATCGAGGCGTTCGCCGCCCTCCGCATGGAACGTGTACGGTCGAAGGAATGGATCCTTTCGCAGTACCTGAACCGCGCACCGTTCGCCTCAAACCTTGTCGGTGTGGAAGCGGCGAGCCAAGGCTGGTTCGGGAAACCCGCAGCCGAACTCTCCCTCGGCGAGGCCGCGCTCCTTGCCGGCATGGTGCAGTCCCCCAGCCGTTTCCGCCCGGACCGCCGCCTTCCCAACGCGCTGCGGCGGCGCAATTATGTTTTCCGGCGGATGGTGGAGCTCGGCTACGCGACGGAGGCGGAAGTCCAAAGCGCAAACCGAGCCCCCATCGAGCTGACGAGATCCCCGCGCCCCTTCCTCGAACCGTTCTTCTGCGACTGGGCGGCAGGCGAAATCAATGAATCGTCGGGCGATTACACGACCACCCTCGACCGCCGGATGCAGACCATCGTCACCCAGCAGGTACAACGCCAAGCGAAACAACTCGACTGTTCCGTCGCAGCCGTCGTAATCGAAGTGGCGAACGGGGCCGTCCGCGCCCTGACCTGTTCCGGCCGTTATTTCGACGCCAGTTCGGGACAGGTGAACACGGCGCTCTCCCCGCGTCCCGCCGGTTCGACGCTCAAGCCGTTCATCCTCGCGAAGGCGTTTGACACCGGCATCATCTCACCTTCCGAAATCGTCGCGGACGTACCGCGCCGCTACGGGAATTTCACCCCTGTCAATTTCAACCGCGTCTTTCACGGAACGCTTCCCATCCGCGACGCCTTGATCCTTTCACTGAACATCCCGTTCCTCGACCTTGTACAAAAATGCGGCAAGAAGGAAATCAACTCGCTGCTTCGCGACGCAGGCCTCACGACAATCCCGACGGATCCGGAGAAACACGGACTCGGCATCGCCGTCGGCAACGTGGACATCCGTCTGCTCGACCTTGCCAACGCCTACGCCGTCTTCGCCCGTCGCGGCGTCTACAAGCCCTACCGCTTCCTTGAAAAGGACAAATGGAAACGGGAGGAAAAAGCGACGCGGCTTTTCTCGAACGAGGCGAGCTGGCTGATCAGCGACTTCCTCTCGGGCGAGGAACGCTCCGCCAGTTCGATCGGACACATCGCGGATGCGAAACTTCCGAAAATCGCCTGGAAGACGGGAACCTCCTCCGCCTACCGCGATGCCTGGACGGCGGCATGGACGCCGAATTACGTCGTCGCCGTCTGGTGCGGACACAAGATCGGGAAGTTCGGCGACAAACGTCTCGTCGGCGCGAAAGTCGCCGCCCCCGTGGCATGGAACATCTTCCGCGAACTGCTGCGCGGGGAAGAGACCGCCTGGCCGGTGAAACCGGAAGGTATCGGTACTCGCACGGTCTGTTCCGTCTCCGGTTATCCGCCGAACGGGGACTGCCCTGAAACGGAGGAGGGACTTTTCCTGAAACAGGCAAGTTCGCCACGCCCCTGCCCCGTCCACCGGCGTGATTTCGAAGGGAACCTGGAGACCGTATGGCCCCCCGATGTGGCGGCGTTTCTCAAAGAACGGCGAAAATCAACCGCAACATCCGTGAACGAAAACAAACTCACCATCGTCCAGCCCGCCAACCGTTCCGTCTACAAGTGGTTGAAGGGAATCCCCGGGCAAGCGGTCGCCGTTAAACCCGCGAACGTCCCCCCGGGCGAGCGCGTCTGGTGGTATGTGGACGGAATTCCCCGTGGCGAGACGGAGGGTAATGAAATGTTCCTCCTTGAAGACGGCGAAATCTCACTCGGCGACCACATCATCTCTTGCGCGACCTTGCACCAACGTACCTCCATCCGCATCAAACTCGAACGCTAAGAAGGGTTTCGACATGAGTGTTTTTGAAATCGGTATGCTGGCTTGTTTCGGTTTTTCGTGGCCGTTCTCCATCGCGAAAAGCTTGCGGACAAAAAAGGTGGAGGGGAAAAGTCCCGCGTTCATGGTGATCGTCATGGTTGGGTATCTTTGCGGAATCACCCACAAGTTCCTTTATAACCTCGACTGGGTTGTCGGGCTTTATGCGCTTGACCTTGTGTTAGTACTCGCCGATTTCATTCTCTACATGCGTTATCGTCCACGAAAGGAGGCGGCCGCATGAAACGTCAACTATCCCTTTCTGGACTTGTCGATGCCGCAGCCTTCACCGGCGTCTGGATGACCCTCGCCGCCTGTCTCGGTTCGCTGGACTGGACGCTGGAAATCTTCACCCACGTCACGCCGCAGCTCACCGTCTGTTTCCTCGGATACGGGTTCTACCGTCTCTTCACCGCGAAACGCCGTCCTCGCGGAATCTGGTTTGCGGCGGGTGCCTTTGCACTCGGCGCGGTCAACGCCGCGTTCGTCGCGCCCCGCCTCTCCCCTCCGCCGCGAAACGACGTGCCGGCGCGTCAGCCCCTGCGCGTACTCCAGGCGAACGTCCTCACCGGGAACCGCGACGCGACGCGCCTGTTGAAACTTATCGAGACGGAATCGCCGGATGTCATCCTTTTGCAGGAGACGGATGAAAGCTGGCTGGAACGGCTCGCCCCGTTGACGAACCGTTACCCCGTCGCCGCTTCGGAAGCGCGGACGGATAATTTCGGCGCGGCCGCCTTTGCCAAAACCGGCAAGGCGGAGATCCTGCATTTCCACGACGCGGAACAATCCCCCTGCGCCCGCGTCGTCATCCCGACCGCCGCCGGTCCGGTTACCTTTCTCGGCATCCACCCGCTTGCGCCGGGGAATCGGGAGGACTGGCAGGGACGGAATGAACTACTCGGCGAGATTGCCCGCTTCGCCGCCGGCAAACCGCGTTTCATCGTCATGGGCGACTTCAACACGACACCGTACACGCACGGTTACCGCGCCTTTGAACGGGTGAGCGGGTTAATCGACGCGAACCTCGGGCGACTCCCCTTCCCCACGTGGCACGCCGGTTTCCCGTTCTTCCTTCGGATCCCGCTCGACCACTGCCTTTACTCACGCGACCTCCGCGCCATCGACCTTCGGCGCGGCCCGCCGACCGGATCCGACCACTTCCCGTTGATGTTCGATTTTTCCATCTGACCATGAAAGACCTGCCGTTGCTACAAACAAAAATAATCGGACGTGATTTGCGCTACTGCGAATCGACCGGATCGACGAACCGCGATTGCGAAAAACTCGCAAACGAAGGTACGCCGGAAGGCGTGGTCGTCATCGCCGAAACCCAGACTGCGGGGCGCGGCCGCCAGACGCGCGAATGGTTCTCGCCGAAAGGCGTGAACCTTTATTTCTCGCTCTTGCTGCGGCCGGACGTCGAACTTGCCCGCGCCGCCTCCCTCCCGCTCGTCGCGGGGCTTGCCGTCGCCGAGGCGGTTGAATCGCTCGACGCCGGACTCGAACCGCGCATCAAATGGCCGAACGACATCCTGATCGGCGGCAGGAAGGTCTGCGGCATCCTCTGTGAAATGCAGGCGGAAGCGGCGCACGTCCGCGCCATCATCACGGGAATCGGACTCAATGTCAATCTACGCGAGGAATCCCTTCCCGAAGAACTCCATCCGCGTGCGACTTCGCTCTTCATGGAGACGGGGCGTTCCTTCGCCCGGACGGACGTGCTGGCCGCCGTCCTGAACCGCTTTGAGCCGCTTTACACCCGTTGGCAATCCGAAGGACTCGCGCCGTTCTTACCGGCTATCCGGAAACGCGACCTGCTCTACGGGACAACGATCAGTATCGACCGGCTGGGAGATATCGTCACCGGCACCGCCGACGGAATCCAGGAGGACGGCGCGTTGCGCCTCCAGACCACGGGAGGCATCCTTCCCGTCTACAGCGGCGAAGCGCACATCGGCACCGTCCCGACAATCGACGTGTAGCACGTTATTTCAACTGCGTCCAGTCGAGCGCCCAATACTTGCGGTCGAGGATGTAGGGATCGGCGGGATCCTTGTCGAGGTCGAAAGACGCCGGAAGAATCCCATACCGCTTCATTTCGCGGAGATACGGTTTCGGCGGACGGAAGCCCTGCATATCGAACCGCTTCTCCTTCTCCAGCACGTCGTGTCCGTCCTGGATCATCGCGAGGATCGCCTTGTAGTCCGCGTCTTCCGTCGATTTGAAAACGGATTTCCCCTCCTTTCCCATACCGAGACCACCCGCTTCTTTCGCAAGGGGCGCCTTGAGGAAAAGCGACTTTTCGGGACGGGACAGGTTGAAAAGCATGTGGCGGTGCCATTTCGTCAGGCGGGGATCGTTCCAGTTCGGCGTCCAGAAACTGATTCCGTTCTCGTCAGAGACCGCATGGGGCAGACGCATCGCAGACGTATGACAGGTATCACACCGGCGCCGGATCACCTCCTGCGCGGCGACCGTGGCGGGGCGGAACGTATCGGTGTTCACCATCTGCTTGTTCTGGCGATAGCCGCCGATGGAACCGCAACCGAGCGCGCCGTACGTGCCGGGATACGGCGCGGAGGTGTCGAGCCATTGCATGATCACCTTGCGGTCGGCGGGTGTCACCGTCGCACCGTGGTGCTTGCCGGAAATCTTCTCCATCAGCGGGCTTCCGCCGCTGCCGCGTTCGTAGGGCGGCCAGTCGCTCCGCGAGGAGTTGCGGCCGTCATACACCTGATTGTGCGCGATGAGGTTGTAGTAGGCAAGGGAGAACATCGGTCCCCGGTCGCCGCAGAGATCGACGCCGCCGCTGCGCTTGTCCGGGTTGTGGCAACGGACGCAGGAACGGTCGAGGACGGGCTGGACGTCACGCGGGAAGTCCGGCACGTCGAACACAAGGCTGGAGGGATCGATTTCGGAGGGTCCCCGCGAAAGAGCTTTCGAAACCGTGCCGACGCGGTGTACGGTATTCTCCGTCTTGCGTTCGTGGCAGCCCACGCACCCCTGCTTCTCGCCGGGCATCACCTGCGTGAAACTCTGCATCCGTTTCACGGCGCGCCCTTCCGCGTCGAGGGCGATGAAGAAGAGCGGGCGGAGCGCGGGCACCCGGAAGTAGGCGCTGCCGTCCTCCTCCACCGGCACCGAACCTAGCTGGCGCGTGAGCGTGAAGGAACCTCCGTAGGTGAGCGGATCCATGCCGCCCGTGTAGTTAATCGGTTTGGGAAGCGACTCCATGATCATCAGCTTCTTAATCGTGCCGGGCTTCACCCCCTGCAAACTACGGCTGATCATGACGTTCTCCAGATAGAACTCGCCTGTCTTGGAGGCGAGGTCCGTGCGGTCCACCAAGAGCCGTTCCCGTTTGTGCGGCATGAGGGGACGCGGTTCGCTGATCCTGCTGCCCAGCATCATGCCTTCGAATTTCGTGTATTCGGGCGGCATCCCGAAGAGGCGCTCGGTCTCTCCCCTGCGGTTCATCAGGAACACGCCGTCGCCATCGGTCGCCATAAAGAGATCGGGAGAAAACGCCCACGAGTCATACCAAATCTTGTTTCCTTTCGAGATGTGGCGGACGTTGGAGCGCTTGTCGGGACCGGACTTGACGGAAAGGACGCTGAGGAACCCGCCGTGTTCCGTCCTGCCGTGACCGGGGGAATCGATCAACACGATGTCGTCGGAACCGGGGATCGGCTTCGCATCGATATAGACGCTTTCGGGGTAGGTGTTGCCTTGCAGGATCTGGTGCTGTGTACCGTCGGGGTTCATCGTCCAGAGGTGGTGGAACGTCACCTGACGGCGATCGACATACTCCCAGCGCATATAGGCGACACGCCCGTCGTGGAGCGGCCACGGCGTGTTATCGTGCTCGATGTTGGAGGAGAGCATACGGATATCGGAACCGTCCGGCTTCATGCGGTAGACCGTCGCCACCTGCGTGAGCCAGCAGTTCACCCAACGGCGCGCGCGGGCGGAGACGAACACAATGTCGCCGTCGGGCAGCCACGCCGGTTCGATGTCGTCGTATTCGCCGAACGTGAGCTGCCTCAGCCCCGTGCCGTCGGACTGGATGGTGAAGAGGTGGTAACGTTCCTGATCGCCGGGACGGTAGGAGAACACGATCGTCCGCCCATCGTAGTGGACGCACGGATCGCGGACCGAGCCGGCGATATCCTCCAGAATCTTGCGGAAAGACCGCGTGCGGAGGTTGTACGCGGCGAGACGGCCCTGGCGGTTGAGGATCGTAAAACTCCTGTCGTAGCAGTAATAGCCGAAGTTGGCGTACCAGTGTTCGGGCGTGTGGGTGCGCGTGGCAAAGATAATCTCGTCGAACGTGCCGTACTCGCCGGCAAAGAGTTTGTCGCGAAGCTCCTCCACACGCGGGATATTCGGTTTGGGAAGTGCCGGCGGCTGCTCCGTATCATAGAAGTCGAAATAGTCGATGTTTACCGGAAGCTCCGGCGCGACGATACGGAGGTCCGCGTCCTTCGGGATCTCGATACGGGCAACCTGGAAATCCTGCAACTGGTGGAAGTCGCCGGTATCGGGAAACACCATCTCGCCGAGATACCGCTCGCCGTCGAAGAACTGCACCTTGGCGTCCTTGCCGCCGTTATTCGTCCCGAAACAGGCGACCACCCACTTCGCGGCGGCGGGCGGCTTGCCGTAACGGACGCCTTTCCCCTGCTGAAAGAAGGCCAGTATCGCCCCGCCTGAAACACCGGGGATCTGCTGGTACGGACCGGGTTTCTCGCCTTTTACATTCGGCAGCATTTCACCGTTCTCCGCTTCCAGCCGAAGCGGAACGGGGGGCGCGGCAGCCTTCCCCGCCTTCTCGCACGCCGTCTCGGCGGAAACGGAAACACATACGGTCAAGGAACTTGCCAACGCCGTAACAAAAGGAACGAATTTCATCGGATTTCTCCCTTTCCAGCAATCACGACCTGGACGCGACGCGATTCTCCCCTTGCGCATCGGACAGGTACGCCTCCATGAAACCATTTCCATCGGCTCGTTGCAAGAAGAAAATGGGGGGCATTTGATTCTTGCGGCGGGAGGGCGCGTCTGCTAGGATTCCCCCATGTCTTTTCTTTCAACGTTTTTTTCGCTCCGTGTCGCCGCCGTGTTCTGCGGACTTCTCTCGCTCGCGGCCGTTGCGTTGGCCTTTCCCGGCGCAGAACGCGCCGCCTCCTTCATGTCCCATCCGGTCATAATCGGCGCCGTCGCGGCCATTGCCGCCGCGATGCTCTTCTGCGGGGGGCGTTCCTGGCGGAGACGACAGTCCGCCGCCGCGATAATGCACCTCGGTTGCGCGTTGATCCTGTCCGGCTGGTGCGCGGGACGGATCGCCGAACGCACGGCGTCGCCGGAACGGCCGTTTTCCGGGTCGATGGCGCTCGTCGACGGCGAGAAGAGCGATCTGCTGTGGAAGGGTGAAATGCTGGACATACCCGCCGGACGGATTCCGTTCAGCGTGGAACTGGAAAAATTTTTCGTTAAACGCTACGGCGACGCGGACAGTCCGGTAAAGGAATACCGCAGCCATGTGACAATCGGCGAGGAGGGGAAAGCCCCCTACCCGCTCGACATCCGCGTGAACCATCCCGGGCGCGTCTGCGGCTACTGGATCTATCAGATGAGCTGGGGGGAGGCGCGCGACCGTGCGGGGAATCCCGTCCGCTACACGGTGCTGCAGTTCAACCGCGATCCGGGGGTACTTTGGGTTTTTCTCGGTTTCGCCGTCCTCTTCCTCGGCACGCTCCTGTTCGCGGCGCGGTTGCTCGGTTCGCCCAAGATCCCCCCTACCCCTGCGGAGGGATCCAGAGTTTCCGGATGAGGGCGACGGATTTTTGCAACGATTCCCAACTCACACGCGGACTGGGTTCAAAGACGCGGAGGATGTCCGCCTCGCCGAAAAACGCGAATTGCGCAAAATCCGTCTCTCCCTCGCCGGCGGCGATATGCGCGTCGTTCGCCGGGGGCACACAATCGTGGATGTGGATTCCGCCGATGATCGGCAGCAGTTTCCTGACCGTCTCCAGATGGTCGCCGCTCCACCCCATGTTGGCGCGGATCTGGCCGTGCCCGATGTCGTGCCAGTAACGGAGGGGCGAGCCTTTGAAACGTTCCATGAGGACGGCGATCTCTTCCTCGTCCGGATAGGCTTCGATGGAGGGAAGGTTTTCCAGACAGAGCTGGACGCCCGCTTTCTCGAAAAGGGGGAGGATCGGTTCCAGCGCGGCACAAAAATGCGACATGATCTTCTTCGCGCGCCGCGCGCGGCGGCGGAGGGCGGCTTTGAGGTAACGCTGATACCGTTTCGCTTCCAGTTTCCCCTCGACATCGAACCGGTCCACCAGTATGTTCGAGCCGAGATCCCCCCAGAAGGAACGGAGGTAGACGCGCCCGGCGTGGAGGACGACGGCCTTCGCGTCCATGCGCTGGGCGAAGGAGAGCGTCTTCTTCAGAAGCAGGGCGGCCATCGCGCGTTCGTCCTCGTCTTCCGAGGCCAGAAGGTGCAGTTCCGGGTATCCGTGCGGCGCGTTGAAGGGGACGGGGCAGAAGGCATGCACACTCCCCACCTCGATTTTCCCTTCCTCGATACGCCGCCGAACGCCGTCCGCCTGCTGCTCGGTCGTATCGTAACCGAGCTCCAGCGCGTCGAAACCGAGTTCCAGCGCGTCATCGACAAGACCTTCGCCAAACTCGTGCCGGCGGGCGTTCCAATTGGTCGAAAGCGCAAGTTTCATGGGACGGCCAATTTCAGGAATTCCTGCCGGACGGCGGGATCGTCGCGGAAAGACCCCAGCACGGCAGAGGTGGACATGACCGCGTTCTGCTTCTCGACGCCCCGCATCATCATGCAGAGGTGGCGGCACTCCATCACCACGCCGACCCCTTCCGCGCCGGACGCCTCGAGGACGGCGTTGGCGATCTGCTCGGTCAACCGCTCCTGGATCTGCAGGCGGCGCGCGAAGCAATCGACGATGCGCGCCAGCTTGCTCACCCCCAGCACCTTCCCCTGCGCGATGTACGCCACATGGCATTTGCCGAAGAACGGCAACAGGTGGTGTTCGCAGAGACTGTAGACCTCGATGTCGCGCAAGACGACCATGTGGTTCATGCCGATGTCGAAGACGGCGTTGTTCAATACCTTGCGCGGCGTCTTGGCGTAACCCGACGTCAGGAAGGAAAGCGACTTCGCGACGCGCATGGGCGTACCTTTCAACCCGTCGCGTTCGACATCCTCGCCGAGTTCAAGGAGGAGTTCGCGGACGAGTCCGACGACTTTCTCAAGATTCACGTTTTTCATGGTCACTCTTCCAAAGCGGGGGCTACATAACGGCGGCAGACGACCCCGGCCTCGCGCAGGAGCTTCTTCGTCTGCCCGGAAAAGGCGTAATCGCCGCCGTAGACAACTTCGCGGATTCCCGCGTTGACAATCAATTTCGCACAGGTCAGGCAGGGGCTGATCGTCACGTAGATCGTGGCCCCGGCAAGGCGGATGCCGTAATACGCGGCCTGGCAGATCGCATTCTGCTCCGCGTGGACGCAGATGCACTCCTCCAGCGAAGCGCCGGAAGGGGCCTTCCCGGAACAACGCGGGCAACCGCCCTCAAAACAGTTCTTCACGCCGCGCGGCGTACCGTTGTAGCCGGTCGAAATGATACGGTGTTCGGAGACGACGACCGCCGCGACTTTCCGCCGCGAACAGTTGGCGCGCGTCGCGACCACCTCTGCGATCCGCATGAAGTATTCATCCCAAGACGGGCGTGTGTCCTCGTTTTTCCTTTTGTTCGCCATGACGGGAGTAAAGTCTAGCATATATCCGCGCTTGACGGAAGAACGGAATTCGGGAAAAATAGAGGCGTGATGCCAACGGGAGGGAATAGACGTGGGAATATCGGTTGACCATGAGGCGCGGAAGCGCGAAATCATCGCGAAAGCCGTCGGGCTTTTCGCGAAAGAGGGATACAGCGGTGTGACGTATCAGAAGATCGCCGACGCCTGCGGCATCGCGCGCACGACGCTCTACCGCTACTTCCCCAGCAAGGGGATCATTTTCAACACCGCGATCTGGCGGATCACGCGCGAGTTGACAGACCGTTACGCCTTCATCCTCTCCTCCCGCACGAGCGTGGCGCAACGGCTGGAACGGCTCCTCTGCGCGGTTCTCGCGATGATCTACCGGCAGCGCCCGATGCTGACGGTCATCTTCGACTACCTGATCGACGCGCAACGCGGCGGACGCCCCGTCGCCCGCGACATCGCGGCGCACACCATCGGGCTCAAACGTATCCTGCACCGGCTCCTCTTCGAGGGGGTGCGCAACGGCGAACTACGCGACCTCGGCGTGAAGTTCATGACGGAGGCCCTGTACGCGCAGCTGGAATCCGCCGTTCTCCGGCTCACCCTGACGCAGAACGCCGACCATTCGTTCTCGGAGAAGATGCTCCGCACAACCATCGAAAACCTTCGGAAGGAGGAAGTATGAAATCTTTTCCCATCCTGCTTGCCGCCGCGTTCCTCGCCGTCTCTCCCGCCCTCGCCGACCGGAACGTGAAGTTCAAGGCGAAAACCTACGAACCGCGTAAGACGTTCGAGGCGAAACCGTACGAGGCGAAGCCCTATTCACCGCGCACCGGTGCCGTGCGCGCCGCGCCGTACACGCCCGCGCGCACCGGTACGTGGAAGGTGCAGGACGACCGCCGGACGGCACCCGCCCGTCCCTTCAACGGGGACGCGGGGACGGCGCCCGCCCAGACGTTCACCCCGCGAGACGCCCCTTCCGTCAAAACGTTCAAAACCGATCCGGCGGATGTCCAGGAACATAAGCCCTACGAGAAAAAAGCCCCCGAGGCGGGTCACAAAACCTTCACCCCGCCGAAAAAGGACGACGGTTACAACCCGATGCTAACGCCGCGCCAGGGAATCAAGGAGGAACACCTGAATGGAAAGTAACACGACGCTCCCGAACTTCCCCTGCCCCGCCTACGGGCTGAACCACGAGGAATGGCAGCTTGCCCTGAAAGAGGTTTTCGGGCAGCCCCGTTTCCGCGCCGACCAGATTTTCAAGTCGCTCTACAAGGAGGCCGCGTCCGACTGGGAGGCGTTCACCACCCTACCCGCGCCCCTGCGCCAGACGCTCGCCGCACAGGTGCCGATCGAGGCCATGCGGATCGTCGAAGCGAAGCCTTCGCAGGACGGCACCGTCAAACTGCTGCTCGCCTGTGCCTCCGACGGCGAAACGATCGAGAGCGTCCTTATCCCCTCCAAAGACCGGATGACGCAATGCATCTCCACACAGGCCGGATGCAATTTCCGCTGCGCGTTCTGCGCCAGCGGCCGCCTCGGCAAGACGCGCGACCTCACGACGGCGGAGATCGTCGCACAGGTCATGGAGGCCGTCCGCTTCCTGAGCGGACGGGCGGGAACGTTCACACGCCCCTCCAACCTCGTCGTGATGGGCATGGGCGAACCGTTCGACAACTACGACAACGTGTTGAAGGCGTTGAAAATCCTGAACGCCCAGAAAGGACTCGATGTCGGCGCGCGCCACATCACACTCAGCACCTGCGGCGTCGTCCCCGGCATCCGCCGTCTCGCCGGAGAGGGGTTGCAGTTTGAACTCTCCGTCTCGCTCCACGCGCCGAACCAGGAGCTGCGGAAAGGACTCATGCCGGTGAGCCGGAAATGGCCGCTCGAAGAACTCATCCCCGCCTGTGCCGAATACACGAAGGCGACGGGAAGGCTCGTCACCTTTGAATACACCCTCATCCGCCAGATCAACGACCAGCCACACCACGCCGACGAACTCATTTCGCTTCTCCGCGCACTCCCGTGCAAGGTCAACCTCATCCCGCTCAGCCCCGTCGAAGGGTTCGCCGGACGCCGCCCGGACAACGCTTCGTGCCTCGCCTTCCTCGACCAGCTGATGCGCGCGAAAATTCCCACGACCATGCGGAACTCACGCGGAGGCGATGTCGATGCCGCCTGCGGCCAGCTCCGCCTCCGCCGTCTCACAACAACCTCTCCCGGAGAAGGGGGAAACACGCCATGAAAAAATTATCCATCCTCCTGTCCGCGCTTTGCCTTTGCGCCGCCGCGTGGGCGGCAGACCTTTCCCGCATCCCTGCCGGATACGACTGGGCCGTCCGGCTCGACATCCATGCGGGCGGCGATTCGCCGTTGATCTCCCGTCTCCTGGACAACCTCTTCCCGCGCAACCGTGAAACGCTCGCCAGACGTGTCCGCCTGTTCAAACTCCATTCAGGGATCGACCTCTCGCAGGATCTCGAAGAGGTCATCTTCCTCGGCAACCGCCAACTGGACGATCCCGACCTCGTCTACGTGACAGGACGGTTCGACGCCCGCCTTATCGCACAGACGCTCGCCATGCGCGGCACACGAAAAGAGGTCTACCGGAAAACCGACATCCACACCTACCGTATGCAGAACGGAAGTATGTATTTCCTCGCGTTACCGACACCCGGTATCGTTCTCGCGGGATCGCGGAAAGAGGGCGTCCTGCGCGCGATCGACTGTGTAGCCGGAGTAAGGCGGGGGCTTCCGCCGACCGCCCCGTCCGCCCGTTCCCTTGTCCGTACAAAGTCGCGTATCGCCACGATGTACACGGGGAATCCGCAACAATTCGCCGTCAACCCGATCCTTTCAGCCGGACTCGCGCTGGCGACGTCTGCCGAGTTGACGCTTGACGCGCCGGGACACGACCGGGCCGACTTCCGCATTACACTGCACACCGACTCCCCGCAAGCGGCGCAGGGCATGCAACAGGCGTTGTTCGCGGCGAAAGGGTTGTTCCTGTATCGTAAAGAGCCGAACGAACTGGCGGAACTCGCCAAGATCGCGCACATCGCGGCGAAAGGGAACGATGTCCACGTCCATTTCCCCCTGAACGCAAAATTGCTTCTGCGACTTTGCAAAACGATGCAGCTTCACGAAATCGGCCAAGTTTCCGAACAAGACCTCCGCCAGGCCGAAGCGTTTATGAAACGTAAGAGCGGAACGCCGAAAAACCGTCCCGCCCCGAAGAAGACCCCGCCGCCTCGCGCGCGGTGATTTCGGGAGGTCGTGTTTCGGCGGCTATCGACGGCTATCGATCGCGAGCAATCACCCGTCACTCTTGCGTGACGGTTTCGGTTTCCACGCCCTTGATTTTTCCGAGCGTGGACAAGACCATGGAGGGTGTCAGCGAGTTGACAGGGGCCGCCAGCGTGAAGGTCGCTGTGATTCCGCCGCCGCTGTGGCGCCGTGCGGAATAGGCCGAGAGAATCGCGCCCTTGTACGCGGTCAATGCGCGGACGGCTTCACTCACAGCTTCGTCGTTCTCCGCCCACAGCGAGACCTGCAATTCGCGGCGCACCTTGTTGACACGCTTGTCCACAAGAATAAATAATTCAAGTCCCGCCAACGCGAGGAGGGTAGCCACCGCGCCGAGCGTGTACATTCCCGCACCGACGGCAACGCCGATCGCGGAAGTCGTCCAGATTGCAGCCGCCGTCGTCAGCCCGACCACGAAATGACGGTGCAGGACAATCGTCCCGGCACCGAGGAAACCGATCCCCGTGACAATCTGCGCGGCGAGGCGCCCGACATCCGCATGAACCGGAAACTCCGCGCCCTGCTTGGCAAGGATCATCTCCAGCGTTCCGGTGAAACCGAACTGCGAAACGATCATAAACAACGCGGATCCCAGCGCGACAAGGAAATGCGTCCGCAACCCCGCCTCTTTCGCCCGGTATTCACGCTCCAACCCGATCAGCCCGCCGAACAGGGTCGCAAGCAAAAGCCGAAGCGCCAACGTCATCGAAAATGAATCCATCACGCCCCCTCCCCTTCGCCCTCGCGGGACTTCGCTTGTTCCGCGAACCACGCCATCCGTTTCGCAATGGTCGCCTCGTACCCCTGATCCGTGGGACGGTAGTACGTCTTGTCAACAGGAAGGTAGTCCTGCCGGACGATGTGTCCTTCAAAATCGTGCGGATACTTGTACGCCTGCGCGGTCTCTTTTCCCGTCGCTTCGACATGGACGTTTTTCAAATGTTCCGGGACCGCCAGGACGCGGCCGGAACGGACATCCTGCAACGCCTCGTCCACCGCGAGGTAGGCGGCGTTGCTTTTCGGCGCAGTCGCAAGGTAGGTCGTCGCCTGGGCAAGCGAAATGCGCCCTTCGGGCATTCCGATGAATTCGACCGCCTGCATGGCGGCAACGGCGACGCTCAAACCGCGCGGATCGGCGTTGCCGATGTCTTCGGAAGCGAGGATGATCAACCGCCGCGCAATGAAACGGGGATCTTCCCCCGCCTCCAGCATCTTCGCCAGCCAGTAGACGGCGGCGTGGGGATCCGAACCGCGCACGGATTTGATAAATGCGGAAATCGTGTCGTAATGCCCGTCTTCCGATTTGTCATACAGCACCATCTTGCGCTGGACGCAATCCTCCATCACGGCGGGGGTGACGTGAATCGTCCCGTCTTCGGAGGCCGGCGTGGAACGGACGGCGACCTCCAGCGCGGTCAACGCGCGGCGGGCGTCGCCGTCGCAGATCTCCGCGAGAAAATCGGCGGCTTCCGGATCCAGCACCGCGTGGAAACTCCCCAGGCCGCGACCTTCGTCCGCCAGCGCCCGCGCCAGAAGCTGTTTAATCGCCTCCGGCGAGAGGGCGTGCAACTCAAACACGAGCGAACGCGAGGTAAGCGGGCTGTTGACGAAAATATTCGGGTTGTGGGTGGTCGCCCCGACCAGCGTAACCGTCCCGTTCTCGACGTACGGCAACAGCACATCCTGCTGGGATTTGCTGAAACGGTGGATCTCATCGACAAACAAAACGGTGCCGCGCGCACCGTTGTACAGTTTCGCCCGTTCGCAGATGTCGCGCAACTGGGCGACGTTCGACAACACCCCGCTCGTCCGCTCGAACCGGCGCATCGTGACATGCGCGATCACCTCGGCGAGCGTTGTCTTGCCACACCCCGGCGGACCGTAAAAAATTAAATTCGCGAGGCGATCCGCCTCGATAATCCGGCGCAGGAGCTTCCCCGGTCCGAGGATATGCTCCTGGCCGACGACCTCGTCCAGCGAGACGGGGCGCATCCGTGCGGCGAGAGGCTGCTGTTCCAGCGGCGATTTCTCGACCGCGTGCGGCTGCTCGTCCCCTTCGTAGAACTGGAAGAGGTCGTCTTGCGTCATAGAACGATTACAGTTCGCGGATAAAGATGTTGCGCCATTCGGTCGGATCGCCGTGGCACTGCAGTTCGATCTGTTCCACCGGGAAGATCGGACGCTTGCGGTCCCAGTAGTTCTCCAGCGTGACGTTATCGACCACGAGTTCGCCGTTCAGCCACACCGTGACCTTCTCGCCCCTCATAATCACATGGAAGCGGTTCCAGTCGCCGACCTGCTTGTCCGCGATCTTAAGCGCCTTGGAGGGATTCTTCTTGTTGTTGTAGAGACCGCCGGAGCCGATGCCCCACTGGTTGTGCGCGTCCCAGATCTGCACCTGCGGCGAACCGCGAAGGTAGAGGCCGGAGTCGCCCGTGATGGACATGATGCGCCAGTCGGCCCACATCTCGAAGTCCTTGTAGTCGCGCTTGGTGGCGAGCGAGTAACCGCCCTTGTACCCGTCGAAGAAGAGATTGCCGTTGCGGACGTGCCAATGTTCGCGCATCCCCTTGTCGGCGACCGCCTGCATCTCGGCGCGCTGCTCTGGCGTCGCCGCCTGGCGGACGACCGGGTTGTCGAACTTCTTCTCGGTCGTCACGCCCTTCCAATTGGCGAGATCGGCTTCCTTGCCGGCGAAGTACGTCGTGAAGCCAGCCGGGCAAGGCATGGTCTGCTTCGGGCAGACTGCGCCCATCTTCGCATCGGCCGGAAGTTCCTTCACGCGGATGTTGCGCCACATGACGTGATGCCCGTGGCCGAGCCAGCCGATACGCCCTTTCTTGTTGTGGAGGCCGGGGTGCTTCCGATGGTCGGGCGTGTCGCCGTCCCCCTTGAACTTCGAGACATCGCCCTTGGTGATGAGGTAACCGTTGAGGTAGACCTCGATCTCGCTACCGATCACCTTCACCTCCTCGAAGTTCCACATACCGGGCTTACGCACGTAGCTTCCGCCGCCTGTGAAGTTCCGATCCTTCCCCCAGACCTGCTTGCCCGTATTGTCGCGGCGGGACGGCACGATGCCATAGATAGACCCCGTGTACTGATAGGGTTTGAGTTTGTCCTTGCCCGCCTTCTTGTCGTAATACGAAGGACCGCCGTCGTCGAGAAGCTGCAGCTCGCACATCGCCCAGTACGCGGCGTCCTTGTTGATATCGGAGATACGGATACCCAATCCATTATTGCCGTTGGGCGGCATGACGAACTCAAAACGCAGAATGAAGTTCTCGTACTCCTTCTCCGTGCAGAGGTTACCGCCCCCGCCTTTACCCTTCCCTGGCTGGCAGGCGATCACGGGGAACACGCTCACCGTACCGTTGGCGAGTTTGTTCGTGCAGATTTCGACACCGTACGACTTCGAGCCGACCCAGCCCGTGAGGTCCTTGCCGTTGAAGAGGGAGACAAAACCCTCGTCATCCAGTTCTGCGGGATAGGCCGATCCGGCGGCCTGTGCAACAACCGCGGAGAAGACGACCGCGGAAAACAACGTGCTCAATAACGTTTTCATCTCTAACTCCTTTGTCCCTGTTTTGAGGATACGCACCTCAACAATCACGGCGTCCAGTATACCGCTTTCTCTACGGAAAAGCAAGCCATCCCGAAACAAACTATTTCACGGCGATGCATCCGCGAATCGTACAAACGGGACAGCGGGCACAAATCCGGTAAGGACGCGTTACCGCGCGCCCCACCTCTCGATAGCCGTCAAAAGGAGGTTACCAGAAATCCGCCGATTGGGGCAAGGTATTTTTCATTACGTTGCCCGTGTGTTTTTGCTTTTCAGGAGGGGGAATTTCTGGTATCCTTTCAGGCATGAAATTTGTGTTTTCCATCTTGACCGCCCTGGCGTGTTGCGGGGCCGTTTCGGCGGCGCAGACCTACAAGCCGTATACCATCGACCGTTATCAGTCGATTCTCGACCGGATGCCGTTCGGGCCGCTGCCCCCGAATTTCTCGGAGAACGGCGATCCGGAGCCTGCTCCCGCGATGACCGAGGAGGAGTTGAAAACCGCCGAGGAGGTCCGTGTCGAACAGCAACAGCTGGCGAAGGGCGTGAAGGTCTCTTGCGTGAATATCAACCCCGATGGCGAAGTGATGGTCGGGTTCACGGACACGAACGAAAAGCCCCCGATCAACTTCTATATGGCGGTGGGCGATGAGCGGAAGGGCTGGTCGATCGTCGATGCGGACTACGACAAGGAGTGGGCGCAGCTGAAGAAGGACGATATCGTAATCACCATGAAGCTGGGCGAAGGGTTGATCGACGCCCCCGCCGGTTCAAAAGGCGCCACGATGTCGAACACGGTTTCCGTGGCCGCCGCCCCCGCCTCGCCCGCCGTCACGCCGCGCAGCGTCCGGCAGCCTTCCAGTTTGCCGCCAGCCCCGATCCCCCCCGCCGGGTCGTCCTTCATGGAGCGCATGAAGGAACGTGCCGCGCGTACGGAACGTGAACGCAAGGAACAGGCGGCGCTGGCCAAGAAGCAGAACGAGGAACAGGCTAAGAAGCTGGTCGAAATGGCGAAACAGGCCGCCCTCCAGGAGATTGAAAAACAGCGTCAGGAGGAGGAGCTGGAGCGCGAACAGAACGAACAGCCGCAGCCGCCTCCCGGAATCGAGTAACCTTTTGTTTACGAATCAAGAAAGGAATCCCCATGTCCACCAACAAATTCCATCTCGTTGCGGCGTTGGGCGCCGCGTTTACATGGACGCTTTCTGCCGAAACCGTTAGCGTCAAGTCCCCGGACGGCGCGAACGAGATCCGCGTCAACACCGAGCCGAACCTTTCCTGTGAAATCTTGAGGAACGGCAAACGCCTTTCCGGTCCGAACGCCATCGCCCTCACGCTCGCGGGGAAGGGCACGCTCGGCATTGCCCCCAAGCTGCAAGGCACGAAGGATACGTCGTGCAAGGGTAAAGTCGTCGCGACGCCGGTCTATAAGAAGGCGTCTATCGACGAACTCGCGCAGAGCAAGCGGTTGATCTTTGAGGACGACTGGGGAATAGACCTCACCGCCCGCGACGACGGTGTCGCCTACCGCTTCTTCACGTCGATGAACGGGCGGATCAAGGTGGTTGACGAAACGGCGGAGGTTGCGTTCGCGGACGCCTCGCAGTGCGTCTACGCCGCGTTCAACAACGGCGGCGGAGAGAACGATCCGCTCCAGTGCAGCTGGGAGGGCGTCTACGAACGGCGGACGGTCGAAGCCGCGCCGACGGACAGCGCAAAGAACATCTGGTACGCGCCCCTCACGTTCGAGTTCAACGGCGCGGCAATGTGCGTCACCGAGACCGACCTTCGCGACTACGCGGGCTGGAACTACGTCCGCGACGCGCAGGACGCGAAGAAGCTTGTCGGCGTCTTCGCCCGCTATCCGAAGAAGACGCGCTTCTACGACTGGCAGATGAAGTACACCGACCACCCCACGCGCTACCAGCGCGTCCAGTCCAGAGAGGCGTTCATCGCGGGAACGGACGGCGAACGCACCTTCCCCTGGCGCGTCTTCATGCTGGCGGACAGCACGGCGAAACTCGTGGAAGCCGACATCGTCTACGCGCTGGCTTCGCCGAGCGTGATCGGGGACGACGACTGGATCAAGCCGGGCAAGGTCGCCTGGGACTGGTGGAACCGCTGGAACGTGATCGGCGTGGATTTCCGCGCCGGCTGCAACACGAAAACCTACGAGTACTTCATCGACTTCGCGAAGAAGACGGGGGTGGAGTACGTCATCTTCGACGAAGGCTGGTCGAAGCATCTCCAGATTTTCGAGTTCAACCCGGAGGTCGATGTCCCGCACCTCGTGAAGTACGCGAACGAGCGCGGCGTCGGCATCATCCTCTGGGCGGCGTGGGCGCAGTTCCTCGGTCGCGAAGAGGAGGTTGCCGCGCACTACGCGAAGATGGGCGTGAAGGGATTCAAGATCGACTTCATGGACCGCGACGACCAGGCGATGGTCAACTTCCTGGAGAAGATGGCGGCGGTCGCCGCCCGCCACAAGCTGTTAATCGACTACCACGGTATGTACAAGCCGTCGGGCATCCAGCGCCGTTACCCGAACGTCCTCAACTTCGAGGGGGTACACGGCCTTGAACAGTGCAAGTGGAGCCAAGCGTGTGGCGAGTACATGCCGGTGAAAGACTGCACACTCGTCTTCACGCGGATGCTCGCGGGGCCGATGGACTACACCCCCGGCGCGATGCGCAACATTCTCCGCAAGGAATGGCGGCCTACGCCCGCCACCCCCGGCGCACCGGGCACCCGCGTCCACCAGATGGCGCTGATGACGCTTTTCGAAGCGCCGTTGCAGATGCTCTGCGATTCCCCCTCGCAGTATCTCGCCAACCAGGAGTGCTTCAACTTCATGAGCCAGGTGCCCACCACGTGGGACGACACCAAGGCGCTCGGGGGCGAGATGGACGGGTATGCCGCGCTCGCGCGCCGCAAGGGCGAAGCCTGGTATGCCGCCGCGATCTGCGGCTGGAACAAGAAGACCATCGCGATCAACACCTCGTTCCTCGGCGCGGGCGACTGGAACGCGGAGATTTTCGCCGACGGCGTGAACGCGGACCGCGACGCGACCGACTACGCGCACAAGACCGTGACCGTCCATGCCGGGCAGAAGCTTCCCGTCAAATTCGCCCCCGGCGGCGGCTGGACCGCCCGCTTCACCCGTAAGTAAGAGCAAAGGAGTATACCTGTGAAAACGCTTCCCCTGTTCGTCTCCACCGCGTTCATCCTCGCCGGATGTGTCGGCGACAATCCTGCGGCCGACACGAAGCCCGCCGCAAAAACGCCTGCCCCGGTAACGGCGGAAAACGTCGTTCGCGCCGCACGGGCGCAACCGGCCCGCCGCGTCCATCCCGACTCCTCGAACTGGCGCACCCTCTTCGACCTCGACCTCGCGAACGCGGAGTTCGAACAGGGCGTCTGGTTCATCAATGACGAAGGAGACCTCACCGCGAACAAGGATTCCGCGATCTGGTCGAACCGCGACTACCAGAACTTCATCCTCGATTTCGAGTACAAGCTCGACCCCGGCGCGAACAGCGGCTGCCTGGTTTACTGCGTGAACAAGAAGAACTGGATCCCCGGAACGGTGGAAGTCCAGTTGCTCGACGACAACGCGGTCCAGCCCGGCAAGATGAACGGGACGGAACGAAACGGCGGCCTCTACGGCCACCTCGCGCCAAAAGTCAACAACGCAAAACCCGCCGGCGAGTGGAACCGCATGACCGTCTGGGCGGTCGGCAAGCGGATCCGTGTGGCCGTCAACGGGGAAGTCACGGTAGACGCCGATCTCTCCGTGTGGAAAGACGCGAAGAAAAATCCCGACGGTTCGGACATCCCCTCCTGGTTGAGCGTCCCCTGGTCGCAGATTCCGACGCACGGACGAATCGGATTCCAAGGGCGCCACGGTAAAGCCGCACCGTACTTCCGCTTCATCCGCGTGAAAGAACTTTAAGCATCCATGCCGGACAAGAAGAAAAACTCATTCACCTACCCGCTCACGAAGGAACAGGCGACTTCGCTCCTCCTCCTTTTTGCCGAACGCGGGTACAAGCGTCGTACCGGTGTACCGTACACCGTCGCCTCGGTGGAAGGTCCGCGTTGTATCATCAACGTCTACACCAGCGGGAAATGCGTGATCCAAGGACGAGGGGCGGAGGACTTCGTCCTCTTCACGCTGGAGCCGGAAATCCTCAAACATGCCGCGCTCGGTTACGAAGATGTATGGGACGCGACGACGGGCGTCCCGCACCTCGGCAGCGACGAGAGCGGGAAAGGCGACTTTTTCGGCCCCCTCGTCGCCTGTGCCGCATACGCCGACAAGGAACTTGCCGGAAAGATGCGCGACATCGGCGTGAAGGATTGCAAACAACTCACGGACATCACCTGTCTCGCCATCGCCTCACGCCTGGAAACCCTGCTTGGGAACGGGTGTTTCAAGCGGGTCATGGTGGGGGTGCGCCGGTACAACCAGCTTTACGCGAAGATGCATTCCGTGAACCGGATCCTCGCCTGGATCCACGCGCAGTGCATCGCGGAACTGTTCATCACACGCCCGGACGTACAACTCGCCGTAGCCGACCAGTTCGGCGACGAAACACTGATCGCGACAGCCTTAAAGAGCGCCTTGAAGAAACGGGGGCTTGAAAACCGGGCGTATAAGCTCGACCAGCATCACAAGGCGGAATCCGACATCGCCGTCGCCGCCGCCTCCATCCTGGCGCGCGCAACCTTCCTGCGCGCCATTGCGAAGATGAGCGCAACCTACGACCTGGAGATTCCGAAAGGCGCCACCAACGTGCGCGACACAGGGGTCGAACTGGTTACGAAACACGGCCCGCAGGCACTGCTCGACTGTTGCAAATGCCACTTCCGGACCACCGACCAAGTGTTGGAGACCTGCGGGTTGAAGCGCGACGTACTGGGACCGGACGGGGCGGCCGTCTCGCAGCTCTACGCGGACAAAAAAACATCCTGAACACCAAACACCGAGACAACGGTATTTCTATGGGAGGAACGCGATCCTCGTCCGTCATCCGTGGTTTGCGGCCGCAGCCGTAAAAATGCGCCAAGGAATTTTCGGCTTGGTGCATCATACGGATTGAACAGGGTCTTGTGGAACGGCAAGACCCCGTATAAACAACCGGGAAAACCATAATGGACGACAACGAGATTCTACAGGCGTTGCGGGAACGTCCCGAGGAAGGGGCGCGACGACTCGTGGGTACGTACGGAAACCGCCTCTTTGCAGCGGCGATGCGTATGTGCCGAAACGAGACCGATGCGGAGGATCTCGTCGCGCGTACACTGGCGCGTGTGATCCAGAGCATCCGTTCGTTCAAGGGAAAGTCCGGCTTCTTCACCTGGCAGTGTTCCATTATGGCGAACTTCCTCAAGATGGATCTGCGTAAGAAAGGCGCGAATTCCCTCGTGTTCCAGGAGGAGTTACCGGAACGGGCGGACGAAAGCCCCTCGCCCGCAGAATCCGCCGAACGGGCGGACGATGCACACAAAGTGCGCACGGCTGTGGCGGCACTTCCCGAAAAGCTACGAGTCGTCGTCGAACTTTTCTACTTCGCTGAAATGCCTGTCCCGGCAATCGCAGAATCGTTGGGCGAACCGGAAGGAACCGTGTATTACTGGCTTCACGAGGCGAAGAAGATAATCCGCGAAAAAATTTCAAAGGGAACCCAAGGGAATGCGTCGATCGTGCATCCAACCAAACGAAAGGAGAAAAGGCCATGAATGACAACCATCGCAAAGAGACGGAATCCGACGATCTCGACACAACCATCGCGGCGGCACTACGCGACCCATCCGCATGGCCCATCCCCCACGCCGACTTCGAGGAAAGATGTACGGCTCGTGTGGCGGAACTCCTCAAGGAAGACCGGAAGATGCATCCGTTCCGATCGTTCGTCAAGTCGCCGTTCCTGAAGATCGCCGCGGTTCTCGCCGTAACGATGTCCCTTTCCTCCATCGTATTCAACACAGTCCTCGACACCATGGAACCGGACAACACCGAGACAACCGTATATTCCGGCCCTGCTACAACCGACGCCGGAAGCCGATGCGAACGGATGGTGAAACTCCTGGAAAAGGAGGTATCGCGGAAAGCGGCGACAAAGTACCTGGCGAATGTATGCATGGCGAACAGCATCTGACGCCTGATGGACAATTTCACCTTAACCCACCCAGACACAAGGAGGTCACAATGACGAACACACGCAAGATTCTCAAATGGACAGCTGTCAGCACAGGTCTCGTCCTGACGGCGGCGGCGGCATACATCGGATTCAATTCCTTCGACTGCGAACCGCCGGATCTCACCCCGTTCACCAATCCTTTCGAGGTTCCCCCCGAAGCGGACAACGTCTATTGCGGACTGATCGCTGTGACAAACGTGGTCAGCGAGCAAACGGGCCTACCCATCCTGACCAGCGTGTTCGAGAAGCATCATGAAGCATGGACGAAATTCGCCGCTTCCAAGCAGGACATGACGGATGCGGAGAAGGACGCGATCCTTGCCGAATCCGCGAAAGCCCTCGCCCTCTTCCACGAGGTCGTGCAGCGCAAGGTATGGTGCGCCATCGATCCGGCATCGGGGAAACGACTTGCGTTCCCTAAAATCAACGAGTTCTTGCGCCTGTGCAGACTTGTGTACCTCCAGGCCAGACGGCATATAGAGCGCGACGAGATCGGGGCGGCGATAGAAGACGTGCGCGACATAATCCTACTCACGCGGAAGATAGAGAACGACTCGGAATCCGTCATCAGGTGGCTGGTGGCCGGAGGCATTCTGAACTATGCCGGGAACGGTGTTGTCCAGAGAATCATAAAGTCTGGGAAGGCGACGGACGAGGAACTTGGCCGCCTTCAAGATGCCTTACGCCAGTTTGACATCGCATCCCGTCCCGAACGGGTGCAGAGGATGGTGAACAACGAATTTACAGTATTCTTCACGGAGATGTCGAACAGAAGGTCTGGCGTACCGAGACTGCGAATTCCCTTCCTCAGCTCCTACGCCTACCATCAAAACCGTTCGTGGACGACCTACGCCCGTTACCTCGAAAAGATAAAGGAGGGCTACCGGCTCGGCAACGACAAAGCGGCATGGGACAAGTTTGAAGAGGAGTTTAACATCGCGGTGGAAAACAGCAGCACTTGGCGTTTCGGTCCGAACTTTATCGGAAGAAGAATGTTGTTGGAGAGCCTCCCGTCGTGGCGCTCGCTGGGCGAAGCCATCGCAAGATCCGATTTCCAGCATCATGCCGTCGAAACGATCGTGGCGGCGGCGAGGTTCAAGCGGAAGACGGGCGCGTTCCCCAAGAATTTGGCGGAACTTGTGCCGGAATTCCTTCCCGCCGTGCCGCGAGACCCCTATGCACAGGGCAAAGAACTGAAGTACAATGCCGAGAGCGGTATCCTCTGGACAGTCGGCAAGGACGGCACGTTCAACGGCGAGACGGTCAAGCCGCGCGCCAACGGCTACGTTTCATACGGGAAGTACGGGAAAAATCACAACTACGTGTTCAACATCGACGGTACCCCCGTGAAATAAAGTGTCTTGCCGGGGAGAATGTGGATGTGGCATACTAAAAGCCGTTTCCAACAAAAAGGGAGATGTCCATGAATGATTCGTACCGTCCGTTGACAGGTGTTTCGAGAAGAGGGTTTCTACAAGGCATCGCCTCCCTTGGCGCGATGCAGCTGTTCGCCGGAAACGGCGGGAAACTTCCGCCCATCCAGATCGCGCACTGTTGCGACCCGCAGCTTGGATTCGGCCCCGTCGGGAAAGGGAAAGAGGCGTATAAAAACGACCTCGCCCGTGCCGAGAAGGAGATCGAAAAGGTCAATGAACTGCAACCGGACATCTGCTTCTTCGGCGGGGATATGGTCAACAAGTGGAACGAACTTTCGCAGGACTGGCCGCGCCTGTTGAAACGGATCAACGTGCCGTGGATTGTCGTGCCGGGCAACCACGACATCCCGGACGACCGGAACAAGACGCAGCGCGACCTTTTTACCTCCGTGTTCGGGTACGTCTACACCGCGCAGACGGTGAAAGGCTGGAGGCTGATCGCGGCGAACGGGCAGTTTGAACGCGCACCCGGGCGGCATCCCAGTTACCACGCCTGGCGCAACCGCGAACTGGAAGAGGCGAAAAAGGCGGGTTTGCCCATCATCTGGCTGACGCACCAGCCGCCGTTCGACCGGCAACCGGACGAGAAGGACTCCTACCAGAACTACCCGTTGGCGACGCGCCATGAATTTCTCGACCGCTGCCTCGATTCGGGCGTCCGTTTCTTCCTCGCCGGGCACACGCACCGGACGCAGAACCGGACGTACTGGCGGACACCGTTGCTGAACGCCGAAACGACCTCGCGGAATTTCGACAAGCGTCCCCACGGTTTCCGGATGCTGGAAATCCCCGCCGAAGGCCCGTTCAAATGGGAATTCGTACCGGTTTAAGGGAGACCGATCGCCACCGATAGCCATCGACGGCATCAGGGGGCGACCAGGCGCCGGATCATTTCAAGAACGATTTTCGCGGTCGTATACAGGCTTTCGGAGGAAAGTTTGTCGAACGTGTCCGCCTCGGTATGCCAGTAGTCGTTCTCTCCCGGCGCACTGCCGTATTCAAAATCAATCAAATCCACCGCCGGGAAGCCCGCCTCAAAAAAGGCGTGGTGGTCATCGTAGACGTAGCCGTCGAACAACCCGATCCGGTCGCGGACACCGACCGTCTCCGCCGCTTCAAGCGAAAGAAGACGCAACGCGCCCGTGCAGTTCCGGGGAATCGTGAGGCGCAAATCGGCATCGCCCACCATATCCATCAGAATGACGGCGCGTACCTTTTTCTTTTTACCTTCCAGTTGTTTGGCAAGCCGCCTGCTGCCGTGGAATCCGTCGGAAGGGCCGTAGAAGGACATACACTCCTCCCCGTCCATGAATCCGAAGAACAGGTTCACGTCGCGCAGGGGGCGACGGCGGAACCAGGAGGCGAGTTCCAGAAGAAGCCCGGTGGAAGACGCGCCGTCGTTCGCGCCCTCGAAACGCGGACCGATGCCGGATTTCGTATCAAAGTGCGAAAGCAGGACAATCCATTTGTCCGAAGGTTCACGGGCAGGGACGGCGGCGAGTACGTTCCGGAACGCGCAAGAACCGTGCGGCGTGGCGTTCGTGAACGTATCGACGGCGCAGACGGAAACACCCTCAGGGGAGAAACAGGACAGCACGTTCGTTCCCTCGAACCCTCCCGCCGCGAGGGAGGCGGCGAGTCAACGAGCAGCCTTTTCAGCGCCCGGCGTCCCGGCATCGCGGGGGGTACAGTCACGGATAAAATCCGCCGTGCGCGCAAGCGCGTTGGAAGCGTTCGCGGCGGGAAAGTTCGTGACGGCGGGAAGCGCGGGATCCGGCGCTTTCTCGATGGCGCGGGTGCGGTTTCCGCACCCCGCCGCAACGAGCGAGGCCGCGAGAACAAGGCTGAGGGGAAAAGCGTTCATGTCGCAGAGGCTTTCTTGGGAAGGAGACGGTAATCGCCGCTCCACCATTCGTGGCGGGGACGGGCGCGTTTCGGGAGGAACAGGAGGAAGAACCGGCAAAGGGTACGACGCAACGAACCGCTGGTGAAACGCTTCAACGCACGCGATTCACGGGCATCGCGCCGGAAACGCGGTTTCATTCCGAAGGAAAGGCAGAGCGCTTCATAACTGCCCCTGAAGTCGATCTGACTGCGTTCCGCTTTCGGAAGATGCAAGAGCAAGTCCATCTTGATGGCCCTGTATAGTAAAAAAGAAAGGCGCACACCGCCGCGCCGGGCGTATTCAAGATCGAAAAAGCGAAGCCCGCCTTCGGCCCCTGCAACAGCGTTACGCGGAAGGGCATCGACCATTCCGGCGGGGAGGCGTCCCTTCTTGTCGAGCGGGTACTGCGAGACAAGCGACTTGAAGAACGACTCCAACCGCACCATCGCCTCGCTCCACGCGCCGCCCTGTACGTCTGCGGCCATCGCGACATCGGCGGTGATACCGGGGAGGAGCGGTTCCGGCGGGAGCGCGAGCTGGCGGAAGGGGCAGAACGGGGAACGGAGGGCGCGGCGCAACACGCGCTTTTCCACACGCCACACACCGTCCACGTTGGAGAAGACGGTCTGGACGTTGTCGCGTTTCGCGGGATAGAACATCCAGGCGAACTCGCCGTCGAAATTCCGCCGCGTGAACTGCACATGGAGCGGTTTCCCGGAGGGGAACTCGTAGCGGGGCAGTTCCGCCAACGGCACGGGGGAGAGCTTGGCGGCGAGATCGGGCAGCTCGTTCACGAAACGCTCGCTCAAGACACGGAGGAGGCGTCCGGCGGGATTGAAGAACCCGTAGAACTTCATGTCTCAATCTCCTTGACCTGGCCGACGCAGATGTCAATCTTGAAAAGCCCGCCGAGCCGTAACTGGAGACGGAAAAGATTCGGGAGCCCCGTACCCGTGAAGAGGTGGAGCCGCAACTTGCTAAACGAGAGCGCGAAGGAGCAGATGTGCGCGAACGAACGCGGCAATCTCTTCAACGGCGGCGACGGCAGAAGGTTCGCCTCGTTGAACGCGACCTTCGGATCGAGCGGGCGGCAGTAGGCATACCCTTTCGACGAAAGCCATGCGGCAAGCGCCTCCTTCCACTGTTCACGCGCAAGTCCGTTCCGCTCGAAAAACGCGGCGTAATCCGGCGAAACCTCCTTCTTGTGCAAAAGCGCGTGGTAGAGCAGCGAATAGAGCCTGTCCTCCCCGCCGGGGACGCGGAGTTTCGTTTTCGATCCGTCAACCGCCATCCACTCCGCCCGGGCGAGAATATCCGACGCGAAAGAAGGATCGTAGTAGCCGTCTCCGGGTTCACGGAGGTCGAACTTCAACACCTTCCCGCCGACCTTCAGGGCATACGCGGTACGGCGGGGCTTGGGCGACATCCGCGTCGCGCCGGTGATCGCCGCGAAGGTGTCCACGCCCGACACCAGCATATCGATGTCCGGATGGTCGCCCGCCGCCATCGCGTCGAACGTGCCCGCATTACGCAACACCACGTAGTCCATGCACTCGTTGAGGACGGTGAAGACCTGCTCCAGCGACTTCCACCCCCAGTAACGCGGCTGTTCGCTGACGAGCCGCACCAGCGCACCGTCCGCTTTTTCCTCCGCCAGCCAATCGGCGAGCGTCCGTCCGGTCAAGAGGCAGAAATTATGGCGCGTCTCGGCGAGCGTGACGGAGGAATGGACGCGGTCTTTGCTTTTAAGGAGTTTACGGTAGCGCTTCTTCGCGTCGTACACGTTGACATCCACCTCCTGCTCGACACCGCCAAGGCTCTTGCGCCTCTCGAAACGCGGGTGCTCGTCTTCCACCAGGATCACCAGGAAACTCCCCATCCCGTCGCGGTTCGCCTTCGCCCGCCAGATGGCGGAAGTATGCCCGTAGAACGCCTCCAGATGTTCGATGAATTCGCGTTGCGGCCACGTCACCTCGAAACGCTTGAGGACGTTGAAATGCGCGCGGATGTCGGCGAGGATTTCCTCTTCGTGATCGCGCGCCTCCTCCCAAAGCAGGTAGAGGAAAATCTGTCGTTCCATGTGCAAGCCCTCTCCGAACGGTTAGAATAACGTCATCTGCCCCGGCGCGTCCACCTGTTTGCGGCGGGCCGTCCGGGCGAGTTTGGGAAGGCCGCCTTCGACCTCCCCCTCCTCCAGGTTGTGCAGGATCTCCTTCGACCGCGCGATCACCTCCGCCGGCATTCCGGCGAGCCGCGCCACCTGGATGCCGTAACTCTTGTCGGCGCACCCCGGCGCGATCCGGCGGAGAAAAACCACGGTGTCCCCGCGCTCGCGCACCTGCACGGTGTAGTTCTTCACCCCGCCGAGGGTGAGCGAAAGATCGGTCAGTTCGTGATAGTGCGTCGCGAAGAGCGTCTTCGCCTTGACGCGGGCGGTGTTGTGCAGATACTCGGCGACCGCCCACGCGATGCTGATACCGTCGAACGTGCTGGTGCCGCGACCGATCTCGTCCAAGACGATAAGGCTCCTCTCCGTGGCGTTGTTGAGGATATTCGCCGTCTCCTGCATTTCGACCATGAACGTGCTGCGTCCCTTGGCGAGGTCGTCCCCTGCCCCGACGCGGGTGAAGACGCGGTCGAGCAACGGGACTTCCGCCTCCTTTGCGGGAACGAACGATCCCACGTGCGCCATAATCGCGATCAGCGCGACCTGCCGGATGTAGGTGGACTTCCCCGCCATATTCGGCCCGGTAATCAGGGCGATCTGGTTCAAGCCGCAATCGAGAAGCGTGTCGTTCGGCACGAACGGCTCGGCATCCGGCAGCTGTTCGATCACCGGATGGCGTCCGTCGACAATCCGCAGCGTGTCGCCCTCCGTCATCACAGGGCGAGCGTAACCGAGGGCGAGCGCGCGGTCCGCGAAGGAAAGCAGGATGTCCAACCGGGCGACGGCATCCGCCGTTTCCTGAATCTCGGCGGTGCGGGCGGCGATCTCGCGGCGGACGGCGCAGAAAAGCTCATACTCCATCGCCATCGACTTTTCCTGTGCGCCGAAAATCTTCTGCTCGTACTCCTTCAGTTCCGGCGTGACGAACCGTTCGGCGTTGACGAGCGTCTGACGGCGTTCGTATTCAGGCGGGACGAGCGGGACCTGCCCCTTGGAAATCTCGATGTAGAACCCGAATACCTTGTTGTGGCGGACTTTGAGGTTCTTGATGCCGGTACGCTCCTGTTCTTTCGCCTGATACTGCGCGAGCCATTCGTGCCCCTGCGTGGCAAGCGCGCGCAATTCGTCCAGCTCCGCGTTGTATCCGGGCCGGATAATGCCTCCCTCCTTCAACCCCGTCGCGGGCTCGTCGTCGATCGCCGTCTGGATAAGGCGGACGAGTTCCGGGAGTGCACGGAGCCCGCCCACGATTTCGGCAAGAACCGACACCCCTGCTGCGGCGGCGAGTTCGTCGCGCAGAAACGGGACGGGGAGAAGCGAGGCGGCAAGCGCGCGCGCCTCGCGGGCGTTCCCGCGGTCGGTTCCGAGCCGGGCAATCAACCGTTCAAGGTCGCGGACGGCACCGAGCTTGTCGCGCAGCGAAGAGAGCGTCAGGCGTTCCTTCACAAAAAACGCGACGGCATCGTGGCGGGCGCAGATCTCGTCGCGCCGACGGGGTGGACGTACGAGCCATTGCCGCAGAAGCCTTGCCCCCATTGGGGTCTGTGTGTTATCCAGCACACCGAACAGGGAATGGGAAACGTCGCCGCCCCGCTTGGGCAAGAGCTCCAAATGCGAACAGGTCGTCTCATCCAACACCAGGCGGTCGTCCCCTCGCCCGACCTTCAAGCTCCTGACGTGGTCGACAGCATGGCGGAGCGCGTCATGCACGTGCTGCAGCAGCGCGCCAGCGGGGCAGACCAGCAGCGCGTTGCCCTCGCATCCGTACCCTTCGAGCGAGTGGACTTGGAAGTGGCGAAGCAACGTGTCGCGCGCACAGTCGTAGCCGAACATCCAGTCCTCGATGTTCGTGATCGTCCCTGCCGCACCGGAGGCAATGACGTCGCAGATACGCGGATCCTGCGCAGACTCCTTTCCGGTCAGGCACTCGCTCGGCGCGTACTGGCGGAGAAGTTCGACAAGTTGACGGGCATCCTCCGTCTCCTCGGTGGTGAACGTACCCGTCGAGAGATCCAGGAGGGCCAACCCCATCCCCTGTTTCCCGGCGTACACGGCGGCAAGGTAATTGTTGCGCGTCGCCTCGAGGATGTTCTCCTCGGTGACGGTACCCGGCGTGACGACGCGGGTGATTTCGCGCCGGACGATTCCCTTCGCGAGCGAGGGATCTTCCATCTGCTCACAGATGGCGGCCTTTTTCCCCGCACGGATGAATTTGGCGAGGTAGGAATCGATCGCGTGGTAAGGCACACCGCACATCGGATAGTTCTGGCGCCGGGTCAAGACCAGCCCCAGAATCGGGGCCGCGACCACCGCGTCGTCAAAAAACATCTCATAAAAATCCCCGAGCCGGAACATCAGAATCACATCGGGCGGCAGTTCCTGCTTGATGCGCCGGTACTGGCGCATCATCGGGGTCAGTTCTTCGTCAGCCATGACATCCTTTCAAAAACGGTTGCCCCTTAGTGTACTATAACAAAGTTGCGGGGTCTATAAGAATGTTTGGGGATTGCCGACGGGCGAATCGTGTGAACACGTAACCACGGGAAACAGGCGAAACGGGGGGGATGTCACGCACGGGAGGGCGCGTGTCCTCACGCGCCGCACGACAGGCGACACCCGACGTCAGACAGCCGCCACCCGGTCGCGACGGGGCGCGACCCTCCCGCTCTTTCCTCCGCGTGAGATAAAACGACAACAAGGACAATGATTGTCCTGTTTGTCTCGTTTGTCCCTTTCTTCCGTGTCCCCACGCGCCGCTCACGGGAACGTGGCCGGGGCACCAATTTGTGTCAATTTGTGGTTTGTTTTTACTAGTCCCGTTCTTGCCGCTTTTGCAGGATTCGCGGATACGCCCTGCATACCCCTTCCCTGTCCTCCTTCGACAAACTCCGTATCACCTTACGGAACTCCTCTTTGGTTCGCGGCGTAGCCGGCTTGAGCGATTCAAGCGGCTTCGCCTTCGCGTCCTGGCGGATTTTCTCAAATACTGGACGGGCGGAGAACCCGACCTTACGGTCGCCGGACGCCACGGCCTTGGCGATCCGCTCCGCCAGCTCCGCCGCAACCGGCGCGACCACGTACCGCATTGCCTCATATTGGTGGCTCAGGCAGTATTGGTTGACGCCATTCTCGAAGAGCGTCTTGGAGAAATTCGGATTCTGGATTTTCTCGATCGCGTCAAGCCGCTGGTAGGACTCCCAGAGGGAGTAGTCGGTGTGCAGCGCAAGAACATCGGCAAGGCGATCAAAGAGCAAAGCCAGTTCATGTGCGCGGGCAACAAGTGACGCACCGTCATCCCTGCCATTGCGCCATGCGGCGAGAGCGCATCCCAGTTCGTCGATCTTCAGGACGATCAACCGGTCGAGAACCATGCGCACGATATCGATCGTGTCCCGCCGGATGAACGCATCATCCCACGGCACGTCCTCAAGACGCCGCAATGCCGTCATCGCCTTCGCGACGGGAGGTCCCCACTTCGTAGGACGCTTGTCGTAACCCTTCTTCAACAGGCCGTGATAAATCAGGTGCTGGGCGCAGTTGAGATTCGATTCCGAATACTCGTCCCAGCGGCGCAACGCAGAGGCATCCAGCACATCCGACCAGACGGATTTCATCCATTCCGCGTTCCCGCCGTAGCGTCCGACGCAGAAGGCATCCAGAACCTTCTCATGCGGAACCGGCTTGTCCGCCCAGGCGTTCACGGTAAAGAAGTCAAGGAAGAACGTATCCGTGTGGGCCGACTCCGGCCAGTGTATCCAACCCACGCACATCGGATCGTCCTGCACGAGCCGCTGCCGCTTTTCAAAGAACTTGTAGTCCGCCCGTGCGTCGAGCGCCGCCTCAAACGCAAGGATGGTCGAATAGGTGTAGGGAAACTTTCCGATTACATCCCAATCGACGAAGGTATCCCTTTCCTCCTGACAATCCGCCTCGTAGTCCCAGAGGATCACATGGTTCTTGTCGAGCGTCGGCAGGAACGCGCGCACCTCGTCCGCCTTCCAGCCGCCGTAGAAGTCCCAGCCGGATAACAGAACCTTCGCGTCAGGGTAGTCGCGTCGAGCGAGGGCGAGGAATTTCCGAAGAGCTTCGATCTTGAGTGCGATGTTCTTGTCCCGTTCCTTGTACACGCCGCGTTCACTCAGTCCGATGGTGTGGAGAAGCCTCGGATCCGGAGCCCCCGCTCCGTACTGCTCCACCGCCGTCTTTGTCAGCTTCCAGTACGCCTCCGCCCACTTGTCGTCGCGGATGTCCCAGACGAGGCCGTTACGTCCGGCGGCCGAACCGTGCGCCTGCGGCAGGAACTTCGGCTTCATGTTCGCGAGCCAGTCCTCGGGCGTGCGCGAATACCAGTGCGTCATGGTGCCGAAATCCTCTGGCACCATGAGTCCGCGCTCGAATCCGTACTTCTGAATATTCTGGCGCAGCTTGCCGCGATACTGCAGGCTCCAGAAGAGCGTACGGTCGTTGTAGCTGGAGGTCGCGCCGGGAAGCCGCTTCGACGGATCGGGGTACTTGCACACGTCGGGAAACGCCCGCTGGAAAAGGTCGTCCTGACCGATACGGAGCATGAACGTATTGAGGCGGCGTTTGAGAATCCAGTCGATCTCACGTTTCCAGTCCTCCGGTCCCCACTGTTCCGCTTGGAAGCGCGTAAGACCTCGATGCGCGAAATAGCGGATGGCGCGGTACTCGAAGTGCGCCTCCTCGTGGACGTCAAGATTCGAGAGATCGATGGATTCCTTCTTCGGAACCACGTCGCCGTCCCAGAACCAATGGCATCCGCCGCGCCGCTCAAGGAGGTCGTAGAGACCGTACCAGACACTTCTCAGGTTGGAACCGGTGATGGCGACGCGGGAGGGCCGCGCTTCGTCGCGGCCATTTTCGGCGAGTGGCCGCGACAAAGCGCGACCCTCCCCTTCGATTGACACAATCCTGTACGCATCCCTGCCCGATTTCGACACCTTCGGATCGATGGCAAACCGCACCATGCCCTCGGGCGCGTCCCTGCCGGTGATCTGTTTGTAATACTTCGCGAACTCCGCCCGCTGCGACGCGAACGAATCGGATGAATCGGCACAAACAGACAAAACCAGAACAAACGCGGCACAAATAAGGAACGATATCCTGGTCTTCATAAACGCTTCCTTCCTGACACCCTTGCGGCACAAACGGGAACTACCGTCCGGCGGTGTCGGTCTGTTCCACGCAACGGAAAAGACCTTCGAATCCCGGCTTCGGCTTTCCGCCGTTGATCATCAGCGCCGTGCCGCGCGCACCGCCGGGAAGAGGCTGCGAAACGATGTAACACAGAAACGCGCCGTCCGTGGAATAGCTGTTGCCGAAGCCCGCCACGGCGATTCCGTGCGGACGGGAGAGGAGAACCCGTCGGACGATTTCGACCTTTCCCTCGGCGTACGGGATCGGGTACTCCAGCTGCGTCGTGAACCGGCCGCCGTGTTCCGCGACCCGGATTCCGTTGAAACGCGAACGCGGCAGCCCCAGCGTCTCCGCCGCGTTCCGCACGAACAGTTCCGGACTCGCCGAGACAATGTGGTTTTCAACCCCCGCCTTTTCCAGAGCGTCCAGCATCGCGAGCGAAGAGACGAAATACCACTTACGGAACACCGACTTGAATTTCTCCGCACAGAAGGCGTCGAGCGACGCCACCGTAAGCCCCTCGAACAACTGCGCGTTGTACGGCCAGGCCAGCCAGCGTCCGATTTCGTTCATACGCGGATAGTCCCGTTTGCTGTACTGCCACCACCCGTCCCGTCCTTTGTACACGGAACAGAGGCCGGCGTAGGTTGTCTCCTCGACAAGCCCTTTGAAACGTTGTTCCCCGTTTTCCTCAAGCCCTTCCGTGACATCTCCCTTGATGATCGTCCCGTCGAAATCCCAGAACGCCATCGGCACGGCGTCGGGGACGGCGGCCTTGACCGCCGCGACGGCGGACAGGATTTCCTTCACGACAGAATCCGCATGGTTCTCCGCGGCCGGAGTCGCAAACGGGAGGAGAAAGGCGGCGAGGTATGCGATTTTCATTTTCATGCCACGAACTAAGAATTACTCGTACCGGAGGCAGTCGATCGGATTCAAGCGGGAGGCGCGGAGCGCCGGATAGAAACCGAAGAACACGCCGACCAACGCGCTGAACAGGAAGGAGACCACGATGGAAGAGGTCGTAATCAAGATCGGCCAGTGCTGGATGTTCCCGACGATTTCCGCCCCCGTAACCCCGAAAATCACGCCGATCAACCCGCCGACCGTGGAAAGCAGGATCGACTCCGCGATGAACTGCATCAAGATGTCGGCGGGGGTCGCACCGATCGCCATACGGAGGCCGATTTCGCGCGTACGCTCCGTCACCGAAACGAGCATGATGTTCATAATGCCGATACCGCCGACCAGCAGCGAGATCGCCGCCACGGTCGTCAACAGGATGGTCATCATGCTGGAGACCGAACCGATGGTCTGCGAGATCTCCGCCATGTCGCGGAGGTTGAAGTCCTCCTCCGCGCGCGGCCCCAGCCTATGCCGCTGGCGCAGGAGCGCGGCAATGCCCTATTTCGCCGCCTCGGTGTCGTCCAGGCTGTAGAGGCTGACGAAGATCATGTTGACGTTGTTGAAGATGGATTTCTGGAGTACGCGCTTGACCGTCGTGTAGGGGGTCAGGATGATGTCGTCCTGATCCTGCCCGAAATTGTTACTCCCCTTCTTTTCCATGACGCCCAGGACTTTGAACGGCATGTTCTTGATGCGGATGCTCTTGCCGACGGGATCCTGGTCGCCGAAAAGGTTGTCCGCCACGGTCTTCCCCAGGATACAGACGCGCTTGCCCATGCGTTCCTGCGACTTGTCGAAAAAGATACCCTGCGCGAGCTGCCAGTTACGGACATCGATGAAATCGACGGAACACCCCTGCACGGAGGTGGACCAGTTGTTCTCCTGATAGATGACCTGTCCGGCTGCGCGGACGATCGGCGTGACGCTGCTGACGTAATGCGATATCTCGCGCTTGATGGCCTCGGCGTCCTCCGCCGTCAACGTCTGGGCGCCGCCGGCCCCCGTGCGGACGCCGCCCTGGTTGCGGCTCGCGGGGAAGACCATCACCAGGTTGTTGCCCATGCTGTTGATCTGCTTGACCATCATGGTGGAGGCGCCCTGCCCGATCGCGACGACCGCGATCACGGCCGCGATACCGACAATGATGCCCAGCGCGGTCAGCAGCGACCGCGTCTTGTTCCGCCAGATGGCCCGCAGGGCGACTTTCAAAATCATGACGAAGTTCATCAGGTATGCGCCTCCGGATCATCCGCCGATTCGAACCGCGCGCCATGAATGATCTTCCCGTCGCGCACGACGATCTGCCGCTTGGCGTAGCGGGCGATGTCGTTTTCATGCGTCACCATGACGATGGTGATTCCCTCCTCGTTCAGCTCCGTGAAGAGCTTCATGATATCGACGCTCGACTTCGTATCGAGGTTTCCCGTCGGTTCGTCGGCGAAGAGGACGGGGGGGGAACACATGAGCGCGCGGGCGATGGCGACGCGCTGCTGCTGTCCGCCGGAAAGCTGTCCCGGCGTGTTCATGATGCGCGAACCGAGGCCGACGCGCTCCAGCAGTTTCGTCGCCCGCGCACGACGTTCGCCGGAGGGGAACCCCTTGTAGTAGAACGTCGGGAGTTCGACGTTTTCGAGGGCGCTCGTGCGGGCGAGGAGGTTGAAGCTCTGGAATACGAACCCCAGCTTGCGGTTCCGGATGTGCGCGAGTTCGCTCCGCGACATACCGCTCACCTGGACACCGTCCAGCAGGTAGGAGCCGGATGTGGGAACGTCGAGGCAGCCGAGGATGTTCAGAAGCGTGCTTTTGCCGGACCCGGAAGCCCCCATGATCGCGACAAACTCGCCGTAATCGATTGTGAGCGAAACCCCGTCCAAGGCGTGGGTCTCCATATCCCCGACCTTGTAGGACTTCACCAAATCTTTGACTTCGATCAGCATGGCGCGTGTTTCCCTACATACGCGGCGGCGGCCCGCTGTTCTTTTTACCCGAATTCGGGCGCTGCGGCATGAACGGGTTTTTCGTCTCGTTGTCGATTTTCTTCGCCGCCATCATGCCGGTGACGACCTTGCGACCGAGCAGTTCCTCTCCCCCTTCACGGACGGCGTAATGCGTCCCGTCTGTGATGCCGACGCGGACCCCGACCGCTTCCGGCATACCGTCCTCGCCGAGCAGCCAGATTTTGCGCCCCTTGATGTCGCTCGTAAAGCCGGCGGGCGTGAAACGGAGGGCCGAGGCGGGGATCACCACCGCGTCCTTCGCCTCCGCCACCTTGATGGAGATGTTCGCGGTCATGCCGGGGAACAGCTTCTCGTCGGGGTTGTCCGCCTCGATGATGACGGGATAGGTGACGACGTTGCTGGTCGTCGTCGACGCCAGGCGGATCTGCTTCACCGTGCCTTTGAACGTCGTGCGATAGGCGTCCACCGTGAACGTCACGACCTGGTTGAGCTTCACCATGCCGACATCCGCCTCGGGGACGCTCGCCTCCACCTGGATGCGTTTCAGATCCACCGCGATCGTGAAGAGCTTCTGCGCGGACATGGAGGAGACGACCGTCTGCCCCTCGTCCACGTCGCGGGAGATGACCACGCCGTTGACGGGAGAGCGGATGGTGCAGTAGCCGAGATTGGTCTCCGCCTCGGACGCGCTCGCACGGCTCTGTTCGACCGTCGCCTCCGCAACCTTGAGCTGCGCCTTGAGGGAACCGACCTCCGCCTCCGCGTTATCGAGCGTGGACTGCGCGACCATCTGCTTCTTGGAAAGCTCCTGGTTGCGCCGGAGCGTCTTCTCCGCCAACGCCAGTTTCACCTTGATGTTCTCGACGTTCGCCTCGTTCGAGCGCAACTGCGCCTTCGCCTTCGTGTAGGCGGCGTTGTAGACGGCGGGGTCGATCTCGGCGATAACCTGGCCGTTCGACACGACCGAGTTGAAATCGGCATAGAGGTGGAGGATCGGTCCGTTGACCTGGGTGCCGACCTCGACCTCCTTGATCGGCGCGATCGTCCCCGTCGCCGTCACATCCTGGACCAGGCTCCCCTTCGCGATCTCCTCCGTGCGGAAGCGGGCGACCGGAACGGCCTGCCCCTTGGACCGCTGAAGCCAATACCAGGCGCCGCCCCCGGCGGCCGCCAACAAAACGAGCGTAATCAAAAATTTTTTCATAACCGTACCCCTTTGCCCTCTCGATGCCAGTTAACGCCCTACCGGGCAAAGCTTTTCTCCAGTGCGGGTCATAACCCCGACAAGCCCGCCCCGATACCCGTAAAGACCCCGGAAAGCACTTGTCCGACTTCGGGATTACTGACGCATCCCGCGCAAACAAGCAGAACCAGACCGATGACGACCAGAAGCAACTGTGTTTTCATGTCTTCTCCTTTCACGTTGACGACTACGCAACACGGAAAGCACAACACGCAAACCGTACCACAATTCCCCTCCGCGTACAAGGTTAAACTTTGGCGAAAGCAACGCGAATCGTATAATTGTGTGTTGTCCCTTGTTGGCGTTTTCACGTTCCGGACGCGACGGGAAAATGATCTCACGCAGAGAAAAGAGCGGGAGGGTCGCGTCCCGTCGCGACCGGATGGCGCCTGTCGGCTGTCGGCTGTCGGCTGTCGTGCGGGAGGGCGCGTGTCCCCACGCGCCGCATGGGAACGGACGCGACGAAGCGCGTCCCTCCCTCGACATAAAAACGCGAAATGCGCCCCTCCCGTTTCTGACTGGGTGAGACGCATTTCCGAATGGTGGGAGATAGTGGACTCGAACCACCGACCCCTTGCATGTCAAGCAAGTGCTCTAACCAACTGAGCTAATCCCCCGTGCGGTGAAAACGGGCGGCAGTATACCAGAACCCGTCACCCGTGTCAACGGAAATTTTCAATCGTGTACGACCAGTTCCCGGTAGAATTCAAGGTAGTCCCTGCGGTCGGCTTTCGTGAAGGCGATGGCGGAACGGGGATGTTCATTCTGAAGCCCCGTCGCAAGGTACTGCCAGTCGTATCCCCACTTCACGCCGTCTTCCTTCAGCTTGAGCATCTGGCTGGAGCAGAACTGGAGGGCGGGATAGAACTCGTACTTCGGGTTACGGAGGAACCCCAGCAGATTCTCCATCGGGCAGTTGCCCGCGCCCCGCCCCATGCCCGCATAGGTCGCGTCCGCCCAGTCAACGCCGTCGCCGATGGCCTCGATGGTGTTCGCGAAAGCGAGCTGGAGGTTGTTGTGGGCGTGGATCCCGATCTTTTTCCCGTATTTCTCCGCGAACTCCATGTATAACTCGGCGATTCGCGCGATCTGCTCGGGGAAGAGCGCGCCGAAACTGTCAACGATGTACAGCGTGTCCACCGGCGTCCGGCACAGCATCTCCAGCGCGACACGGACGTCGCTTTCCTGCGCCGCCGAAATCGCCATAAGGTTACAGGTCACTTCGTACCCCTTCTCCTTGGCATCCTCCACCATCTCCACCGCACCGGGGATCTGGTGCGCGTAGGTCGCCACGCGGATAAGATCGAAGGGGGACTCATCCTTCGGACGGATGTCCCGCCGGAAATTGCACCGCCCGACATCCGCCATGACCGCCAACTTCAAACGGTCGTCGCGCGGGTCGAGCACCTTGCGTACTTCATCGTCATCGCAGAACTTCCATTTCCCGTACTGTTCCACATCGAAAATGTCGCGGTCCGCCTTGTACCCGACCTCCATATAGTCCACGCCGGCGCGGAGGTTCGTCTGGTACAACGCCCGGACGAATTCATCGGAAAAACGGAACTCATTCACGAGTCCGCCGTCGCGCAACGTCGCGTCCACGACGCGAATCGATTCGCGGAAACCCATCAGATTTTTCAGCTCTTTCATACCTGACACATTCTTTCTGTTCTTGTGCATAGAAACAGGCGCCATTCTACACGGGCTACGGACACTTGTCCAGCATAAAGAAACACCTCATTTTACCACCTCGGCGACACCGCCCTTGAACTGGCGCGTCCTGCCGTTGAAGGAAAGCCCGACCGCCCAGACCGGCTTGCCGGAGGCGCGGTACGGCGCCGCGTACTTCTTCCGCCGCGCCTGCGACATCGCCACCTTCGGCGGCTTGTCCACCTTCAGCTCGAAGATGTACGTGCCGCAGGGGTGGTCGGCGACGATGTCCGTGCGCCCGCCCGCGTGCGACACCTCCTGCTCCACGCGGAACCCCTGCCCCTGCAGGAGGAACTTCAGGCAGCGCGCGTAGGAAAGCTCGTGCGGCCGCCCCTCCGTAGTTCCGTACACCGCGCCCGCGTAG
>JAGAEL010000038.1 GCA_017613085.1 Kiritimatiellia bacterium | reverse complement strand
TTGTATGCGTAGTTATGGCGGAACGTTTACGGCGCGGAATTCCGTATTTATGGATTCCTCGATGGGGGCGGCACCATCAAGCGGTACGGCCACTTTCATAAACTGCGTATTCAACTATCTGACTACGGCTGTAAGGTGGGGAAATGGAACATTCCGCAATTGTATTTTCAGTGATATTTCAGAGGACATTATCGATAAGAAGTTCTACAGCTCTACCCTTAATTCCAAATTTTATAATTGCTGCTTTTGGAATCCGGAAGGGACAGGAGACCATGCAAGTGCAAAGGTCGGACAGAACGGGTGTTTCTACGCCGATCCTCTCTTCGTTGACGCGGTAAATGGCGACTTCCGCATCGCGGTGAACTCGCCGTGTATCGATGCAGGTGATTCGAGCGTTGCACCAGAGTTCGACTACTTCGGCCAGCCGCGTAACGGAGAGGTGGACATCGGTATCTATGAGGTCGTTGGTTCACATCCAACGGCATATGACTTGGCTGCGGTGGCGGTGAACGCACAAGCCACGCATTTTACGATTGGTGAAACGCTTACAATTTCATGCGAGGTTGCCAATGTCGGGCGATTGGCGGTTGCCGACCAATGGCATGATGCCTTCTACCTTGTCTCTTCTTCTTCCGGCAAGATGTATGTTCTCGGCGAGCCTCTGAACCCCGGTGCGCTTGGCGTGGGCGAGACGCGCACGTTCACTTCGCAGTTCAAGATGCCGGTCGTGCCTGTTGGGGCGTATCGTCTCCGCCTTGTCGTGAACAGTCGGCGCATGGACGTACCCGAAGGTGCGGCGACGGAGAACAACGTCGTCCTCTCGGATGCCGAAATCGAAGTCGTCGCAGATACCATTGACGCCTCGGACGGAACAAACGGTAACGTGGCGGCGGGCGCATCGTCCGTCTGCGCGTTTTCGCTTCCGGCGGGCTCGGGCGACAAGTTGCTACGCATCAGCTCCGCCGCAGGTGGGGTAACGCTTTACGCGAGGTGCGGGCTCGGATTTCTACCCGTCGATGCGACAAGCGGAACATCGCTCTCCTTCTCGGACGGCGAGGCGTGGCTTTCCGTTCCTGCTGGAACGGAGAAGGTCTGGCTTGTCCTTGACAACGAAGGAGCGACGGCCGCCTCATACGAGGTCGATTTCCATGACGGCTCGCTTGCGCTTCTCGGCGTGTCACCGTCTAACATTCCATCAAGTGGAGAAGTGACGCTCGAGATTTCCGGAGCCGGATTCACGGATGGTTGCGAACTCTCGTTCGTCGGCGCGGGAACTGTCGCGCCGTTTGCCGTCCGTCGCGTTTCGTCAGAGCTTCTCGTGGCCACGGTCGATGCGGCGACCTTTGTCGCTGGAGGACAATACGCCGTTGCGGTTACGAAGGATGGCGAGACGAAGACACTTGAAAATGCCTTAACCGTTGAAAGGGCGCCTGGCAAGCCCAAGTTCTGGGCGAAACTCGACGTGCCCGATTCGATGCGGCAGGGGCGGCTTGTGCAGACGTGCTTTGTCGAATACGGCAACTCTGGCACGGCGGATATGCCCTCGCCCGTTCTTCAGGTCTCGATGACGGGCGACGGGACGCTCGGCTACATCGGTGGACTTTCCGGTCTCAAGACGCTCCAGTTCGTCGCGGCGGGCGATGCCGGAAGCGCGGGAATCCTTCGTGCGGGCTCGTCGCACTGCATCCGTTTCGAGATACGCGCCGGCGCGTCCAACAAGATTTCGCTCCACACCTCGGAAGGTTCGACCTACGCCCCCGCCCCGTGGACGAACGCGGCAGACTACCTCGCCGATCTCTCCACCGCCGCGACGCGCATCGGCCTTCGCGGACAGGACGCGACGGACTATGAGGAAGTCGTATCGCTTGCCCGTAACATAAAGGCAGACGAGGTGGTCGCTGTTATTTACGGACAGTTGACGGATGTGGACGGCTCGGCAATAGCCAATGCGTGTATTACCTTTACCAATAAGGTATCCGAATCGGTGGTCTCAGTGGTTTCCGATACAAACGGTCGATTCCAGACCCAGGCTATGCAGGATGGCATTTATTTGGTGAAGAGTGTTGGAATACCATTGTCGGAGGATTACTTAGCAACCATTGTTGATGGTGAAGATGTTGGCATATCACTTATGGCTGCCGCTGTTGCTAGGCAAAAGCTTATAGTGAAAGGTTCAATTGAGGGATTGGTCGCCATCGCGACAGAAATCGAAACGTTTGAAATGGTTGTCGGACGTGCCATTGAGACAGGTTTTGAGTTTCGTGGACTTAGTAATGGTAACTATCGCGTGGAAATTCTTCGCGATGATAAGCCAGTGTTCTTTGATAGAGCCATTATTGAACAGGGAGTTCCCGTCATTGAGACACTGGAATATGATGGATCAGAACTGGGAACGCTCATTTTGTCGACAGATGTTGAAACGGCTGCTTCAGGAGCAGCATTCCTCGTCATGTCTGGTGAATCGGGATTCATTAAGTTTGTTGTTGTAGACGAAGAGACCGCTGAAGCAACACTCACGCTTCCTGCTGGCAACTACGATGTTATGATGGTTATTACCGATTCAGATAATGTAACTAGTAATTCGGTCGTTATCGCTTCCGGTGATACTAAAAGAGTCAGCCTCTCCAATTCACTAACTAGAATAGCTACGGCAATGACATTGTCGCTTTCAAGCGTCAAAGCTGCGAAAGTTGTTTCGCTAACGGCAAGTCCAGAGCTTTCTGAAACTGCTCAGTTGAAGGTACGTATGCGTGAAGCTGTTGCCAAAGCTCGGCAACTTGCGGCTGTCCCGTTGAAACCTCCAGTTGGTGAGCGTGACTGTATTCACAATCGAGAAAATCTTTACCCGTACTACAAATCGTATAGGGATGAATACTTGTCTGTAAAGGCTCAATTCGAGAAGGCATTTCTTGACTACGAAGAAGCTGAAAAGGCATATATTTTTCAAAACAATCGCTTTTGGACCGGGACTGCTGTCCTTGGCCTGAAAGCTGCGATATTTAAAGCATATGCAATGGTTGGCGTTGCATACAATGGAATTGAAACCGCTGTTGATGCAGTCAGGAACGGGGCAACATTTGATTCGTTCTGTAATATGCTGGAAATCGCGGGAGTTCCTTTCGCAAGCGATGCGGCAAAATGGCGTAATAAGGCAAAAGAGTCATACGGGCTTATAAAAGACTTTACAAGTCGTCAGGTTTTTCAGACGCAGTTTGAATTGCATAAAGCAGTCATGCGAAGCCAAACTCTGCCCGCAATGGAACTTTCTAACCAGCGCTTTGAACAATTCCTGATTAACAATGATAATTATGCCTACTGGGAATGCTGTCCGATGATTCTTCCCGAACAGCCATACGACCCGCCCGTTGACAATAAGAAGCCCTCCATCCCCAAGTCGTGCGATCCGAACGAAATGGTTGGTGATGAGGGCGTTGGCGTGGCGCGGTATGTGAAGCCAGGTGACTGGATGAACTACACCATCTACTTCGAGAACAAGGCGGGATTCGACATCGCCGATGCGCAGGAAATCAAGGTGACGAATCCGTTGAATGAATGGCTGGACTGGAGCACGTTCGAGATGCGCGAGGTGGCGTTCAACAACCAAAACGACATCGGGCTTGACGGTTTTGCCAACGGAACGAGCGAAGTCCAGATGCTCGATACGAACAAGTATGTCCGCACGACCGTCGAGTGCGATGCCCAGAATGGCGTTGCCACATGGTATATGCGCGTGTACGATCCGAACGGCGACATCGAGGGGTTCCCGACGGACGGTAGCGGCTTCCTGCCGTCCAACGATGATACACATCGCGGGGAAGGTTACATCAAGTATCGCATCAAATTGCGCGAGGACGCTCCGGCGAACGTGATGATTACCAACTCGGCAAGTATTGTGTTCGACTATGAAAAAGCTATCGAAACCGATCCGGCGTGGTGGAATACGGTGGCAATGGTGTATACGCCGACGTTGGAGATTGACGGTGTGGCGACGAACCTGACGTTGATTGTCGGGGAGCCGTTCGGGGAGTTCCCTGATCCGGGGACGCGGGACGGGTACACCTTCGGCGGGTGGTACACGCAACCCGAAGGGCAGGGGATGCGGATCACGCCGACGGCGATTGTCCCCGAAGGGTTGACGGGCGTTTACGCCTACTGGATGAAGAATGAAACGCCGCCGCCTCCGCAACCCGTGAAAACCGGCCCCGCGCAGCCGTGGACGGCGAAGAAGGCGGTCGTGCTGGACGGCGCGGTCTACGACGCGGACGGAAAGGTCGCGGGCGTGGTTCAACTGAAGGTCGCGAAGCCGAACGCGAAGAAACACAACGCCAAGATTTCCGGCGCGGTCACGCTGCTGGACGGGAAGAAGCGGGCGCTGAAGGCGGCGGCGTTCAACGTCCCGGCGGATACGCCGATTTCGGCGAATCTGATCGTGTAGGGGCTTGGGACGCTTTCACTCGTCATCGGCGACGACGGCTTTGACGGCTCTGTCGGCGCGTACACGGTCGCCGGTGCGAAGGTCGGCGGCAACTGGACGCGGACGGACGCGAAGGTGATGGTCGCGACAAGCGCGACCCTCCCGGCGGGAACGATCGAGGCGTTATTGCCGGACGGCGAACCGGTCCGCGTGAAGGGCGGCAAGTGGGTGTTCGACAAGGCGGCGTCCATCAAGTACGCGAAGGGCGTGGTGAGCGGCGACAACGATCCGAAGAAGCCGAACCGTTCCGCGATGAAGTTGACCTACACGCCGAAGACCGGCCTCTTCAAGGGAAGCTTCAAGCTCTACGCGCTCCAGGGCGGCAAGCTCAAAAAGTTCACGGTGAAGATCACGGGTGTGGTTGTGGACGCCGAGGGTACGGGTGTCGCGAAACTCGCCAAGCCCGCCGTCACGTGGAGCGTGAGCGTGCGGTAGCGCACGTTCACGCCGTGGCGAAAGATGAGTGACGAGTGGTTGTCGGGTGTCGAATGTCGTAGCCGCGTGTCGCGTGTCGTGCGTCGCGCGTCCGTTCTCCGCGTGGATATAAACCACAAATCCACGTAAATCATTGGATCGGTCGCGACGGAGCGCGCCCTCCCGTGTCTGTTCCTGTGCGGCGCGTGGGGACACGCGCCCCTCCCGTGTCCTTGTTGTCGTTTTCACGTTTTCGGTCGTGACGGGGCGCGGGGCAAAATCGATGCCGATTACACGTTGTCGTCTTTTGAGGGGGAGGAGCGGAAGGAGAAGAATTGGTGCCCCCAGTAGGAGACGAAGGTCAGCGAAAGGGCGATGGCTAACTGGCAGATGTATGCGTTGTAACCGAGGCGCGTCACGAAAAGGTCGAAGAGCAACAGGTTGAGCAGGGACTGTACGCCGTAGACGACATAGAACTTCAGGTATTCGCGCAGAACCGGTCCGTCCGAACGGTAGGTGAACCGGCGGTGGCAGATGAATGCGTTGGTGATCCCGACGACCGAGGCCGCGCAGAGAATCAACCAGTCGGGCCATCGTCCCGACAAGAGCCGGTAGAACGCGGCGAAGCAGAGATAGCCGAAAACAAAATTCCAGCACCCGACCAGCAGAAAACGCAAAGGGCGGGAGGAATGCCACAAAACGGACGGCAAGGCGGCGAGCCTTGCCGGTCCCCGATGGGGAGTTCGGTCCACGGGAACCCCCGCTAGGAAAAGAGGTTCATCAACTCATCCGGCGTGAGCGAGGCGGAACCGGTGTCGGCCAGCATGTCTTCGACCAGACGCTGTTTGACGGCGTGCAGGGCGATGACTTTCTCCTCCACGGTATCCTTCGTCACGAGCCGGTAGATCGTGACGGGGCGGCGCTGCCCGATGCGGTGCGCCCGGTCGGCGGCCTGGCTTTCGACGGCCGGGTTCCACCACGGGTCGAGAATAATCACGTAGTCCGCCGCCGTGAGGTTCAACCCCGTCCCGCCGGCTTTGAGGGAGATCAGGAAGAAATCGCCCGAACCGCCCTGGAAGGCGTTGACGGCGGTCGTGCGTTCCTTGGAAGGCGTGGCACCGTCCAGGTACTGGTAGGTGTAGCCGGCCTTGTTGAACGCCTTCTTGACCAGCGCGAGCATATCGACAAACTGCGAGAAGATGAGCGCGCGGTGGCCGTTCAACTTCAGCCCCTCCGCAAGCTCCAGAAGTTTCTCGATCTTCGCGCCGTCGCCCTGGTAGTCGTTGAGTACGAGGGACGGGTGGCAGCAGGTGCGCCGCAAGCGCATGAGCGAGGCGAGAATCGAAATGCGGTCTTCCCTGTCGGTGATCCGTTCGATCGCGGAGCGACGGATGGATTCGTACTGCGCGCGCTCGTCTTCCGAAAGTTCGACGGGCAGAAGGATTTCCGTCTTGGGCGGCAGGTCTTTCAACACGTCGCGTTTGAGGCGGCGGAGGATGAACGGCGTGACGAGCTTGCGGAGCGCGGGGCGTTCCTCTTCGCGCGTGGCGTCGTCGTCGAACAGTTCCTTGAAACGGTTCCTCGTGCCGAGGAGGCCGGGGATGATGAAATCGAAGAGCGACCAGAATTCCATCAGGTTGTTCTCGATCGGCGTGCCGGTCGCCACGATGCGGAAACGCGACTGGAGGCGTTTCGCCGCGCTCGTGCGCTGTGCGCCGGCGTTCTTGATCGCCTGGGCTTCGTCCAGCACGACGACGTTCCACGTGATTTCCTCGAAGCGTTCAATCGTGTTGGCGAGCAGCCCGTAGCTGACGATCAGCACGTCGTTGGGCTGGAGGGACTTGAAGTCCACATCGCGTTCCGTCGCGAAGTGGATGAGGTTCAGCGTGGGCGTGAACCGCAGTCCCTCGGAACACCAGTTCTGGGTCAGCGAAGTCGGAACGACGACGAGCGCGGGGCCGTCGGGTGCGACGGATTTCAAGAAGACCAGCAGTTCGATCGTCTTGCCCAGGCCCATGTCGTCGGCGAGGCACACGCCGCCGATCTGGCAGAGGTAATGGCGGCGGAGCCACCGGTAGGCGTCGGCCTGGTAGGGGCGGAGTTCGACGTCGATATCCGGAGGGAGCGCGGGCGTTTCCTGGAGCTTCGAGGTGAAGTTTTCGCGGATCCGCTCCAGCGATTCCGGCGTTTCCCCGCCGGCCTCGTCTTGAAGTTCGGCGAGCACGGGCGCCACGCTTTGGGGAAGCGAGACGGTGTCTTTCGAGCGGCCTTTGTAGAGGTCGAGCAGTTCCAGCTGGCGCAACGTTTCGTCGCTCACCCGGACGAATTTGTTTTCGCCCAGATCGATGAAGTTCCCCTGCCGTGCGCGGTAGAGCGCGAGGAGATCCATCAGCCGGAGGACGCGGTTTTCATCGACCTGCAGTTCCGCGCCGATCTCGAACCATCCACGGGTGTCATCGGAAATGTGTTTCAGCTCAAGGGGGGCTTCCTGCATGGAGACCGTCCACGTCTGGTTTTCGGGGAAGGTCATGCGCGCGTCGGTGTCCTCGATCTTTTCGAATTCGGAGACGACCTTGAGAAGGTCGGTCCGGTCGGTGAAGATCCAGGTGTAGGGAACCGGCGGCGTGGCGGGAAGCGAAGGGCAGGCCTGGATGATTTTCTGCGCCTCGATCCGTTCTTTGCGGAGGTCCCGCTGGATGGTGACGGAGCCGTTGGCGGTGTTGTAGAGGACGTTCCCTTCGTTCATGCCCGGTTTGACGGCGATCCCCTTCTCGTTCGGGACGGGGTGGCAGAGCATTTCCAGCTGGTATCCGTCCGGCACGGTGGAGATGCGGAGTTCGAGGTTCACTTCGCCTTCGACCGTGTTCCCGGAGATTTCGGTGATCGCGCTTCCGGTGCCCAGCACCTGAAGGTACGGGGAAATCTGCGAGAAGGCGGAGACGACGCCCTGGAGTTTCTTGTTCGCCTTTCCGGAGATCCGGATTTTCCGCGCGTTCGCCTTCCCCCACTTGTGCAGGAGGTCGAACAGTTTTTTGACCTCGGCGTCGATCAACGTCACCGAATACGAACGGTTTCCTTCCTTCTGTAGGAAATAGGGGTCTTCGCCCGTGTCCGGCAACACGGCGGGAAGCTTGATGGAAAGCGAGTCCTGGTTGACTTCGAGCGACAGGCGGAGCGGCTTGATGCTCAACAGCAACGGGATGCTGTCGCTTTTCAAGAAAAACTTGCCGGGGGTTTCCAGGACGGCCGCGTTGGTTCCGGCGAGGCGGATGGTGCTGCTGGAGGTGTCGTCGTCGCCCCGTCCCCGTTCTTCCTGGATCAAGTTCGCGATGATGTGGTCGGCCCTGTCCATCAGCTGGTCGTACTGGCCGCGCTTGACGCGGGAAAGGGAGACGCGCTTCAGTCGGACGGCCCCTCTCTTCGAGCGGATGACGGTGCAGGGGGCAATCTCGTCGAGCTGGAAATAGCCCTTCGAGATCTGCTTCAGGGAAATCTGGAAACCGAAGTCCTTCGCCTCTTCGCTGTTGTCGTCCTTTTCCTTCCGGTCGCGGGCGTCCTGAAGGATTTTCATCAGTTCGTCGAGGTAGATTTCCTCCGCGCTGCGTTTGCGCTCCGGGAGGAAGATCGGGGCGACGGGAAGCTCCGTCTCGATTTCCTGCCAGGCTTCGTTATCCGGCAGATAAGCCTGGAGGATCGTCCGCAGGTAGAAGGCGGGCAGTTGAAAACCGAAACGGGTGAAGTAGGCGTGCGCCTTCAAGGCGAAACGCCAGAAGTCCGCCGGGACGAGGTGTTGCGCGGTGTCGTGCAGGAGCGTCGCGGCGAGCAGCGTGTCGAACGAATACCGGAGCGGCGAGGCGTCGAACGCCTGCTCCGTCTCGGCCGTCCAGGCGAAACGTTCGGCGGGGAAGGGGATCTGGCGGATATTCGCCCAGACCTCCCCGGTGGATTCGCAACAGGTGGTCGTCGTGGCGAGGAGGCGTTCCAGCTGGACGATCGCCGCCTTGCCGCTGCGCAGGCCGACCAGCAGGACCAGCTGCATCAGCAGGGTGAAGGTCATAACGGGCTTCGGTTCCTTCTCCTGCCATTCGAGCGGCAGCGCCTCCAGAATCTTGCGGAGGGCGGAGAGGGCGGCCGAGGCGTCGCCCTTCATCAGGCTGTCCAGGATGCCGCGCCAGTTCGCCGTCAACAGGGGGAGGATTTCGGCGAAGAGGTCGAGTTTGCCGCAGAAATACGTGAGGAAGGCGAGCGGGATGCGGAGGAACGCCATCGAGTCGAGCTTCAGCATCGAGATCCAGTTCGCGCGGTCGTTCTGCAGGGCGGCGAGATAGCGGGCGAGGATCGCTTCGCGGCCGGGGACGAGGAACCGGTAGCCGAGGCGGGCAAGGATGACCGACGCGACACGCGGGGAGAGGATGCCCGGCGCGAGAAAATCCGCGTTGAAAATCGTCTGCGCGAGGAACTCTTCGACCGGCGCGGAACCGTCTTCCGTGAACTGGTCCATCCAATCGCGGTAACGGCCCAGATTGTTGCAGAGGTACCCGGCGCAATCGTCCCCGAGGACCGTCCCGGCGATCAGGTTCATCTGGAAGACCGTCGTGTCGTAGCTGTAGTAGCTCACCATCTGGTTCTGGCGCGTGTAGGCGTCCTGCAACTTGCGGAAGAACGTCTGCCCGGCGGGCGATACAAGGAGCTTCGCGTAGAGGGCGGGGGTGCTTTCCGCCGTCGGCGCCATCGCGTTCACGCCGCTGTCCGTCACGAGGCGGAGATAGCCTTTCTTAAGGAGCTCGTTCCGGGCGTCGTCCATCTGCGCGTTCGTCAACCCGGACGACTGCTGGCAGAGGGCCGTCCCCAGGCCGGAGAACATTCCCTGGAACCAGTGCTGGAGCAGCACCTGTGTCTCGTTGTCGGAAAAATTCATACGTTCGCTTTTCGCCATTCCCGGACCTCCTTACTCAAACACGGGCTTGAATGTCGTGCAACCGATGCCCGACATGGCATCGACCAGCCGCGCATACTGCTGGTCGTCTTCATATGTGCCGACGATCGCCCCGCCGGAACCGGCGAATTTCGCGGAACAACCGGCGTTCCGCGCGGTGTGTACCATCCGGCGGTTCGCGTCGGAGACGTGGAAGATACGGTCGCGCAGGTCGAAGTTCGCGTTCATCAGCGCGGTGAGCTTTTCCGGGTGGCCGGAGGTCAGCGCGTCGCGCGCCTGCTGCGCGAGGTCGGCGAACTCGCTCATCGCCTTGAGGATGTCCGGCTTCTTCTCCTCGAACAGGACGCGCAGCTTCCGGTGGTACGTCCCGGAGACTTCCGCACGCGCGGGATCGAACGAAATGTAGAGGCGCGGCAGAAGGGAGGTCGGCAGTCGCTCGTATTCGCCGAATCCCCGGCTTTCGACGAGCTTCTGGTTGAAGTCCATGAAGACGAGGCCTTCGTAAATCTGGATCACGCGGTCCTGCAACCCGCACTGGATGCCCAGCTCGTCCCGTTCCGCCTGAAGGCAGATGGTCGGCTGGATCTCAAGGGGGATTTCGATTTCGTAGAACGTCTGCAGCGCCTTCAGCATCGCCGTGCAGATCGCGGAAGAACCGGAAAGGCCGACGAGCCGGGGAATGTCCGAGGTGAACCGCGCGGTGAAATTCCGGGAGGGGATGCGGACGCCGTGGTCGTAACAATACAGGAAGAAAAGTTTCGAGACGGCCTTCATCAGCCGGATGCCGCCGTAATAGCCGAAAAGCTGGATGTCCCGCAAAAGGGCTTCGGGAGAGGCGAAAACGGCGTCATCGACATCGCCCGGTTCCAGCACCAGTTCGGGCGATTCGTACATCGTCAGTTTCGCGGAGAAATTCCGGAAGGCAATCGAAAGGGTCTTTCCGAAATAACCGTCGGACGGATTGCCGACCAGCCCCGCCCGTGCAAACGACTCTGTGTGAATCAACATGTTTGGTTCCTCAATTCGCGTTCATAATGTGTTGAGACGGGGTGTTTTTACCACAAACGGCTTGTGTGTACAAGATTTTTTTCGAGTTCGCTGAAAATGGTTATTGACGCGGCGGAAGGGTATGGTAAAATGATTCCGTCCGTTTCGCGGGGAAGCGGAAGTTGCACGAAGAAAAAGGAAGGTTGCCGTGAACATTGTTCAGCCGTTACTACACTTGCAGGAAATCGACCGCTGTATCCGGGAGTTGGAGCAGGAGGCCGTCGATATCCCGGAGCGCAAAGCCCAGGAATCCGCCTCGATTATCGCCGCGCAGGAAGAGCTTGATGCCGCCAAGGCGAAACTTCGCGAGGCTCAGTCCCGTGCGGCGGCCTCCGAGGCGGAGATCAAGGCGATGGACGAACGCCTCCAGCAGATGAAGGAGGAGCAGGCTTCGTTGAAGAGCAACGCCGACTTCACGACGTTCAATCTGGAGATCCAGCGCTTGACGAAGGACCGCGAGAAGCAGGAGTCGCGTCAGTTGCTCGCGATGGACGACATGGTGCCGTTGAAAACGCGCGTGGCGGATGCCGAGGCGAAGGTCCAGAAGGAGAAGGCCGCCGTCGATGATTATGTCGCCGAGCTGGACACCCGCCTGGCTGCCGTCAAGGAGCAGCTGGCCGCTTGCGAGGCGGAACGCCGCGAGTACCTGGATGCCGTCCCGGAAAACCTGTTGGTGCGTTACGAACGGATCCGCACGCGCCGCTGGCCGGTCGTCGTCGAACTGAATGCCGACGGCGCCTGCACGGGGTGCCATCTGGTCCAGCCGCCGTCTGTCGCGCAGGACACCCGCCGCAACCAGACGGTCGTGACCTGCCTCACGTGCGGCCGTTTGTTGTATTCGGAGTAGGAAGTTTTCGGGTGACGGAGGGCGTGACCGGTCGCCTCTGGAAACAGGGGAGGAAAGTCCGGACTCCGTAGGGCGAGAGGTCTGGTTGTCAAAGCCAGAGAGGCACTGCCACACCGGTGCCGACGGAAAGTGCCACAGAAACAAACCGCCCGCCGCAAGGCGGGTAAGGGTGAAAAGGCGGTGTAAGAGACCGCCGGGCGGGGACGGGAGTCCCGGCCGTCCAGGTAAACCCCCTCTGGAGCAAGATCAAATAGGGGATGCGAGGCGCGGCCCGTGCCGTTCGTGCGTCTGACGCGCGATAGCATCCCGGGTTGATTGCTTAGATGAATGATCGGAGCCGCCCGCAAGGGAGGTGAACAGAATCCGGCTTATTCGCCCCTCCGCCACCTTTTTTTCACGTTGTTGTTCGCGAAAGGAGCGTTCAGATGAATCAGACAAAACGCAAAATCGTCGTCACATCCGCTTTGCCGTATGCCAACGGCAACATCCACCTCGGCCATCTGGTGGAATATCTTCAGACGGATTTCTGGGTCCGTTTCCAGAAGATGCGCGGACACGCATGCGTGTACGTCTGCGCGGACGACACGCACGGCACCCCGATCATGGTCCGCGCCCGCAAGGAGGGGATCGCGCCGGAAGAGCTGATCGCGCGCAGCCACGAGGCGCACCTCCGGGATTTCACCGATTTCGAGATCGCCTTCGACAATTACTATTCGACGAACTCCCCGGAAAACAAGGCGTTTTCCGAAAAGTTCTACGAGGCGATGGTGAAGTCGGGCGGGATCACGCGCAAGTCCGCGCCGCAGCTGTATTGCGACCACTGCAAGATGTTCCTCCCGGATAGTTTCGTGAAGGGCGTCTGCCCGAAATGCGGGGCGCCGAACCAGTACGGAGACAACTGCGACCATTGCGGTTCAACCTACTCGGCGGCGGAACTCGGTTCGCCCGCCTGCACGACCTGCGGCGGAAGCCCTTCGATCAAAGAGGACGAACATCTGTATTTCGAGCTGGAACCGCAGCACGACTATCTTGCGAAGTGGATTCCCGAACACACCACGAGCGATGTCTCGAACAAATTGATGGAATGGTTCTCGGAACCGCTCCGGGGCTGGTGTATTTCGCGTTCTTCCCCGTATTTCGGATTCCGCATCCCCGGCACGGACGACAAGTTCTTCTACGTCTGGGTCGATGCGCCGATCGGTTATCTCGCCTCGCTCCAGAACTGGTGTACGGCGCACGGCGAGTCGTTCGACGACTGGTGGCAGAATCCTGCCGCCGAGCGGTACCACTTCATCGGCAAGGACATCATCCGCTTCCACTGCCTGTTCTGGCCGGGAATGTTGCACGTCGCCGGGTTTGCGCAGCCGGACAAAATTTTCGTCCACGGTTTCCTTACCGTCAACGGCAAGAAGATGTCGAAGTCCAAGGGGACGTTCGTCAACGCGCGGACCTACCTCAAGCATCTCCCTGCGGCGGCGCTCAGGTACTATTTCGCGGCCAAGCTCAGCGGCACGACGGACGATATGGATCTCAACCTCACCGACTTTGTCCATCGCGTGAATTCCGACCTCGTCGGCAAGATCACCAACCTCGCCTCTCGCGGCGCCCAGATGCTGCAGAAGCATTTCGAAGGGCGCATGGGGGAGATGGATGCCGAGGGCGAAGCCGTGTGGAAACGCGCCGTCTCCGTTGCCGACCGCATCGCGGAGGAGTACGAGGCGCGCGATTTCAGCAAGGTCATCGTCGATGTCCGCGAACTGGTCGACGCCGCGAACGAGTACTTCGACAAGATGTCGCCTTGGTCGCTCGTGAAAACCGACCCCGAGGCGACCCGCAAGGTGCTCACCTCCATTCTGGCCGTCTTCCGCGTCCTCGCCATCTACCTGGCGCCGATTCTTCCGGCATACGCGCAGAAGGTTGCCACGTTGTTCGGTGAACCTGCGTTCACGTGGGACGCGCTGCAGAAGCGGATCGACGGCGGGGTGATCGGCAAGTACGAATATCTCGCCACGCGCATCGATCCCAAGGCCGTCGAGGCGTTGATCGCCGAGAGCGTCGTACCCGAAACACCGGCCGCGAAACCGGCCGCTCCTGCCGCCGAACCGGTCAAGGAAGAAATCGGAATCGATGCGTTTTCGAAGGTCGATCTCCGCGTCGCGAAGATCCTTGAGGCGGCGCCTGTTGAAGGTTCCGACAAACTGATCCGCTTCCTGCTGGATGTCGGAGAGGCGAAACCGCGCACGGTTTTCTCCGGCATCAGGAAGGCATACCCCGAACCGGAGAAACTGGTCGGGCGTTCGGTGGTGATGGTCGCGAACCTCGCGCCGAGGAAGATGCGTTTCGGCGTCTCCGAAGGGATGGTCCTGGCCGCCGGGAACCGCGACGGCGGATTGTTCCTGCTCTCGCCCGACTCCGGCGCGATGCCCGGTTCGGTCGTAAGCTGATCCACGCACGTCACACAAAGGAATCCTCGCCATGAAGGGAAAACTGCCGTTCGCGCTTTCAACAGCCTGTCTCGCCGTGTTCTGCTTTTTCGGATGCGAAAAAGAAAAAGGCTCATCGGTGGATGCGCCGGGGAAGGGCGGGGCGTCCGCCGTTCCGGACGACGGGTATGTCGTCGCCCAGGTCGACGGTACGCCGCTCACCTGGGGCGAAATGGAAAAACGCGCGAACGGGTTCCTTCAGGACGACATCAACGTCAACCACCTGATGATCCCGAAAGGGAAAATGGAGGAGGCGAAAACCTTTTTCCGCCGGAAGGCCGTCAACACGTTCGTCTTCAAAACCGTGATGATGAACGAGGCGTTGCGCCGGAAGATCAAGCTTTCGCCCCTTGATGAACGGGAGAGTTACCAAAACCTCGCCCGGACGCTTGAAAAGCGGCATTGGACGACGAACGACTTTTTCAACAAAGGACCGCTCGATCCCGCCACGATGCGGCGGGAATTCCAGGACGGCATGGTGATCGACAAACTCTTGAAAGTGGTCGTCCGTCCGACGCTGAAGGTCGTCGACGAGGAAATCCGCGTCCATTCGGCGCAGTTGCAGCAGACGAACGACCTCATCCGCGCCCGTCTTGAAAACGTCCGCCAGCAGCTTCTGAAGGGGGCGGATTTTGAGCAGACCGCGCGCGCCGTCTCGGAATGTCCGTCTTCGAAAAAGGGCGGGGACATCGGCGAGTTCGCTCGCGGCGGGCGGCTTCCGAAGGAGGTGGAGGAACAGGCATTCCGCCAGGATATCGGCGAAATCGGTCCGGTTGTCCGCTCCTCCCTTGGCTACCACATCCTGAAGGTCACGGCCAAGATGCCGAAACGCGCGAAGACCGACACCACGCCTGAAGTGCCGGAATCGATCCGTCTTTCGCATATCCTCTTCCGTTCGATCCCCATCAACCGGAAGGCGATCTCCGATGTGATCCTGAAACTGAAATACGACCAGGGGGTCAACGAGTTCTACCAGAAGCTCCTTTCGACGGCGTCGGTGGAATGTTTCCTTTATCCGGACATGACCTTCGGCAACGAGCCGGGAAAGTAGGCGTATGGAGGGCGAACCGAACGGTGCGGAACAGAAAACGCCGCAAACGCTGGAACCTTGGTATCGGATTCTGCGACTGCCGCTGCTGCTTACCATTCCCGGCGAACCGGTCGCGGGATTCCTTTTGGCGTCTGCGGCCAGTGGTCAGTCGAAGCCGCTCGGCGTGATGCTCGCGGCAGTCGGCGCGGCACTCTTCTTCGCCGTATTCGGCCATCTCCTCAACGATCTGCTGGATCTCTCCATCGACGAAACCGCCCATCCCGACCGCCCGCTTCCCTCTGGGGAGATTACCGTGCCCCAGGCACGGATGGCGGCGGTTGTGTCCGTGCTTTCCGGATTGAATCTGGCGCTTTTCGCCGGGCGTCCCGTCCTGTACGCCGGTGTCGTTCTCTGCTGCCTGCTTCTTGCCCGCCATGCGTTTTTGAAACGGATCCCCGTGATCGGCGCATGTACGGCGGGACTCTGCCGTGCGTTGAGCTTTCTGTTTGGCGTGCTTGCCGTGATGCCGGATTGGATTTCGTCCGGACGCTTCCTCGAAAGCGACGGCGCTCTGCTGTGGGTCGCGCTCGCCTGTGTCACGCTCTATACCGCAGCCGTGGCACATCTTGCCCGTCGCGCAGAGAAGAAAGACGGGGGCAGGATGCGGTACCATTGTGTTTCACTAGGGAGCAGCTTCGTTCAGCATCGCGCAGGGAAGAAGGACAGGGGCGGGATGCGGTGGCTGCCCCTTGCCGTCCTTTTGCCTTACCTTGCGGGACTGATGCTTCTGGCCTCCCTTCGGCAAAACGGAGAGGCTGCCGTTTCCGCCTCGAAAACGGCGGCGACCTCCGCGCTCGCTTTTTTGTCGGCGGTCGCACTGTTGCGGGGTTGGTTACTGGGCGGTATCCTGTACCGTTCCCAACCGATCAAGGCGACGGTTTTCGGACATTTTGGCAACCTTCTTCTGATTCAGGGCGCACTCTGTTCCGCCGCCGGAACAGCCGGCCTTTTCCCCGCCGTCACCTTTATCCTGCTTTCCGTCCTCTTCGCCCGTTTCCGTCGGTAGGGACGCGCTCGACCCCGCGAATGGTGAAGGTTTGCGGTGGTCCATTTGCGGCTGGACACGAGTCACGATCCGCTATTTCCTGTGGCTGCGGCCGCCCCAGCCGAGTTTCCGGCGCATGACGTCGCAAGGATTGTAGCCGGGGAGGTTGATGACCGGGACTGTGCGGACACTCTTGGCGATCTGGACGTTGTCGCCCGGGACAAGGGAGGCATCCCCCGCGCCGTCCACGCTGAGCAGCATCGGTTCGTTACAGGCGACGGCGCGGATGGCGATCCGCGTTCCGTCGCGCACGACGAGCGGACGCGAGGTGAGCGTGTGCGGGCAGATCGGGCTGATCACCAGGGCTTCCGCGTCGGGCAGCAGGATCGGGCCGCCCGCAGCGAGCGAATATGCGGTGCTGCCCGTCGGGGTCGCGACGATGATGCCGTCGCAGAGGAAACGCGAAACCGTCTGGTCGTCAAGCATCAGATCCAGCTCGATCGCCGTCCCGGAGATGCCGCGACTGATGACGACATCGTTCAACGCTTCGGGCAGGCGTTCCTCATGGAAACCTTGGCGTTCTACGCAGACATCCAGAAGTGTGCGCCGTCCGATTTGGAAACGGTCTTCCCGCAACTGCTCCAACGCATCGCGGAAGGACGCCTCCTCCACGCTGGTCAGGTAACCGAGCGATCCGATGTTGAACCCGACGAGCGGAAGCCCCTGTCCGGCGAGGGCGTGCGAGGCGGAAAGCATCGTGCCGTCACCGCCCAGCACCACAACCGCTTCCACGCCCTTTTCCGCGAACGCGGAGGTGGGGCAGCGCCGCACGTCTTCCTGTTGGAAGGGGATTGACTCTTCCAGCCACAACGTCAAACCAAGCTCACGGGCGTAGGTGACGATGTCGCTGACGGCGCGCAGGGCGTTCGGTTTTTCGAGATTTAAAATCAAGCCGAACGTTTTCATGGTGCGGGGAAAGCCTCCATGACGGCATCCGCGAACTCCTTCAGGTCGGGGAAAGTGGCCTCGGCCATCCCGTCAAGCCCGGTCGGCTGGGCGTTTATGATGACCATCCGCCCGCCCGCCCGGACGGTGAGCGGCGGGATGGAGTTGGCGGGCGACACGGTCAGCGACGAGCCTAGCACGAGCATCAGATCGGTTTCCTGTGCGAGACGCATTGCGCCGTAGAACGCCTCCTCCGGTAACGCTTCCCCGAAAAAGGTGATGTCCGGTTTGTATACGCCGCCGCATTTCGCGCAACGCGGGACACCGCCCTTTGTCCCTGCACGGAGTGCGACGATTTCATCGAACGTTTTTTTATCGTCGCAGGTGCGGCAGTGGTGCAACACCGCAGAACCATGCACGGCGAAGACCGGATCCGATCCCGCGCGTTCATGCAGGCAGTCGATATTCTGGGTGATCACCCCCGCGCACTTGCCGACGTCTTGCAGCCGTTTCACCGCCAGATGGACGGCCCCCGGATGGATGGTCTCCGTGTTGTAGACAAGGCCGTCCGCATAGCGGTAGAAAAAAGAGGGATCGCGGTCGAAGAGGTCGATGTCGAACATCCGCGCCATGTTCGGGTCGCGGTAGAGGCCGTTCGGCCCCCGGAAATCGGGAATCCCGCAAAGGGTGGAGACCCCGGCGCCGGAAAAGACGGCGACACGTTCCGATTCGCGGATAGCGCTCATCAAGTCTTGCATCGTGTTCATGGTTCGCTCCTCAAAACAGCGGTAGTTCACCCTGTCCCGGTCCCCGCGTGATGCCGAGGCGCTGGTAACAGAGCGGTGTGGCGACACGTCCCTTCGGCGTCCGTTCCAGGTAGCCTTCCTGGATGAGGTAGGGTTCGTAGACCTCCTCCAGCGTGTCGGGTTCCTCGCTCACGGAAATGGCCAGCGTGTTCAAACCGACAGGACCGCCGCCGAATTTCAGGACGACGGCGTTCAAAATGCGCAAGTCCATTTCGTCCAGCCCGCGCGGGTCGATTTCAAGGAGTGCGAGAGCCTTCTCGGCGACCTCCTTGTCGATGCGGTTCCCTGCGCGGACTTGCGCGTAGTCGCGCACCCGGCGAAGCAGGTTGTTCGCGATACGCGGCGTGCCACGGGCGCGCGCGGCGATTTCCAGCGCGCCGCCTTCGTCGATTTCCACGCCGAGTTTGGCGGAGGAACGTGTGACGATCGCGGCGAGTTCCTGCGCCGAATAGTAGTCGAGCCGGCTGACAAGTCCGAATCGCGAACGGAGGGGGGAGGAGATCAGGCCGCTACGGGTCGTCGCGCCGACAAGGGTGAAGCGCGGGAGTTCGAGCCGCACGGAACGCGCGTTCGGCCCCTGGTCGATCATGATGTCGATGACGAAGTCCTCCATCGCGGAATAAAGGTATTCTTCGACCGTGCGCTGCATCCGGTGGATCTCGTCGATGAAAACGATGTCGCCGGGATCGAGGCTGGTGAGCAGTCCGGCGAGGTCGCCCGGTTTGTCGATGACGGGACCCGAAGTCGTCTTGACATGGACACCCATCGCCTCGCCGAGGATGAAGGCGAGCGTGGTCTTGCCGAGGCCGGGCGGCCCGAAAAGCAGCACGTGGTCGAGCGATTCCTTTCGCTGGAGTGCTGCTTCGACGGCGAGCATAAGCCGTTCCCGCACCTTCTCCTGGCCGACGAAATCGGCGAACCGCGTCGGGCGGAGACGGTTATCGAACGAGGCGTTACGCTGGTTCAACTGTTCAACGGGGCGTATTTCCATGGTACAAGATACAATTGGAGCGGGCGAAGGGAATCGAACCCTCGTAACCAGCTTGGAAGGCTGGGGCTCTGCCATTGAGCTACGCCCGCGAAAACGGGTGTCACTATAGCGTATTTTCCGCCCCCCGTCAATGTGATTTTTCACCCTTTATTCGTCGGGGAGATTCTGGTAGACTAGAGAAGTCTTTTACACAGAAAGGAAAGGATGCGGGGAAAAATCCAGATTGCCGTCGCCTCGGCCTTGCTGGCGATGGTTGTTGCGGCTGCACCGTTTGATTTCGATGCGGCTTGGCGGCGTGCCGATGCGGCGGTTGCCGGGCGGCATCCGAAAACCGCGGTCCGCGAACTTTCCCTGATCGAGGGGGAGGCGGTTGCCCGCCACCGTTGGGATGTCGCCGTCCGTTGCGTCGTTCGTCGTATGGACGTTTCCCGTACCCTGGAGAACGTTCCCGCCGCCGATCTCCTTTCCGTCTATTCCTCGTTCGCCGCCGCCGCGCCGGAACCGATGCAGCCCGCGCTATGGGCGATCCTCGCCCACCGGTATTGGGAGGCGTACTGCGAGAGCCATCCGTTGATCGGCCCTCGGAATACGCGGCTTGAAGACGACGAGGGGGACGATCCCGCCCGCTGGTCGCCGGAACGCGCCGCTTCGGAAGTCCGCCGGTGTTTCGATGCCGCGTTCGTTTTCACCGAGGAGTTGAAACGGATTCCCGCCGCCGATTATGCCGACCTTCTCGCGCCCGTTGCGGACGGGGACGAATCCCTGCCGACACTCTTCGACCGCCTCGCGCTGGACGCGGTTGCCTTCGACCGTCTCTTCCTCGATGAGAAGCCTTTGGATGCGTCCGGTTACGCGCTTGACTCGGCGCCTGTTTTCTGCGCCCATCCGCCCGCCAAGGAACAGGAAGATCCTGTTTCCCGTGCAATCCGCCTCTATCAAGAACTTCTTGTGTTCCACGAGCGCGACAAGGATCGCCGGGCGTTTGAAGAAATCGATTTCAGCCGTCTCCAGTTCTGTTATGCGGCCTGCCGTCCCGGCGCGGTGCGCGAACGCCGTTACGCGGACGCGCTGGAACAGTTCGCGGCGCGCGCGCGCCGCTACGAAGTCGCGTCCCGCGCCGCCGCGCTCCGCGCACAACTGGCCGTCGCCGAACGGAAGCCTGGACTTGCCCACCTGTTCGCGTCTCGCGGTGCGGCCACGTATCCGGACGGGCAGGGGGGTAAACTGTGCGCCGGTCTCGTCTGGGAACTGGAACAACCTTCGTTCGCGCTCGAGACGGAGCGCGTGTGGTGCGAGCCGTGGCCGGAAATCACCGTCAAGTATCGTAACCTCCGCGAAGTTCTCTTCTCGCTCTACCCGGTTTCCTTCGATCAGGCATGCGCGTTGTCCGAGGGAACGTTGACGTGGCGTCGGCTTCTTTCCGGCGGATTCGGGGGAAAACCGGTAAAGGCGTGGACGCAGCCGCTTCCGCCTTGTTCCGATTACCAGGAACGCACATTCGCCTTCCCCGTGCCGAAGACCCTGGCGAAAGGCCTGTACGCGCTGGTTGCCACCCCCGGACATCCGTTTAACAACAAGGACGCGCCCGTGCTGGGGGAACTCGTCTGCGTTTCGGATGTTGTGCTTCTCACCGCCCCTACGCTCCCTTCCGGGGAACAACGCGGTTACGTGCTGTACGCGAAGGATGCCGCGCCGGTCGCAAACGCCGAGGTCGAGGTCTGGAAAATGGAACGGGGGCAGCGCCGTTCCGTGAAGATCGCCGTGTTGCGGACGGCGGCGGACGGTGCGTTCTCGTTTAAAGCCGTTTCGGGAAATTACCTTTTCCGGGCGACGGCGGCAGGTGGCGTCTCCGTCACCTGGTCGCCGGTTGACGTTTCACGTGCGGAACCGAAAAAAAACGAGGAACGTGTCTCGCTCTTCACCGACCGGGCTGCGTATAAACCGGGACAGTCGATTCACGTCGCGGGTGTCGTCTCCCGTGCCGACGGACAGGGATGGAAGGTTGTCACGAACCGTTCCGTCACGGTTAACCTTATCCGGCCGGACACAGCGAAGCCGGTTTCGAGGACCCTTCGGACGGATGCGTTCGGCACGTTCCGCTGTACGTTCGAGACACCACACTCCGAGAAAGACGAGGTTTTGCGTATTGAAGCGGGGAAGCACGTCGAGCGCCATGTCCGTCTGCTGGCTTCGGGAGGCCGTGGCGCCGGGGGCCGTCCGGATGGGCTTTCCATCGACGAGGAGGTTAAACGTTTCAAGGATGGACTCGGATGGCGGGCTTCATTGACGGTTTCGCAATGGCTGCCCGCCGATGCGCCGGTTCCTTTCCGCTTGGAAGTGTCGACGCGGGCGGGAAAGCCGGTCGCCGCCCGTGGAAGCCTCACGCTCTACGCGCTCAAGCGCCCGCTCGGCGTTGTCCGTCCGGAGTCGGAGACAGACCCCTTTCGAGAGTGGGAGGATGGCGATGAACTGGCCACGCAGACGGTCGCCGCCTCGCCGAAAGGGGAGGCAACGGGAAGCGTCAACCTCAAGCCGGGGGTGTACCGTTTCCGTTTCGAGACGACCGATCCCGCGAAAAACCGTGTGACGAACGAAACGGCGTTCTGCGTCTTTGATCCCGCCGCATCGCGTTTCACCGTCCCGGTCGCAGATTTCCTCGCCTTCTCCGACACGGCATTGTGTCCCGGTCGGATGCTCCGCGTCTTCTGGGGAACAGGATACGAACGCGGGCGTTGCCTCTTCAGCGTGTATGACGGCACAACGCTGCTCTCCGAAACGTGGAGTCGGGAGGGGGCGACGCAGGAACTTCTGGAAATCCCCGTGACGGCGGAGATGCGCGGCCCGCTCGTCGTGAACACCTCCTTCCTCTACGGGAACCGGTTTTACAGCCGTCGGCATGTGTTCCCGCTTGAACGCCAGGATGCCACGTTGAACCTTTCCCTCGCGCGCTTGAACGAACGCCCGCTTCCGGGCGGAGAGGAAAAATGGGCGTTTTCCGTGACGGACGCGGCCGGTACCCCGTGTCCTGCGGGAATCGTTTCCTTCCTGGTCTCCGACGAAGAGACGGCGAACCTCGCCGCCTATCTCGATAACCTTCCAGTCCGGCGCGATTCGGCCGCCCCGTGGAAGTGGCAGGGCGGTCATGTCCCTGTCCCGGTTAGGCGTGGCGCGTTTTCGGAATTCCAGAATCTCCCGATGGATATTTTCCGTAGCGAAATCTGGCAGGAGGGCGTCGTGGCGCCGTGGAAGCGTCCGTTTTTATTTTTCCGCCGTCCTTCGACGCAGGGGCATCCTTCGATGTCGGGAATGTCCTCGAACGCCTCCAGGAGCGGGCGGTGGGAACGTCCGGAAGGTTCGTTGACGGAAGCCTCGCCGGAAGCCCTTGTCCGTCCCTTGCCCGCGCTTTACAGCGGCGTGGAGGCGGAAACCGCCTTCACGTTCACCGCGCCGCCGGAATCTGGACGTTGGCGTCTTCTTGCGTTCGCGCACGATGCCACCCTGCGTATCGGGCGGTGCGAAGTTTCCGGCATCGAAACCGTCAAACCGCTGGCTGTCTCCGTCACCCCGCCCGCCTTTTTGCGGGAAGGTGATGAGGCGGTCTGCCCCGGTGTCGTGCAGAACAACACGGCGGAGACGCAGAAGATCCGGCTTCGCAGGGACGGCGGTCATGCGCCGTCGGGCGGATCGGAAACGGAACAAACGCTGGCGGCCGGGGAGAACCATCGGTTCACGCTGAAGCTCCGCGTCGGCGAGCCGGGAGGGCTGGCGTATCGCGTGGCGGCGAAAAACGGTGAACGCGAAGACGTTTCGGAGGGTGTCGTCCCCGTCCTCTCGTCGTTGGGGGAAGCGGAAGCCTCGCGTGTCGTCCCCGTTCCGGGCGGTGTCTCGCGCGAATTCGAATTCAACCCGTTGCTGGTTGCGGATGAATCGGACACCCTTCGTTCGCGTGAACTGACGATCCGCGTGTTCGCCACGCCCCGTGCGGCGGTTCGGCAGACGTTGGTCAAGCTGGCCGCCGACAGGGACGGCGGAAACGCGCTGGAGGTTGCCGTTCGTGCGTTCGCCTGCGCCGCATTGCGCATGATGGAGCCGAATCCCGTAAAAACGGAAACAAGCGCCGAGATGGAAACGTTGCGTGTGTTGGCGAAAAGCCAGCTGCCCGGTGGAATGTGGGCGTGGTTCCCAGGCGGGGAGGGGAACGCGGAAGTCACGCGGGAAATCGCCGGGATTTTGGCGCGTCTCCAACGATTGACCGGGCGGAAGATCGCGCCCCTTGAACGTGCGGCAGACTGGTTGGATGAAACGGAAAAAGTGGGACGGATGGGGAATACGAAGAAGGATGCGGCGTTGAAGACGTTACGCGAAGGGTGGTCGGAACTGGATCGTCTCGCGCAAGCGCGCGCCGCGCTCGCCCTCTTGCGGTCGGGCGATGCCGAAACCGCGAAAAAGATCGGCGCGGTGTCGCGGGAACGGCTTTCCGGCGAAGCGCCTGGTCTGGAAAGGACGGCATACCTTGTGGAATCGCTCGCCGCCGAATGTGAGCTCTTCCACGAACTGCATGACGTAGCCGCCGGAGAAATCGCGGTGCAACGGTTGCTTGCGTTGAAAGGCGACGCGGGGTGGGGAACTCCGGCCGCTTCGGTGGCGGCCGTCTATGCGTTGCTTCTGACGAGGGAAGGTGAGACCGGAAACGGGCCGCAGATTACGGTGCGGACAGGCGGGCGCGCGGTCGAATGGACGGTTGCGACAAATGGATGGAAGGAATGTGTCTTCCCGTCGGGCGAGACAGCCTCCGAGCTTGGCGCGATGACCGTTCAGAACGCTTCCACGAACCGGTGCTGGTTGGAAGTACACTGGCGGTATGAAGAAGATGCGCGTAAACTTTCGGCGGGCGACGGTACGCTTGTTGTCCGGCGTCGTTTTTTCATCCGGCCTTCGTCTGCACGCGATGGAACGCTTCTTCCTTTCCGGGGCGAGGCGGAGACGGGAATGGAAATCGTGACGCGCATCGAACTGGAAAGCGAGCGTCCTCGTTCACGCCTGTGCGTGACCGAAGAACGCCCCGCATGTCTTGATCCGGTCTCGGCAGGGAACGGATGGCGGATGCGTAAGGGAGTCCGTTATTACCAGGTGACCGGATTGTCGGGAACCCGTTTCTTCATTGAAAACCTTCCAAAGGGGACGTTCGTGTTGGAAACCGTGGGTCGCATTACGGCGCAAGGTACCTTCCACGGGGGCGAACTCCACGTAGACGATATACGACTGCCGGGTTTTTCCTTCCACATCCGTTGAGGCAATTGCGAACCCCGTCTGCTTGGGAAGGACGCGACGGGGAAATTAATCGGGATGGGGGCGGGAAAGGGAGGAGAGGCGTTCGTGGAGGGCGTCGAGCGTTTGGCTCAGGCGTTCGTATTTTTCACGGGTTGTATCTTCTTCTCCGAATAAGGAGAGTTGTTCCATGCGTTGCGTCGTGAGATTCGTCACGCCGAAGCCGATCAGCCGCACGGGTTTGATCAAAGGTTCCCGGTCGAAGAGGGCGAAGGCGAGTTCGCGGAAGGCGAAGTCGTCGCAGACCGCCGAAGGGAACGTCTTTTGCCGTGTGATGGTCGTGAAATCCGACCAGCGTAATTTGAGTTTGCCTACCGTGGCGTAGAAACCCCCGGCGCGGACACGGCGCCCCACATCGCTGCAAAGGTTGCGGAGGGTTTCGCGGACGACTTCGCGATTGCGGCAATCTTCATCGAAGGTTGTTTCACGGGAGATACTTTTTTCAACGGTTTCCGTGACAACCTCGCGTTCGTCGCGACCATAGGCGAGCGCGAAAAGGTGGCTCCCCAATGCATCGCCCAACAGGCGTTTCAACCGGTTCTCTCCGGCGTTGCGGAGGTCGGCGACACGTGTGAATCCTGCCCGCCGGAGTACTTCGCCCGTTACTTTGCCCACGCCCCAGAGGTCATCGACTTTCAGCGTGTCCAGAAACGCCAGTATTCCCGCCTGGTCATCCGGCACGGCAAAAAGTCCGTCGGGCTTGGCGGCCTCGCTTCCGAGCTTCGCCAGAAACTTGTTCGACGCGACGCCGACGGAGGCGGTGAGCTGAACTTCCTTCGCAATCGCCGCACGGATTTGCCGCGCGATTTCGGAACCGTCGCCGAAGAGGGTACGCGATCCCGTCACATCCAGGAACGCTTCGTCGATCGAGACACCTTGTACGAACGGGGTGAATCGGTTGAAGATTTCAAATACGTGGTCCGACGCCTCTTTATAGCGGTGGAAATCCGGCGCCACGAAGATCCCGTGCGGGCAGAGACGGTATGCTTCCCGCGAGGGCATTGCGGAGTGGACGCCGAATTTGCGCGCTTCGTAGGAACAGGTGGAGACGACGCCGCGCCGGTCCGGCGGCGCCCCGACAATAACGGGCTTGCCGCGCCATTCCGGGTGGTCGCGCTGTTCGACGGAGGCGAAGAACGCGTCCATATCGATGTGCAGGATGGTTCTCATTTTTTAATGACGCGATACAAGACGCCCTCTTTCACAAACCGGTATTCTCCCCCCAGCAGGATTTCTTCCGCCACGGCGTATCCGGGTTTCGGCGAGACGACGTAGATACGGCTGGCCTTGGCCATTTCCTCCAGTGTCTTTTCGCGGGAAAGGGGCTCGTAGGGTGAGATGATGCGTACCCCGGTCGGGAATCTTCCCGACGCACGGGCGGCGAACAGCGGCGAGGACGGGGTGGCATCCGCAAAGAGAAGGTCGCCGGCATCGAGCTGTCGGGCGGCGGAACGGATGAAACGTTCGCAGGAATCTTCCCCCGTCTTCCACGGTAACAGCCAGTAGGCGAATTCGTTGCGGAAGGGAAGAGTGCGTATGCGGGTTATGCCGAAGTTGTTCAAGGCGAGCGCCTTTGACAGAACGAACGGGACGAAGATGGCGAAGAGGACGGAAAGCGCGGCGAGCTGTATGAAATAGGCGCGGCTTTTCGCAAGACGTGCCGCTCCGATCCCGGTCCAGACGGCGAGAAGTCCGAGCGTCGGCAGAAGGAAGGTCGCCTGGTCTCCGACAAAATAGCGGACCCAAAAGAGGAAATGCAACGCGGTCAACGCGAGAAGGGCGTTGCGGAAAGGTGCGTCGAGGAAGACCGGATCGTTGGAACCGTCCTCTTGCGACTTACCCTTGAACGCGAGTAACCAGACGGGATTGGCGAAGCTCACGGCGGCGAGGGCGAAATTCGCGATGGCCAATTGGACTCTCATCCCGGTGGAACCTGTGACAAAACCTTGGTAGCTACCGAAAAGGAGACTTTTCAAGGCCGCGAGTAATCCATCTGTACGGCAGACATTCGCGACGGGGACGAGGATGGGAATGGCGCCGATCGTCCAGGCTGCGGCGCAGAGGAAGAATAGGGCGGGACGACGTTCGCGGATGGTCTGCCAGAGAAGGTAGATACCGAGTACGGCGAGATCCAGCAGGGCGAAGTCGTGTACGGCAAGGTGAAGTCCGTTCAGGAAGAAAGCAAGGAGCAACCAGCGGGAGGATTCCCGCGCACGGGAAAGCGCGTATAGTTCCCCCAGCAGGAACATGAGGGAGAGTGTATAGACTTCCGCCATGCAGGACATCCACCAGGGCATGTGGCAGAATCCGAGTGCGACGGTTGCGAGCAGGGCAGGGGCGCCGCGCCCGTTCGCCAACCTACGGATGAGGGCGAAAAGCAACACGAGTGCGACGGACATGGAGAACCCGCTCGCCAGCGTGACGGCGTAGGCGGCGGAAGAACGAGGCAACAGCCACATGAAACCGCGCGTCAACGCGATGTAGAGGGGATGGGCGAGGGCGATACCCTGCGTCCAAGTGTAATCCGCCGTGAAGGCGCGCAACTGGAATTCGCCGCTGTCCTGCCAGCTCAACCCGCGTTGCGCGCATAGCGCGTAAATCAGAAAGAAGAACAAGAACACACCGAGGACTGGTAGTGAAGATCGGAAGATAAAAAAACGGCTGGATGGCGGCTTCATGAAAAATCTCTGGGGTAATAGCGAAAACACTTCATCGTGTACTTGTCCTTCGGGTAGCACACCCACAAGGCAAGAGGAAGTGTAACAAAACGAATCCAGAAAGCAAGAAAATCCTATACCTCGACAAGATCGTGGGAACATCCGCAAATCGTGCAAACACGTAACTACGGAGAACGGACGAAACGGGAGGGACGCGCCCCGTCGCGTCCGTACTGTGGTAGAACGGGTAGCTTACCCGTTCCGGTGTGTTTTTGCCACAAAGAACGCAAAGGCCGCAAAGGGAGGGACGCGCTTCGTCGCGTCCGTACCATGGTAGAACGGGTAGCTTGCCCGTGCCGGTGTGTTTTTGCCACAAAGAACGCAAAGGCCGCAAAGGGAGGGACGCGCCCCGTCGCGTCCGTACTGTGGTAGAACGGGTAGCTTACCCGT
>JAGAEL010000037.1 GCA_017613085.1 Kiritimatiellia bacterium | reverse complement strand
AAGGTGGACAAGCCGCCCAAGGTCGCGATGTCGCAGGCGCGGCGCAAGAAGTACGCCGCGCCGTACCGCGCCTCCGGCAAGCCGGTCTGGGCGGTCGGGCTTTCCTTCAACGGCAAGACCCGCCAGTTCAAGGGCGGCGTCGCCGAACCGGTGAAGTGAAGGTCACGCACGGGAGGGCGCGTGTCCCCGCGCGCCGTGATGGGAACGGACGGGACAAAGCCCGTCCCTCCCGCCCTTTTCTTCGCGTGAGATAAAACGACAACAAAGGACAACACATTTGTGTGGATTTGTGAAGATTGGTGGTTTATTTTCTAGTCCTGTTTTTACCGGCTGCACGATTTGCGGACACGCCCCTTCCTGCGGTCTGGATTACATCACGCGCGGGGTTTGGTCGGGGGAACGCCGTGGTGGAGTCGGTCGATCGCGTAGGCGAGGACGTGTTCTTCCTTCATGTTTTTTTCAAGTTGCGCGTCCATTTCATCGACCGCGTTGATATTGTACAGGGCTTGGGCGAGTTTTAACCGGGCGGCGCGCGGTTTCAGCGTTTCGAGGTAACGCTGGTTGTAGACCAGCGCCTCTTCCCCGCCCGCCGCCAGGATCAGCAGGTCGCGGAACCAACGTTGGACGGTGAGCATGAAATCGCGCCGCATTTCGCGGTAACGGGCGCTGACCTTGGCCGTCACCACGTCTTTTTCTTCCACGATCTCCCCCGTGGATTTTTCCTGTTTGCCTTCTTCCCGGATTTCCCGTTCGGCCTCTTTCTGCATCTCCGCGAGGATGGCGACCAGCATATTCGCCGAGGCCAGGCGTTCCGCCGTCGAACCCAGGACGGGTCCCGCCAGGACGTCCAGTACGCGCCCCGCCCATGGTTCGGGAAGGGAACGGCTCTCGTCCAGGTCGATCCGCTGGCATCGCGAGATCACGGTCGGAAGCAGTTTCTGCGGCGCGTCGGAGAGCAGGATGAACAAGGATTTCGGGACGGGTTCCTCCAGCGTTTTCAAGAAAGCGTTCGCCGCCTCGGTGCGCATACAGTCGGCGTTGGAAATGACGGCGGCCTTCCATCCGCCTCCGAACGAGGTCTCGGTCATGGGACCCAGAACTTGGGTACGGATCTGTTCGACGCTGATGATGCGCGATTTTTTTTCGGGGAAGACCCAGTGGACGTCCACTTCCAGCCGGTTCGCCACTTTGCGGCAGGCGTCGCACGTACCGCAGGGCTTTGCCCCCGTCGATGTGCAGAAAAGCGTTTGAAGGATGTGGACGGCCAGTTCGCGCGCGCCCCCGCGCACATTGCCGGTAATGAGATAGGCTTGCGCGGAACGCCCGCTCTGGATTGCGTTCTTAATGAACTCGAAACTCTGTTCGCGGGTCATCGCGTCGCCTCCCTTCCGATTCCGAATCGTGCGGCGACCATCTCGCGCACGGTTCCGGCAACCGTCTCTCGCGGCTGTCCGGCATCGATTACGGCGATACGTCCGGGTTCGCGTCCCGCCAGTTCCAGAAAACCGGCGCGGAGGCGTTCATGGAACGCCCGCGCCTCGCGCTCGAATCGGTCGGGCGCGGAACCCTCGCCCGCCTGGCGGGTGGCGAGCCGGGCGAATCCGACGTCCGGCGGAAGGTCGAGCAACAGGGTCAGGTCGGGAACCAGCCCGCCCGTCGCGAAGGCGTCCAGGCAGCGAAGGGCGTCCAGATCGAAGCCCCGCCCGTACCCCTGGTAGGCGAACGTCGAATCGTCGAACCGGTCGCAGAGTACCCAGACACCCTTTTCCAGCGCGGGGACGATCACGTTCGCGACCAGCTGCGCGCGGCTGGCGAGGAAAAGCAGGACTTCCGCGCGCGGCGATGGAGGTTCGCCCGCCGTGTCGTCCTGGAGCAAGCCGCGGACCCGTTCGCCGAGCCGCGTCCCTCCCGGTTCGCGCGCCTGCAGAACCGGTATGCCCCGCGCTTCCAGAAACGCGGCCAGTTCCTTGATCTGCGTGGACTTTCCTCCGCCTTCCGGCCCTTCAAACGTGATAAACTTTCCCTTCATGGACGCCTCGGTCTCTCCTTGTTGACGACCCACAGTATACCCTATCTCGCCCCTGCGGGGCAATGCCGTTTTCAAACGTACTTCTTGCGCGGCGGGAGGTGGATGTGGTATCCTTGCCTTGTCGTTGGTTGAATGTGGATGGGGGGCGCGTCTGCCCGCTTGTCAGGTCAATCGCGGAATGTTGAACCAAAAGGGAGAACCCATGAAGAAAGTACTTATCGTTGCCGCCGTTGCCGCAACGTCGTTTATGTGCGCCGCATACACGCAGGCGCCTTCGCCGATTAAGACCGTGTGGGGCGAGAAGGTCACGCCCGAAAACGCCTGGCGCGAGTACCCGCGTCCGCAGATGGAGCGCGCGAACTGGACCAACCTCAACGGTCTCTGGCAGTACGCCGTGACGAAGGGCGCGCCGACGGTTCCCGGCCAGTGGGACGGCGAAATCCTCGTGCCGTTCGTGATTGAAAGCTCGCTTTCGGGTGTGGGGCGGCTCATCGAGCCTGACGAGAACCTTTGGTACAGGCGGTCGTTCGAGGCGGACGTGAAACCGGGCGAACGCCTCCTCCTCCATTTTGAACAGGCGGATTTCCGTACGATGGTGTACGTGAACGGACGCGAACTTGGCGTTCCGCATGAAGGCGGGCAGATGCCGTTCTCTTACGACGTCACCGACTTCGTGAAGAAGGGCGCGAATGAACTGACCGTCTCGATTTGGGATCCGACGGCATCCTTCATCGGATCCTTCGGCAAGCAGTCGTTCAAGCCGAGGGGCTGCTTCTACACGCGCTCCAGCGGTATCGGCGGCACGGTTTGGCTTGAAACGGTGCCGCAGGAACACATCGCCGGCTACAAAGTCACACCCGACATCGATGCGGGGACGGTGCGTTTCGAGTTCGATGTCGCGGGCGGCAAGTTCGCGAAGACGGAGGTGACCGCGTCCGTCGAGGGCCGGACGGTGACGACGAAGGACGGCGCGGTTATAGTGAAGATGCCGACGGGCTTCAGGCTGTGGTCGCCCGAATCGCCGGCGCTCTACGACTTCACCGCGAAGTGCGGTGCGGACGAAGTCAAGGGTTACTTCGGTATGCGGAAGATCGAAGTGAAGAAGGACGCCAACGGCGTGCTGCGCATCTTCTTCAACAACCAGCCGCGCTTTATCATCGGGACGCTCGACCAGGGGTGGTGGCCGGACGGTTTGCTCACGCCGCCTTCCGACGAGGCGATGGCCTACGATATCCAGAAACTCAAGGACATGGGGTACGACATGATGCGCAAACACATCAAGGTCGAACCGCGCCGTTACTACTACCTCTGCGACAAGATGGGCATCATGGTGATGCAGGACATGCCGTCCGGTTCGGGTGACAGGACGCAGCGTTACGGGTTCTACCGCCGCGAGCTGAAGGAGATGATCGACCACCTCTACAACGTGCCGTCCATTGTCAGCTGGATTCCGTACAACGAAAGTTGGGGGCAGCCCGGCGAGTTCCTCACCCACGCGACGCTCACGTGGACGCAGAAGTACGACCCTTCGCGTATCGTGGACGGCCCCTCCGGCTGGAACGACTACGAGGGCGGGAAGGCGCACGGGAAGACGACCTCGCACAAGCCTGCGGGCGTGGAGGAGGCGGCCGACCTCGTGGACCGCCACGACTACGGCAGAAGCCCCGGAATGTTCGCGGTGAACGACCGCCGCGCAAGTTTCCTCGGCGAGTTCGGCGGTATCGGTTGCCGCGTCGACGGACACCTCTGGACGGACAAGGCGTGGGGCTACGGCGGAACGGGAAAGGACGTGGACCGCAAACAGGTGCAGGACAAATTCGTCGCCCTCATGGATCACGTGGCGGGACTCGCGATAAACGGTCTCTCGGGTAGCGTCTACACGCAGACGACGGACGTCGAGGGCGAGATCAACGGCCTCATCACCTACGACCGCAAGGTCGTGAAGTTCGATGAAAAAGCGCTCGCCGCCGTCCATAACCGCGTCCGCGAAGCCGCCCGCCTTGGTGCGATGCCGCGAATGACCACCGTTCTCGCGCCGCGCCTCGCCGCCGACGCCAAAACCTGGGCGTGGACGGTGACGGCCCCTGCCGAGGGGTGGGAACAACCCGGCTTCGACGATTCCGCGTGGGCGCGTTCCGCCGGCGGGTTCGGTAACGCCTCCATCCTTCGCGACTATAAACACGCCGTCATCGCGACGGAATGGGCTACTGACTCCATCTGGTTGCGCCGCCATTTCACCTACGCCCAACCGAAAGGCGAACTGCTCCGGGCCGTCATCGAGATGTTCCATGACGAGGACGCGGAGGTGTATCTGAACGGATCCCTGATCCTCTCGGTCAAGGGGTACAATACGAACTGGACCCCGTTCACGGTGCCGGTCGCGAAGTTCAACGCCGCCGTGAAGGAGGGCGACAACGTGATCGCCGTCAAGGTGGTCCAGAAGGTCGGCGGTCAATACATCGATCTCGGCCTT
>JAGAEL010000036.1 GCA_017613085.1 Kiritimatiellia bacterium | reverse complement strand
TGACGCGCCGGACCAGCTGGCCGCGTGGATGCCGATGCTCAACGAATTCCCGCTCTGCGAAGTGACGATCCACGCACGGACGGCGAAACAGATGTATGCGGGAGAGGTGGATCTGGAGGCGTTCGCCGATGCGGCGGCACGTTGCCGGCATCCAGTCGTGTACAATGGCGACCTTTTCTCGCTGGAAGATTACCGGCGTCTCCAGGCCCGTTTCCCCGGCGTGTCGCGCTGGATGCTGGGGCGCGGGCTTTTGCGGGATCCGTTCCTGCTGGAAGACCTTGCCGCAGGATGCCGCGTCCCGCGTGACGCGGAACGGCTCGCCGCCTTCCTGGAGGCGTATCTGGACGCCACGCTGGCGCGGCACGGCGCACCCGCACCGGCGCTTGGGCGCATGAAAGAGCTGTGGAGTTACCTCTGCTTCTCGTTCGCCCGTCCGGAACGATTGTGGAAAACCGTCCGCCTCTGCCGGACGCTTGACGAATACAGGCGCGTGGTTGCGGAAGCCCTGCGTTCGTTCCCCCCTTGCCCGCTTCGCGAGGTGCGCGATGCATGATGCGGCCTCCCTCCCGCCCGGACTGGCGGGCGTTTCGCGTGGACGCATCCTGTGCCGTCTCTTCTGGGAACTCTTTAAGATTTCCCTGTTCGTGCTGGGCGGCGGGTTCGCGATCATCGCGACGGCGGACGACGTTTTCGGGCGGAAATTGAAGTGGCTGAAAGAGGGCGAGCTGTTGGATCATCTGCCGATCTTCCAGACGATTCCCGGCCTCATCGCGGGGAACACCGCGATTTATGTCGGGTTGAAATTGTGCGGGATTGCGGGCGCGGCTGTCGGGCTTGCCGCCATCGCCCTTCCTTCCTACGCGATCATCCTCGCTGTCGCCTGCGGGTTCTCTTGGTTGCCGATGGACAACGTGTACGTGCAGGGGGCGTTCATCGGGCTACGCTGCGCGATCGCGGGTCTGATGCTGGCCACGCTGATCAAAAGCTGGCGCCGCGTGATGCACGGCGTGTACGCCGCCGTCTCCTTCGCGGTGGCGTTCCCGCTGCTGCTCTGGGGAAAATGCAACCCGGCGTGGATCCTTGTCGGCGGCATGGTGGCGGGGATTCTCTGGACGGCCGTCGCCGTCCCGCTGTTGAAACGGGGAGGAAGGCAATGAGCGCAATCCTTCTGAAACTGTTGCAGATTTACCTGACGTTCTGCAAATTCGGCGCACTCTGTTTTGGCGGCGGGTACGTGTTGACGCCGCTGTACATCGCCGCGTTTGTGGATGTGCCGAACGGGATCTCGATGCACGAGTTCGGGAACTTGCTCGCCCTTACGCAGATGACGCCCGGACCGATCGGGATCAACGCGGCGACCTTTTTCGGATTCCGCCTGATGGAAAACGCGGGGATGCGTCCTGCGGCGGCGGCCGGCGCGGCAGTCGCGACGGTCGGGCTGTTGACCCCTTCGTTCTTCCTGCTGGTGTTCGCGCTCCGTTCGTTGGCGCGGTGGCGGGAACACAGGGTCGTGCAGGGGTTTCTCGGCGGTGTCGCCCCCATGTCCATCGCGTTGCTGGCGGTCGCGGAAATCCTCTTTCTGGAGGTGTCGGTCTTCACGGGACCCGTCCCATGGAAGGCCCTCCTCGGCGAGGCCGTGCCGCCGGGGTTCGGCATCCGCTGGTTTGCCGTCCTGCTGGTGGCCGCCTCCACCTGGGCGGTGTTGAAGACGCGCTTGAACATCGTCCTGTTGATCCTCCTCTGTGCCTTCGCCGGCGCACTGGTATTTCCCTTCATTCGTGTTTGATTATCGCGGGAGAACGTGGTAGTCTAACCGCCGCTTTGCCACCTTGGGGAACTATGCTATGTTGAAACCGATGACGGTCATCTATCTGCACGCGCCCGTTGCGGGGGATGCACCTATTTTGCAGACCATCGAATACGGTTTGTCGGACGCCTTCCTGTCCGTTTGCCGCGAACTCTTTTCCTTCGGCGAACCGCTCGACTATCCGACGTTGCGCCTGATCACCGTTCCGACCCCGAAAGCGATGGACGCCCTGCTGTTCGGGGTGGTGAACGAGCGCCACTTCCTCTCCGACAGCGCGAAGAACTGTTGCCTGTTCCTGATGGACGACGAGGTCCAGTCCGATTCCGGCGACGGCCGGGAGCAGAAACTTGTCCCGCTCGACGAACACCGCCTCGACGGGTTGACGCTCCAGCAATGGTTCAAAACCTATTTCCCCGCGATCCCGAAGGTCGTCCTCACGTACCCCGGCCACCGGCGGGCGACGATTCCCTCGCGCCGCTGGGTACAGAAGGAGTTCGCGGTCTTTGCCCAGCCGGAGAAGTACCACGAGCGGATCGAACACCTGTTCCGCTCTTTCTGGATGCCGCGTTTCTGGTCCGCCCTTAAACAGTACGTCCACAACAAGGCGGGGACGAACTGGCACACGCCGGGGCACAACGGCGGGAATGCGTTTGAATATTCGCCGTTCCTCCACGGCTTCCACGACAGCTTCGGCTCGATGATTTTCCGTACAGACCTTTCCGTTTCCGTGGAAAGCCTGGGCGACCTCTCCACGCCGGAGGGCCACACGCCGTTGACGGAGGCGCAGAAGCTCGCCTCGGAGATTTTCGGAACCGCGCAGTCGTGCTTCGTGACCAACGGCACCAGCACGTCCAACAAGGCGATGCTGATGACGCTGTTGCGTCCCGGCGAGACGGTGCTGCTCGACCGCAACTGCCACAAGTCCGTGCATCACGCCGTCGTGATGGCGGGGGCGGTGCCGCGTTACCTTCCCGCGCATTTCAATCCCCGTCTCGGCGTCTGGGGGCCGGTCGCGCTGGATGACCTCCGCGCCGAAGTCGCCCGCCCCTGCCCGCCTGAGGCGAAGCCGAAACTGCTCGTCCTGACGACCTGTACCTACGAGGGCGTGCTCTATCCCGTCTGGGAGATCAGCCGGATCTGCGAATCGGCGGGGATGCTCTTCTACGCCGACGAGGCGTGGGCGCCGTACTTGAATTTCCATCCGTTCTACACGGCGGAGATGGGAGGCGAGCCGCTGCGCTACAACGCGGTCAATGAACTGAGCGGCGCGCACTTCGCCGTGCAGTCAACCCACAAGGCGCTCGCGGCCTTCTCCCAGGCTTCGATGATCCACGTCTCCACGCGCTTCAAACAGCTTCTCGAGGAAGACGGGAATCCGAAGTTCCGCTGGCTTCGCAAGCGGTTTGTCCTGCACGGGCGCGGTTCGTATGAAAAGTTTTCGCACGACCTCCACGAAGTGCTGCGCTACTGGCATTCGACGTCGCCGCACTATCCCATGCTGGCCACGCTCGACATCGCCGGTGTGCAGATGCGGTTGGAGGGATTGAAGATCGTGGAGGAACGCCTGCATTGGGTGGCGGCCTTCAAGAAGCGTGTCGCGGATGTCTGCGGCCTTCCCGAAAGCGACTGTTTCGTCGATCTCGACGCCATCACCGGCGACGGGCCGGGATGGGAGGCGCAGGGCTATCTGCACGACCCGTTGAAGATGATCCTCTCCTTCAAGAACGCGAAAGCCTGCACGGCGTTCAAAAAGCTGTTGCTCAAGGGGCATATCCAGTGGGAGAAGTCAACCGCCGTCACGATTCTGTTTCTGGTCACGGCGGGAACGGTCGAAGAGCATTTCGAATACCTTTTCCGCGTTTGCCGCCTGATGAAAGACGCGATCGGCCGCCCGGAGATGGAGACCGATTCGGGAGACCTGTGTCGCGCGGTGTGCGGTCAGCCGGTCGTGTTGCCGCGTGACGCCGCGCTCTGCGACGGCGAACTCGTCGCGCTCGAATCGTGCGAAGGACGCATCTGTTCGCAGCTGCTCGTCCCGTATCCGCCCGGCATTCCCGTTTTCATTCCGGGGCTGGCGATCACCAAGGCGATGATCCGCCTGATCCAGTCCGTTATCGAGACGGACGGGGTCGATGCCGTCCACGGCCTCTTTGTCCGGGGGAAAAAGGTTTTTGTCGAAGTGTTGAACCGCGAAGAAGAACACCGTGTGCAGTGGCTGATTTAAACGGGTCGCCCAAAGAAAACAAGGGACGCACCCCGTCGCGTCCGGGACGTGAAAAACGACAACAAGGACAACACGCTTTCCATTTCATCTTGCCTTGTCGTTCAGTTTGAGCTATCCTTCTTTCCGTTCGATGAAAACCGCTGTTGGAACGGCTTTCACCCACCGTATTTGGAATTCCTAGAGAAAGGAGATTTTTTATGATGTACAAATTCATGGAATTACCCGATAGGACAGAAATTACCCATTCTGATCTTCAAGACGATGGAACGGTCAAGGTCTGCGTTGAACGTCCTGTTGTAGGTGATTTTAAAACCGCCTATTGTAATATTCCGGGATATTCGTGGTATGATGTTGAGGGCTTCACCGAAACGGAACTTGTCGAAAATCGGAAATTGTTGGAGTCCCTTTCGCATTTAATAATCCGTTTCGCCCGTAATGGGGGATTTGAGAATGCCTCGGGTTTTTAAGATAGGTCCCTATCTTGTGTATTTTGGTCAGATGAGCAGGAACCGCTTGAGTCTGTCCATGTCCACATTTCCACGGGGATTCCCGAGTGTAATGCCACAAAGGTTTGGGTGACGAAAAGCGGCGGGGCGTTACTCTGTCACAACAAGTCCCAAATTCCGCCACACATCCTTCGGAACATCATGGATGCAATAGAGGCTCGTCACGAAGACATAGTCGCCCGTTGGTTACGACATTTTGGTGAGATTCATTTCTATTGTTGAGAATGACGCGGAGGGACGCGCTCCTCCCGCACGACAGGCGACACCCGACATCCGACAGCCATTCGGTCGCGACGGGGCGCGACCCTCCCGATCTCTGCGTGAGATCATTCTCCCGTTACGTCTGGAAAGGCGCCATGGAGAACAAAAAGGTTGTCTTGGTTGTCTTGGTTGTCTCGGTTGTCTTGGTTGTCTCCTTTTACGAGTCAGCGTTTTGTCACCGCGAGATTCCGGAGGCGGAGTGTGCCCGGCGCGGCGTTCCGAAAGGCCATGCAGAAACGGGATTCCGTTTGGAACGGTTCCAGTTCCGTGGCGAGCAGGCGGTCGTTGACGAAAAGCCGGACGAGCGCCGTTTTCTTTTTTATGGAACGTTGCCTGACGATGCGGACTTTATTCCAGCCGCCCTCGCTGGAAAGTCGCAACGGCGGATTCAGGACGGCGAGGCTGACCGGGCGGCCGGCGTTCGTGCGGCTGGTGGAAAGTGCCGCCCCGTTCTGGACGGAAACGCTCACCCAGTTGTTGTCCATGGAACGCTTCTGCCATGTGTTGGAGAGGTTGACGATCGCACCGAGGGAAGCTTCGTAAAACGAGAACTCGAAATTGAAATGGTCGATCTCCGATGCCAATTGGAAGGTGATGCTGATCTCATCGGGCAGGGAGAGGTCGCGATAGGCGAAAAGGCAGCTGGCGAATTCCTGCCCGTTTTCAACGTGCCAGACGAGTTCGTCGTCCTTCGGTTCTACGACCGAATCTCCGTAGGTGCAGACCTGTTGCGCGAATCCCATGGCCGCCGGCCTGTACAAGGTGCGTCCCGCGTGCAGGATGAACACCGAGGCGAGGATCGCGACCAGGGCCACCGCCGCAGAAACGATCACGGGAAGCCGTATGCGGTTGCGGGGCGGATCCCACGCGGCGAGGAACGCCTCCCGGAATTCCGCCACGCTTTTGAACCGGTCCTGCTTTTCATCCGCACAGGCGTGATGCACGAGGAAGAGGTTCATGCGCTTGTCGCGGGGGTCGTTTTGCAGGAAACCGTCCGGGATGGCCGGGTAGTCCTCCGGATCCAACCCGGTCAAACACGTGTAGAGGATCTTCCCCAGCGCATAGAGGTCGTGGTCGACCGGATCGTACTCCTCTTTCGACCGGTAGACGGGCAGGTAGAATTTGCTGGAGACCATACGGTCGCGTTCGCCGATTTCCGCGACACCGCCGACATCGGTCAGTTTCGCGATCTTGTTGACGAAAACGATGTTTTCGAGTTTGATGTCGCGGTGCTGCAAGCCGTTCTCGTGGAGCGTCTGCACCCCGTTTAGCAGGTCGAGCATGAGGGAATATATGGCATCCCGGGGCATCCTCGTTTTTGAGTTGATGAATGTGGTGACGCGGTGGAGCAGGGTATCGGGGTTATAGATGTCGCCCGGTTTCGGATTCCGGTTGTCCGCCGCCTCCATGAAATAGAAGAGGCACTGCTCGGTATTGACAGCATCATGCACGATGATCAGGTTCGGGTGCGAGGTGATTTTTTTCGCATAGCTCTTCACGCCTTCGAACTCGGACTGCCAGCGATCCCCGCCCTCTTTTTGAAGCACGTTTTTCACCAGCGTCTTGACCACCTCGTAGCGGTTCAAGGCGTTATCGCGCAATAACCACACCTCGCCGAAGGAACCACTCCCGATCGGCTTGATCACGGTGTAGTCCCGGTTCATGGAAAGCAGCAGTTTCTGGAGGTCGTCCCGCGTCATGCCTTCCCGTCTTTGTCCTTCTTGACCGCCTCGAAACGCTTCATCACGTCGTTTTCCAGCAACTCGTTGTCTTCCTTCACATGCTGCAGCATCCCCTGGCATTTTTCGCACCCGCACAGGTGCAATCGGCAGAGTACGCCCTTCAACATGGGCAGGTCGCCGTGGAGAAAGGCATCCAGTTCATCGTAGGAAAAATGCTTTTGCTCCGCCATGCCTAGAGCCCTTCCTGCAACTCGGCGAGGATTTTTTTGTATTCGATCATCGCCGCTTTCTTGTGGTTGTAGAAGGAGCTGAGCGCGATACCGAGCTTATCCGCGATCTCTTTGGGCGGTAGATGCTGGAGCAACAGGAGGAAGACCTGGTAGGTGACGGCGGGGACGCGTCCCTTGATCTCCTGGAACGCGGTTTGGTAAAGGTATTGCGTCCATTCCTCCTCGATGCCCCCGTCGAGCGGTTCGCGATCGTCGGGATGGGTATCGTCGACGGGGTGCGGCGAAAAGATACTGCCCTCCTTCATCCGCTCCCGCAGGATGTTGCAGATGTGGTTATGGATGACCCGGTAGAAGTAGTACTTGAACTTCTTGGTCGGGTCGTACTGGAAGTTCTTCGCCCCCCTGAAAAAGGAGTCCATCACATTCTGCACGAGGGTTTCAATCTCGTCCGGGGTCAAGCCCTTCTTCGCGCCGCGCATCCGGATAAGGGGCTTGTAGATTTGGTAGAAACGGTCTTGCGAAGGCTCATGCCCTTGCGTCACCGCGTTGATCAGGCTGGGATGCGTGTTTTTGTAGCTTTCCTGTCCCTGTCCGGGTTCCCTCTTTTCGTCGTTGCCCATGTCTGTGACTCCTTCTCGTTTGGTTCAAAGTTCCGTTACCCCGCACTCGTCCCGAAGTTTCTGCCGCGACCACTCGCTCAACCGGCACGTGCGCAGTTTCTCCCGGCAGTATGCGAACGCCTTCTCTTCGTTCTCCCGTTTGGCAAGACAGGCGAGATTTGTCCAAGGCCAGTCGCGGTTTTCGGAGGGGTTCGCCGCCGCCGCCTGCAGGAAGAGGAAGGCCGCCTCGTGAAGGCGGCCTCCCGCCGTCGCGCAGACGCCCGCGTAGTCGCAGGCGTAGAACGAGAGCGTGCGCGCCGCACTGGCGAGAAAGTTCGAATACGCGCCCTCCAGCTCCGGCTTCTCCGCCTGAAAGAGGCGTTTCCCTTCCGCGTAGTACAGGTCGCCCGCGTCGGGTTCCCCCGGAAGCCCGCCGGGGAAGGGCCTCCGCCACTGGTTGAAGATCTCCACCGGCGTCCCGGAAAAATCCGCCTTCGCGATCATCGCGGCGAAAGGGTCCAGCGCGATCTCTTCGGGGTAGGCGGGCATTTTGAAGAGCGTCCCTTTCGCGACGATGCCGGCGCATGCGCGCGAATCCGCGTAGTCCAGGAAATCCAGTCCGCCGCGAGAGGCGAACCACTGCGCGGCCGTGTGCATCCCCCGCCGGTCGAAACGGCGGGCCAGCGCGGCGAGGACACGCGGGTCTCCGGGCAGGATGTTCACCATCGCGAAAAGGTCCGACACGGCGGCGTCCCGCAGGAATTCCCGCGTGAGCGTCTGTGCCATTCCCGGCGAATAGGTGAGCAGAATCCCCTGCGAGAACAGGAGGGCGCATCCCGACCCGTGGCGCCGCTGCATCCGCCGGATGAATTCTTTGCGCAACTCGATCTGAAGTTCAGGCGGGACGATTTCCATGACCGCGCCGGGCAGGAAGTCGGGCGAGGAGAAATTCGCCGGGTCGCAAAGCGTATTCCGGATCACCTCCCAGGTCGGCAGAAGCTTGTTGAACACGGTATCCGGGACACCCCATACGCAGACCTTCCCCGATGCGTCCGAGTCGAGCGCGTAGGGCGCGAGTTCGTTGAACGTGCGTTCCAGCAGAAAGTAGGAGCGCGTCAGCATCCGCTGGACTTCTTCGGAGAGCCGCGGACCGACGGCCTTTGCGTTCCGCGTGACGCACATCCGGGCGAGCCGTTCGACGGTTTTCCGTTCCAGGATCGCCCCCCGGAAGTCGGCGTCGTTGGCGTCGATCCGGACGGTCAGGAACGTATACCCGTCGATCTGGAGGACGGGATCGGCGGCGAAGACCGCGTCGCGGTTCGCTTTGAACAGCCGGGCGGCATCGCGAACGGACGCATACGCGGAAAGGGCGGTCGCCAGCAACAGGGTGAAAACGAGGTGTCGCATGGCGTTACTCCTTCAGCGGGTTGTACTTGAACGCGCGTTCGGAGTCGCGCAACCAGAAATCGCGGAACTTTTCTTGGAAGAGCTCCAGATCCACGCCGTCGAATGCGGCGAGCGTGGCTTTTGCGCCGTCCCGGGTTTCGCGCAACGCGGAGGCGTAGCGTTCGAGGATTCCGTAGAACGACTTCGGGGAGACGAGGCTCGGCACGCCTTTCTGCAGATAGTAACAGATGCCCCACGCGGTCGCGTAGTTCAACAGGCGCTCGCCCTGCGACTCGCCGTAGAAGGCTTCGTAGTCGGCGGAGAGGAGGAAGGGGATGCGGGCGGTCGCGAGGTCGAGGTTGTCCAGCAGCGTGGTGAGCCGCCGGGGTTCCGGATCCAGCAGGATTTTCTTCGCGTTCACCAGCGTCGCCCCCTCGAAGAAACAGGCGTGCCCCTCGTTGAACCAGGGCGCGGCCGGAAGGAAGGCGTAGGCGAAGGAGAGGTACTGGTGGAAGGCTTCGTGCTGGACGGTCGGCATCAGCTCTTCCAGACCCGCGTTCTGGAAAAGGACAAGCTCGCGGCGGCGCGGCAACCACACCGCGCCGGACCATTCCAGGTTCTCCCCCACGTAACGCTTGTAGTCCGCCTGATGCTGGAACACCCGGATGACCGACGTGTCGCGCGGCTGCGTGTCGAGCGGCGGCAAGAGCTTCGCGAACGCTTTCTGGAAGACCGGAAGCCGTTTCTGGAGGTCGCGCAGGAACCCTTTGCCGACTTCCGAGTAGACATCCGAAAGGATGACGTACCCGTCCGTTTCGGCAATCCACCAGTCGTCGTAATTCTCGATGCTTTTTTTCGCTTCGGCGCGGATCGCGCTGTACGGGAAGGCCGGGGCTTTTTTTTCGCCTTCGGGGAAGACCACGCCCGCCTTCACGCCCTTGGTGTTGCGTTGTCCCGGAAGGGAGACGGACGCGAGGAATTCCTCTTCGAAAACCGTTTTCGCCGCAACGGGGTCTTCCCCCTTCGCCAGTTCGGCGGTCACGCAATACCAGTCCGGCTGTTTGCGGTTGCCTGTTTTGCGCGGGAGGATGGCGTAGACCAGCAGGTTCGCGTCGTTGGAATAACAGAACGCCTTCGCGAACGAGAAACGGTTGAGGTCGAGCTTTTCGGGACGGTAGACCGCCGCCGGCACGAACGTGGCGATCCATTCGTCGATCTGCTCGTCTTTCTTCGGGTCGAGCGCGAAGCGGCTTCGCGCCAGTTCAAGCGAGAAGGTTTCGCGCGACACAGGCCGCAGATAGCCCGTTTCCGGATCGGTCGGGAATTCGGGGAAACGGTGCGTCATGCGGGCGATGATGAGCCGGTTCCCGTATTCGTCCATCCAGCGCGCGCAGCACTGGTCGGCGTACCAGAGTTCGTACGGCGAGAAACGGTCTTCGCGGGTGAGCGTGTCGCTATGGTTGACCGGCAGGAAGGTATGCGCCTCCGGCATCGGAACCGGATCGGCGTGTGCGCGCGCAAGCCGGGGTAAGGAAAGCCCGATGTTCGGGAAATTCTCCGCCGATGTAAACGACATGGCGCCCCGTGCGGAAACAGCCGCGAGGCACAAAATCACGAATACGTTTTGGAGTTTTCCCCTCATCTTCCCTCCCTAGCTCCGTTAGGCGGGGAGAATAACATTTTGACCGGGCCTCCGCAAGAGAAAAACGACAGAGAAAAAAACTCAACGTGTCAAACCACTAGGGGAAACAAAGGCGGAGACCGTCGTAACTCGGGGCGACGCCGGGAGGGAGGCTGCGTTCCAGCGCCGCATGGTCGAAGTCGTGCCCCATGTGGGTCAGGAAGGAGTGTTTCGCCCCGATCCGGGCGAGCAGCGCAAGGCTCTCCTCCAGGCAGAGGTGGGTGGGGTGGGGCGGGGCAGTCCGGAGCGCATCCAGGATCATGGCGTCCAAACCGGTGAGGCGTGCGAGACTTTGTTCCGGGATCCGGTGACAGTCGCAGACATACCCGACGCGCGCGCCCCCGGATTCGATGAGGTATCCCGTCATCCTCTCGCCGTGTTCGATGTCGAGCGGGGTGAGCCGGACGTCCCCGATTTCAAACGGGACTGTGACGGGACGGAACTCGATGAGCGGGCGGAAAAGCCCCAGACGGTCCGGGGTTGTCTTGATGTAGCTGAAAATATGCTGGATATGCGCAATCGTGTCCGGATCGCCGTAGGCGGGCAGGACGACATTCCCGGAGAGGGTGTTGAACCGTCTCACGTCGTCGAACCCGAAAATGTGGTCGGCGTGTGCATGGGTGAAGACCACCGCGTCGAGCCGCCTGATGTCCGCGTCGATCATCTGTTCCCGGAAGTCCGGCGGGGTGTCGATGACAAACGCCGTGCGTTCCGTCTTGACGTAAAGGCAGGAACGCCGGCGCTTGTTTCGCGGATCGGCCGAACGGCATACGGGACAGTCGCACCCGATCATCGGGATGCCGGTGGACGTGCCCGTGCCGAGAAACGTCAACTCCATCGAAATACCCGTTTCACAGGCCGTGCGCCTGTCAGTCGTTGCCGTCTCCGAAAAGGCAGTCGAGCGCGTCGCCGATGTATTCGAGCGCTTCTTCGAGGATTTTCTCGTTGATGTTCAACGGCGGGAGGAAACGGACGACGTGTTCGCCGGCTACGCAACAGAGGAATCCCATGTCGCGGCAGGCATCGACAACGTCCTTCGCCCTGCCTTCGACCACCAGTCCGGTCAGAAGCCCGACGCCTCGGACTTCGAGGACCTGCTCGTACTTTTCGACGAAGAGGGTGAGGCCTTCCTTGAACAGCTTGCCCATCTTCTCGGCGTTCTGCACCAGGCCTTCCTGCTCGATGACGTCCAGGACGGCGAGCGCGGCGGCGGCGGCGAGGGGGTTGCCGCCGAAGGTCGAGGCATGGTTGCCGGGCTGGAAGACGTTGGAGAGGTTCGGGCTGGCGATCAGCGCGCCCATCGGGATCCCGTCGGCGATGGACTTCGCGACGGTGAAGGCGTCGGGGCGGATTCCATAGTGCTGCCATCCCCAGAGCTTGCCCGTGCGCCCGAGGCCGCACTGCACTTCGTCGCAGAGAAGGAGGATGCCCTTCTCGTCGCAGAGCGCGCGCAGCCCCTCCATGAAGGCGGGGTCGGCGGGGTGGATGCCGCCTTCGGCCTGGACGGCCTCCAGCATCACGGCGACCGTCTTTTCGTTGATCGCCTCCTTCACCGACTCAAGGTTGTTGAACTCGGCGTAGGCGAACCCGACCGGCAGCGGGTCGAACCCCTTCTGCACTTTTTCCTGCGCGGTGGCGGAAAGCATGGCGAGGGTCCTGCCGTGGAAACTGTTGTAGAACGTGATGACTTCGTACTTGCCCTGTTCGTGCCCCCACAGGCGGGCCAGCTTGACCATCGCCTCGTTCGCTTCCGCGCCGGAATTGCAGAAGAAGCACTTCCCGTTCAGGGAAAGGCGCGAAAGCCGTTCGGCGAGGAGGGCCTGCTGTTCGTTGAAGAAGAGGTTTGAGCAGTGGCTGAGCGTCGCGGCCTGCTGCTGGATCGCTTCGACGACCTTGGGGTGGCAGTGCCCGACGTTATGGACGGAAATCCCGGATGTGAAGTCCAGGTACTGCATTTTCCCGTCCGCGTCGAACACCTTGCTTCCCGAGCCTTTCGCCAGTGCCACAACGGGGGCATACGTGTGCATGACAAACTGGTCATACTTCTCAATAATTTCGTTCGTTTTCATCTGCAATGATCTCCGTTCCTACGCCTTTCTTCGTGAAAATCTCCAGCAGCAGGGAATGTGGCATCCGGCCGTCGATCAGGTGTACCTTCCCGACCCCGGCGCGGATCGCCTCCACGCAGCTGTCCAACTTCGGCAGCATCCCGCCGCCGATGATACCTTCCTTTTCGAGCTTCTCCACGCTGCCGATGCGCAACGTCGCCAGAAGGCTCGACGGATCGTCCACCCGCATCAACAATCCCGGCACATCCGAGATAAACGCGAGCTTGCGCACTTTCATCGCTTTCGCGAGGGCCGCCGCCGCAGTGTCCGCGTTTACGTTGTAGAGCTTGCCGTCGGGGCCGACCCCGAGCGGCGTGACGGCGGGGACCAGCCCCGCGTTCAGCATCTCCAGGACGGGGCGGACGTCCACTTCCGTCGGACGCCCGACGTACCCCCAGTCCAGGACGGCCCCCGTCTCCGGGTCCCGCCCCGTCTTCTTCTCCACGCGGAACAGCCAGTCGCCGTGCAGCGAATGGGCGTTCGCGCCGTGTTTGCAAAGCAGTCGGACGACATTCGCGTTGACCTCGTCCTTGATCACGCGCTCGACCACGTGGATCGCCTCTTCGGTCGTGACCCGCAGCCCCTGCACGAAAGTGGAGACGATTCCGGCGGCCTTCAACCCGCGCGAGATCGCCTTGCCGCCGCCGTGTACCAGCACGATGCGGATGCCGACCGCGCTCATGAACGCGATGTCCGTCAACAGTCGTTCCAGGTTTTCGGCGGACTCCATGATGCTGCCCCCGACCTTGATGACTACGACGGATCCCTTGAAATCCTGAATGTACGGAAGTGCCTCGATCAGCACGTCCGCCTTTGCCATGGCTTCTTCGACTTTCGTACGCTTTTCTCCTCTCGGTGAAGCCCTTACCTTACCACAAATCCCGCCCGGATGAAAGAAGAAAATCGTTGTTATTTCGGGGTCGCGGCCCGGTTCACCAGGGCGGCGATGCCCTTGTAGGGGATGCCGGAATGGGTCGAAAGGCCGATTTCGCAGGTGCGCGAGTTGCTGTAGCCGCAGGTCGCCCCGTTCCGTTCGATTTCGCTCCTCAGTTTCCGCAGCGCCCATGCGTTGAGTTCGGGATGCGTGAACCCTTTGTCGCCCGCGAATGCGCAACAGCCGACTTCTTCGGGGACGACCACCTTCGCGGCGCACGTTTTCGCGACGCGGATGATCGCGTCCGCCAGCCCCATCTTCCGCATGGAACAGGTGACGTGTACCGCCACACACTCCTGCACGGGCGTGATAGCGACCCGCTCCAGCACGAATTTCTCGATGAATTCCGCCGGTTCGTAGAGCTTGAGTCCCTGGATCTTTTCGCGCATCCTCCGGAGGCAGGGGCTTTGGTCGCACAGCACGGGCCATTTCCCTTCTTCCGAAGCCTTCCGCAGGGCGGCTTCCAGTTCGGCGGTCTTCCTGTCCGCGAGGTCGGGCATCCCTTTCGATTCCCAGATCGTGCCGCAGCAGAGGTCTCCCATGCGTTCAGGGAAGACGGTCTCGAATCCCGCCTTGGCGAGCAGTTCCACCGTTTCTTCCACGAGGTGCTTCGAGCCGGTGCCGCTTCCCATGCGCTGGTTGATGCAGGACGGGAAATAGACGACCTTCCCCGCGTTTCTGGAATAGCGAGCCGCCGCCTCTTGCGCGCGCCGGCAGACGGCGGCGATGTCCACGACGCCCGGCGTGGACGGCGACCAGAGGGGAATCCGCCCGAAGGACGCCCGGTGCAGGAAACGGCAGAACGCGGCCATCGCCCGTGTGCCGAGTACGCGCCGCGCGAACGCGGCCGTTCCGAGCGCGGCTTTGGCGCACCCCGCCGTGAAGGCGAAGTGCCGGGCGGAGAACGCCCCTCCGCTCCGGGAGAGGAGCGAGAGTTCGCGCTCGCGGATGACGTGGACAAGTTCGCCGGTGTTGATGCCGACGGGACACGCCGTCGCGCAAAGCCCGTCGCCCGCGCAGAGGTCTTTCCCGATGCGCCGGAATTCCCGCGTCAGGCGTTTCGCCCGTCTGCGCGCGTCCGGATTCGTTTCGTCGGGCTGGGAGAGGCGGGCGATCTCGCGTTGCACGACGATCCGCTGGCGGGAGGACATCGCATAGCCGTGCGACACGCACCGCACTTCGCAGAAGCCGCACTCGATGCATTTGTCAACCAGCGGGTCAAGGCGGGGTAGGGGTTTGAGGTTGCGGACGTACGAACCTTCGTCCTCGTTGAAGATCACGCCGGGGTTCAGAATCCCGTCCGGGTCGAAAAGCGCCTTTACGTCTTTCATCAGCGCATACGCCTGGTCACCCCATTCGCGGCGCACGAACGGCGCCATGTTGCGCCCCGTGCCGTGTTCCGCCTTCAGGGAGCCGTCGTATTTTTCGGTCACGAGCGCGATGACGTCGCGCATCATGCCGTCGTATTGCGCGACGGCTTCCGGCGAATCGAAACGCTGGTTCAGGATGAAATGCCAGTTGCCGTCGAGGGCGTGCCCGTAGATCACCGCGTCTGGGTAGCCGTGCGCGGCGAACAGGCGCTGCAGGTCGTCCGTGGCTTCCGCCAGGCGGGCGACGGGTACGGCGATGTCCTCGATAAGGCAGGTCGTGCCGACCTCCCTCGTGCCTCCGACGGCGGGGAAGATGCCGCTCCGCATCGCCCAGTACCGGGCGGCCAGCGCGGGATCGGCGGTGAAGGCCGCCGGCGCGGCAAGCGGGAACCGTTCAAGCGCGCGCAGGACGGCGTCCCGCTTCCGGGCGAGTTCCGTCTCGTCGCCCGCTTCGATTTTGACGAGCAGTGCCCCCGCCGTTTCGGGCAGCCCCGCCAGTTCGGGAAAATCCTTCTCCACGGCGCGCATGGCGCGGCGGTCGAAGAATTCGGTCGCGCATGGCGCGGCGGTCGCCTTCAACGCCGGGACGGCTTCACAGGCGGCGTGCGTCGTGGGGAAGAGCAGCAGCGCAGATTCGGAACGCGCCGCGATTTCGCCCGTCCGGAAGGTGATTTCCGACAGGAACGCGAGCGTCCCCTCGCTCCCCGGAATCAAATGCGCGATGATCTCGAACGGGTCGTCGAATTCCACGAACGGCAGGATTGTCAACCCCGTCACGTTCTTGATCGCGTACTTGCGGCGGATGCGGTCGGCAAGCGCGGTGTCGGCGCGAACCTGATCGCGCAACGCCGTCAGGCGGCGTATAAACGCCGCATGGGAGACGGCGAACGCGGCGCGGGATTCCGCGTCGCCCGTGTCGAGGACGGTGCCGTCCGCAAGGATGATCCGGACGGATTCCAGCATCCGGTAGCTGTTGGCGTGGACGCCGCAGCTCATCCCGGAGGCGTTGTTCATCACGATCCCCCCGACCATCGCGCTGTTCAGCGAGGCGGGGTCGGGCGTGAAACGCCGCCCGTAGGGTTTGAGGATTTCGTTGACCCTTCCGCCGACGACACCCGGCTGGAGGCGGATCCGCCGCCCGTCATCGAGAACTTCATACCGTTCCCACTGCTTGCCGCAGACCGCCAGCCAGGCGTCGCTGATCGCCTGTCCGGAAAGCGACGTACCCGCCGCCCGGAACGTCACGGATTTCCCTGCGCGTTTGGCTTGGGCGAGGATTTCCTGCACCTCCGGTTCGTTTGATGGCATCCAGACTTTTTCCGGCAGGAGGCGGTAGAACCCCGCGTCCGTGCCCCAGGCCAGTTTGTCGATCTCGCGCGTCATCGTTTTCATGGTGTCCCCTCTGTGCCGGCTCCGCCGTTTGCCGGACGGCTAACGCTGCCCGGCGGTCATCCACTTCGCGGTGTCCGTCTCGCCGCCGTCCGCTTTTGCGTCGAGGATCGCCTTGACGAGCGCGGGATCCGCGAAGTAACGGCGGAGTTCGACCGGGCCGCGCCCTTTCGTGACTTCGATGCGGCAAGCCTCCGGCGCGACGGCTTCGGGCAGAAGGCGGATCCGCTTCGCGCCGATGGCCGTGCCGGTAAGGAGTTCCTTCCCGTCGGCGACGAGCCGCCACCCGTCGACGTTCTCGCCTTTTGAAATGTCTTCGCGTATCACGACGACGTTGAAGGGTTTGCCGGCATCCCGCACTTCCCGGGCGAAAAGGGCCTTGCGCATGACGCCGAATCCGGCAAGCGCGCGGATGTCTTCCTCGTCGAGGAGGCCGTCCTTGTTCGGGGATAACCCGATGTTCATGGTGCCGCCGTTGCCCACGCTGCGGCAGTAGAGCTTGGCGAGATACGCCGCGTTCTTCGTCGTGCCCCGGTCGCGCTCGTGCCAGAACCACCCTTTGCGCAGCGGGAAGTCCGCCTCGCAGACGCGGAAACACGAACCATCCGGCGACCCCGTGTTGATCTGCTTCGGGTAGTTGGGGTTGCCGTAGCGGCGGTTGGCGAACCCGCCGACCGTCTCGATCGTGGCGCGCGACGTGTCGTCGAGGATGCCTCGCTCGTTCCCCGGCCAGCGGAAGTCGGAACCGTCGTTCTCGCCCGCGAAGATGGTGACAGCGGGTTGGAGTTCCCGCACGAAGCGGAAAATCTCGCTGAAGCGGTAGTAGTCGTCCGCCGATCCGATCCGGCGCTTTTCCCGTGTGCCGCCGTACCAGCCGTCGCCGCCGTTCGCGCCGTCGAACCACATCTCGAAGACGGGACCGTACCCGCCGCCGAGAAGTTCCTTGATCTGCGCGTGGTACCGTTCGACATACGCTTCGGTCGCGTAGCCCGCGTCATGCCGGTCCCAGGGGGAGATGTACACGCCGAACTTGATTCCGGCGCGGCGGCAGGCGTCGGCGATTTCGCGCACGTAGTCGCCTTTCCCATCCCGGAAGGGGGAACGGCTGATGTTGTAGTCCGTCGTCTTGGTCGGCCACAGGCAGAATCCGTCGTGGTGCTTGGCGACAATGACGAGCCCGCCGATGCCGCCCGCCTTCGCCGCGCCGACGATCCGGTCGGCGTCGAACTTCGCGGGGTTGAACTGTTTCGGATCCGCGTCCCCGTATCCCCATTCACGGTCGGTGAACGTGTTCAGCCCGAAATGGATGATGCCGAGGATTTCCGGCCCGTTCGTCATGCGTTCCAGCAACACGGGATTCGGAACCGGGCGCGCGGCCGCCGCTCCGAGCGCGAGCCCCGCCGTCAACATGAGAGTGGCCATCCATCCCGTTCGTTTCCTGTTTCGCTTGTGCATGGTAAACGCCTCCATTGAGCAAGCCCGCCGGTTCCGCCCCGATTCGTGCAACCCCCGTCGCACGGTTGAAACCGGGCGGTTTCCTACGGACGGGAAGTAGTGTAGCAGACTCCGCCCGCTCTGTAACGGCTTTTCTTACCCACCGTGAAAGAGGTGGGCTTATCCGCGAATCGTGCAAACACGTAACCACGGAAAACAGGCGAAACGGGGGGACGTCACACACGGGAGGGCGCGTGTCCACACGCGCCGCACGACAGGCGACACCCGACATCCGACAGCCGCCACCCGGTCGCGACGGGGCGCGCCCCTCCCGATCTTTCCTCCGCGTCAGATAAAAAACAAGGACAACGATTGTCCCGTTTGTCCTGTTTGTCCCGGTTGTCCGCGTGAAGGTGACAAACAGATTTGTGTTGATTGTTTATTTTCTCTATGGATTCGACGCTATCTCGTAAATACGAACGAAAGGACGTCGAAGCGTTCGTCGTTCTTCCTCTTCCGCATGGACACAAAGCCCTTGCTGTCGTTGAAGCCAAGGATAACCGCCGTGCGGCCTTCCGGGAAAGGTCTCGTAAGAGGAATGGACACTTCCGTAACCGTCACGCCGTCGCCGGAAGGAACCACGGCCATTCCGTAGGAAGCACCCCTGCCGTCGCGCAGTTCCAACAGCCCGCCTTTCTTCGCGACGACGCGCACAACAAGCGAAGATGCCGCTCCGGGGGACTTGAAGTAGCGCCATGTGGCGCTGTCCCCCGTGCGGATGCCGGAAAGCCGATCCGTACCGTCTGGCATGGTGGCGACACGCACGTTGCCCTCCATGAAGCAGGCGAGGCGCGCGGGCGTCTCCGCGAACGGATCGAGAAGCGGCCCCGCGCCGTTCGACGTCATCTCCACCTCCGCGATCAAGCCGTCGGCGTCGAACGAGATCGGCTCCACGCACGTCTTCCGCAGGAATCTCGTCCCGTTTGAGGCACGATGGTAGAACACGTACCAGCGTCCGCCGAACTCCACGATCTCACCCGCATTGTTCCAGTTTCCCGGATCGCAGCCGTGGTTGTCGATGATCACGCCCCTGTACGTGTAGGGACCGAACGGCTTTTCGGCGGTGGCGTAGCCGAGGCAGCTGGGTACGCCGCGCCGTCCAATGTCGGCATACACCATGTAGTAGATGCCGTTGCGTTTTGTGAGCTGGATGTTCTCGTGGAAGTTGTGGCGCCTTTCGTCGATGATCCCCTCCCGCAGGGTGCCTGGCCTGAACCCGGAAAGGTCGTCCTTCATCACGGCACCGGAAAGCGAGAACTGCCCCCAGACAAGGTACGTCGTCCCGTCATCATCGCGGAATATAGACGGCGAAATCTGCGTACACTCCGGAAGCCGACGCCCCATGGTGTAGGGGCCTGTCGGCGACGGCGCGGAGGCGACGCCCAGCATGTGCCGCTTGTCGGGGAGGCAGTAGAGGAGCCACCACCGTCCAGCTTGGAATATGGCGTTCGAGTCGTACATGACCGCATCGGATTCCGCGATGCGGTCGTCCTTGCCCTTCGACGCGAAAACGCTCCTGTGGAGACGCCAGGACTTGAGATCCCTCGTTTCAAGGACGTCGAGGAAGTGGGATGCGTAGTACGTCGGAGCCTCGTCGCGGCATCCGATCGTCCAGAGCGTTCCGTCAGGACCGACCCGTGCGGCCGGATCATCGAAAAAGATTCCCTCCGGCGCGATTGGATTCACCGTGGAGGAGAACTCAATTGTCCGCCGCTCGGCATCGCCCGTGACGAACCCTTGCGCAATCACGGTCAGCGCGGCACAGCACGCCGCCGCCATTATCACCGCGTATGTTTTTTTCATCGTTTTTATTCTCGCCCCGCTGGTCGATGTTACTTCGCAAGTTCCTTCAGGAAGTCTTCCATCGTACCTCTGCGGCACGAAACGCCATGCTTTACGGCGGCATCCTTGAACCTTTCGATGAACACCCCGGAATGGGTTGGATCCTTCTCTACGACATCAGGCTTGGGAGCTGGCGGCCCCATGAAGATGATGACAGGCGCCTTCTTCGGATCGCATTTGCCGAGAAGAGCCATAGGCGAATACTTCTCGATCCACTTCATGCAGTCGTCGCGGTGGTCGAACCATTCCTGGAAATTCTTGTATCCGAAGAGAGCGTAACCATACCTCGAATTGGGGATCCACTCGCGCATCTCCTTGGGGTCCATTGACGTCTGCGGTCTGATGGGAAATATGGCGCGTACCCCCAACGCGTTGTTGTCAGTAAGCGCCAGGCACAACGAGGAATGTGCGCCGGCGCTTCCTCCAGTCAATCCGAGACGGGAGAGGTCGAGGTTCCATTCCTTTGACTTGGACTTAACGAACTTCACGGCCGCCTGGATGTCGTCAATGCAGGCGCTCACGGGCGGTGTCGTGTCCTTGATGTCTCGTAGGAGCCTGTATTCGACGGACACGAATGCGACGCCCGCCTTCTGGCTTTCGGCAAGGTATCTGGCCATGAAGGAACCTTTTCTTGAGCCAATGCGGAATCCGCCTCCGTGGATGTAGATGATGACCGGCGTGGCTGCTTTCGCGTCCTTCGGCAGCCATGCGTCAACACATTGCATCTTGTGCTTGCCGTATGCTACGGAATCGTATGTCGCGGCAGGAAGCGTCGCACGTTTTTCCTTCGGTTTCTTGGCCTTCTGCGCATCATTTGCAAATGCGGGTGTTGCGAGCATCGCAACGGACAAAGCCATGGCTATCAGTGATTTCATGTTTGTTTTCCTTTCGTTGTTGCCCTTGCGTTCAAGGCTCTGCGCCTGAACGCCACATATTTTACCATAATTCTGCGAATCGTTGTTGGATGAAATGACCGTACCCGCCAAACCTTGCGGCGCGGCGGGTGAGGGACGGTTGCGGGGTTGGTGGACGAGATGGCTTGTTCTGACAGCCGTGTCCTATCAAACAGGTCTAAACCCGACGCCTCTATAACTGGAAACCTCTTGAAATCGTGCATATTTTGAGTTCTAAAACCTCTTGAAATCGTGTATGTTTATCGTTTTGAAACCTCTTGAAATCGTGAAATCAGTATTGCATTCATTGGCCATATTATGGTATAATATCGCACACAAGGAGTTAAACAGATGAAACGCAAGATCTACCAAGAGATGCTGGAATGGAAGAAGCGCAGCAATGGCCGAACGGCTTTGATGCTTGACGGTGCTCGCCGCGTTGGCAAGAGCTATATTGCAGAGGAATTCGCCCGCAACGAATACGCCAAATATCTCTTGATTGATTTCTCCAAGGCATCTGCGAAGGTCAAACGCTGCTTCAACGAATATCTTGACGACCTCGATACCTTTTTCATGTTGCTTGAGAGTGCTTGTCATGTAGAATTGAAAAGAGGCGAAAGCGTTGTCATCTTTGATGAGGTACAGCGATTCCCGCGAGCGAGAGAGGCCATCAAGCACCTTGTGGCGGACGGCAGATACCACTACATAGAAACAGGCTCGCTGATCTCAATTCAGAAGAACGTCAAGGACATCCTGATTCCATCGGAGGAGCGGCATCTTGAAATGTTCCCAATGGACTTTGAAGAGTTCCTGTGGGCAACCGGCAATGTAGGCGCAATGGATGTCCTTAGACTCCACATGAAGAAGCGCAAACCACTTGGAGAAGACATGCATCTCCATTACATGGATCTCTACAGGCAGTATCTCGTTGTTGGCGGCATGCCGCAAGCTGTCGCGCAATTCGTCGAGACGCACAATCTGCGAGAAGTGGATGCCATTAAAAGGGACATCCTCGCCTTGTATCGTTCCGACATCCACAAATTCGGCGGTGCAATACGACATAAGGTTCTCTCTGTCTTCAATGCCATTCCCTCAATGCTGTCGAAGCACGAGAAACGGTTTATGCTCGCCGCACTTTCAAAGGATGCCCGTATGCGCGAATATGACGCGGCGTTTGAATGGCTGAAAAGCGCGATGACAGTAAACATCTGCTATCGCGCGACAGAACCAAGTATTGGACTTGGCATGAACGCCGACGTTATTTCCCTAAAGTGCTATCTTGGCGACACGGGACTTCTCGTGAGTCAGGCTTTCGCTCTGCCCGCAATCCAGTCGCAAGACATCCACGAGCGGCTGCTTTCAGGGCGTCTTTCACTGAACAAGGGGATGATAGCAGAGAACTCGGTCGCTCAAATGCTTAGGGCATCTGGGCATCCCCTGTATTTCTATTCTAACACAAGCCGCGATTCAGCGGATGACAGGATGGAGGTTGACTTTCTTGTGTCCAAGTCAGACCTAACGAGAATGCACAACATCATTCCCATTGAGGTAAAGAGCAACAAGGAGTATTCCGCAGTATCTCTTGGCAAGTTCCGCCGAAAGTACAGCGACTCGTTGCATACACCAGTAGTGCTGCATCCCAAAGACATGAAAACCGAGGACGGCATTCTTTATCTGCCGCTCTACATGACGCCGTTCATCGCCGAAATCCCATCATGAATGGCGCGCAATCCAGTGGCCCACGAGACGCGCCGTGCTTGCACCCCTCTAGCGACATTGCTTCGCAATGCTCGCTTCGCGGCTCGGCTTCGCCTCGGGGATATGTCTCGGCGGCTCGATTCGGTAGAGCGCGTTCGCCGAACGCGCCGTGGACGTGAACTACTTTACGACAATCACAAGCCCTTTGCGCGTCGGGCCGTATTTGCCACCACCGGGAACCAACACTGCAACATTGCGGCCCTCGGGAACGTTAATAGTTTCCGTCGCGCCCGTCGCGTCGATGACAATGGGCATCGCGGACGGAAGCGCCGCGAGCGTTGCATCAAGCTGCGCCTGTGTGTTCGCCGTGAACGTCACGTATGTCACGAACGTCACGTTCTGCAAATCCTCGGCGGACACAGTCACCGCCGACGAAAGGCTGTTCGTGACGGCGATCCTCGTATCAAGGTCGAACTCGTCCTTGAATATCGCCGCATGGGCAAGGACATTGGACAGCGCATTCGCGGTGGTCGGCACGGCGGTGAGTCTCCTGTATTCCGCATCAACGGTCAGGTCGAGCTCCTCGCCCGGTCCGTAATAGACAATGGGATTGTTCGTGCCGCCTGTGACAAGTCCGTTCCATCCGCTCCTCGGCGCGAACACGGTGCACCCCTTCACCGATGTAAGCATGCTGCCAAGAGTAAGGTTACTCCCTTTCGTGTTCTGCCCGAAAAGGACGGTTTTCAGCACAAGCGAACCATAGAGGAGCTCCTTTGCGTTGACCGTCGCAGTGCTTTGCTCGCCAGACGAAACCGTGGCGGGGCCAGGGACGAAAAGTGCCTTCAGCTTCTGGCAGTCCCGCAACGACAATTCACCTATCGACGTGACGGACGGAGGGATTCGAAGTTTCGTTATGGAGTTGCGGTAGAACAGCCTGTTGGGAATCGCCGTCAACGTGGGGCAGAGCGTCACTTCGCCTGTCATCATCTTGCAGAACTGGAACACGCCATTTCCAAACGATGTCACACGCGACAAGTCGGGATAGTCGCCCGTAAGGCGCGTTCCGTTTATGTTAAAGATGTACTGACCGTACTTTGTCACGCCATAGCAGCCCGAGACGCCAGTCAACTTGGCACACGATTGGAAAGCGCGTTCGCCGATTTCGGTCACCGACGCAGGCACCGTCAGTTTCCCTGTCATGTTTGCGCAATCACAGAACGACTATTCCTCTGCCGAGCTTTGCGTAGTACTCATTATTGAAAAAAGACGCGTGTCTGGTGTGCCGAAGCGAACTGTAAAGACATCCGCATCATGTGCGACAGTCTTTCCCGCAAGGAAATCAACGACCTTTGCAACACGTTTCGGAAGCCGTATCGCCTTCTCTCCGCCGTCCTTCGAGTGGACTGCCAGGAAGTTCTCGGTGGCGAACACCGTCGATGGCTTGTCGAGATAGAGATACACGCCAGCATTCGCCGCTATCTGCGTGAGCGTTTCGGGCGTGAAGAGTTTGTAGTCGTATGCATAAACGCTACACCATCCGTCCATCTGCGTGGTGCAAATCCCAGGCGTCTTGAACGGAACGCCCGCCCACTCCTTCACGCGTCCGGCGTCTAGCGTCATGCCATCCGTCACGCCCGGTGCGTAGCACCACAGCACCGTGCGTCCGCCGCCGCAGACCTTCTCACGCAGGAACTTGGCGCGTTCAGGTGTGATTAGAAGCGTGGAGTTGAGGCATACAAGCTTGTAGCGATTCATGTCCAGCACTGGAAGATCGTCGAAGGAGTAGGTGTCATGCGGCGCACTGATCTGTGATAGTTTTAGATGCAGATAATGGCCGAATGCACGTTCAAGCGGCGACTTCTCGTTCACGTGGTAAACTGACTCTGGGTCGCACACGATGAGGATCTCGGCCACGGACGGCGCGGGCACAAGACCGTCCTGTATTTTCTTAAGCGCGGCAATGCGCTGGCGAACTTCCAGGTTGCCGTAGAACTCACCCCACATGTCAAACCACCAGTAGCTCGCGTTGTTCGCCATCGCAAACGCCGCCTCGCGCGTGTTGCCCGCCAGATCGTCGGCGAGGGTCTTCCACCGCCCCCGGCCCCATCTCTTCTGGTCATGCGGGCCGAAGTCAATCTCGTGGAGAAAACGCTTGCCGTGTCGAAGTGCCGTTCCCGGCACGAGTTGACTACCGGGACATCCGCCGACCTCTCTCTCAACATAGTTGGCTGGAGCCATGAAAAAGTCAATGTCCGGCGAAGCGAATACACGAACATAGTCAAGATGCGCCAGAGAATCCTGAAGTGGGCTGTTTGTCAGATAGTATCCAAAGAACACGCCGACTTCCTTGGGACGTGGAATCGCTTTTCTCGCCGTCGCGGAGAACTCGAGGATGATGTCCGCCGTCAGCGAGTTGTGGAATTTCCAGTAGGCTATTTTGTCCGCTTCTGTTTTCGGATCGTAGACCAGATTCTCAAACGCCGCCCTTCCAAGCGAAGGCGAGGACGGCACGGCTTCTCCGAAACAAAATCCGCGCGCCTTGCACCACGCGACCCAGGCCTCATCCTTGTTGCGGCTCGTGCGGCCACGATCGCGCTCGTACCATTCGCTTGTGGCTCCACCAGAGAGAAGGTACGCACCAATACGATTGCCCCACTTCTTCTCCGCATACGCAATGAAGTCCAACATCCATTCCTTCGTGCGCTCCCGCCACTTTGAGTCGCAAATGGCATGGGTGACATCGGTGAACGAATCGAGATGAAACTTGTGCGTGGCCCAATACGGAGTGTTGAGATCAATCAAGACCATGAAGTGGGCGTTGGGACTGGCATTCAAAAGATCAATGATCTGCGCATCGAATGCCTCCCAGTTGTAGTCCTTGAAACCCTTCCAGATGGGGGGGTATTCACTATAGGGATTGCCGTAGGAGTTGATGGTATTTGCCGCGAAGAAACATCTATTCGTGATGCCCATCGCCGCGAATTGCGCCGTTCGTTCCAGCTCCTTGTTGAAACTGCGGTACGTCACCCACAGACGTTTTTCGCATTGTTCCCTGAAACCGACAGGAACCGAGGCGTACACCTGAAGCGCAGAACCTATCGCGGTCATCGCCACGCCTACCGTCAAAAGTGCCTTCTTGTGGAATAGAGAACCACACATCGGCGTTTTCGCGCGGTTGTAGGCGGTTTTATGGAGGGTGGGCGTGTGCATGGTGTGGTTATTGATTATTATCAGGACCGTATGTTTCTTCAAGTATCGCGACCATCTGCGCAGGAGTCACCACGATGGGCGATATTGGATAATGCCGCAGGTTGCCTGTTACGAGCCGAGTCCCAGTTTCAGCACCGGCAAGGGCGACTTCATAAAACACTCTGTCTGATTCATCAGAAAACGTCTCCCCGCTCGGATGCGGTTTCAGCAACAGTGCATTGGAGATTATCGCATCTATCGTCAGTTGAACATCTTCCGGCGCAAAGCGGAACTTGCCGCGTGAAAGAACCTCTTTGTATTCTTCGACTATCTCGGGCGTGTACACGGTCCTGATACGACCGACGCGGATGGCGTTCAAAACCTTCACCGTTGCGCTGTCCGATCGTCTTGCCATCATCGCAGATACGATGACGTTTGTGTCTATGACAGCATAGATCACGCCCTCGCCCCCGTTTGCATGCGTTCACGTCTCTCCCTGCGCGAAGCGGCGATCTCAGCGTCAATCTCATCCATGGTCCACTCGTGGTCAGAATGATCGACGGCAGCCTTGGCTCTGATTCTGTCAAACGCCGCCCATCCGTCCCTGCGTATCGCTTCCTTTCGCCCTGCGGTGGCGGGCTTGAGGGCGACTTTCTGCGACACGAGAAAACGAACAAACATGACGACGGCGTTTTGCTGCGCCTCGTCAAGCTCTTCCATCTCCTTTTCAAGTACTGCGTATGACATGTCTCTTTTTCCTCGTTTTCTGCTCAAGACGCTTCGTCCCCAAGCGACACATATTCTACACTATTTCTTTTTTACATGTCAAGGGGGTGCGCATCACAGGCCAGGGTTTACGCATTTGAAAAAAGTGCCACACTCCACCCGGAGCGTCTGGCTTGAGAAAGTCGAACGCCCTTAGTGTGCAAGTGTGCAAGTGTGCAAGCGGTCAACGGTCAGCAGTCCAGCGCCAGTGCCAGTGCTGAAGGCGGGCGGCTGGATGCGCCGGCAGTGTGCTACGACAGCATCTCGAGCCTCGCTTCCT
>JAGAEL010000035.1 GCA_017613085.1 Kiritimatiellia bacterium | reverse complement strand
GAAAATCGGTTTTCTCGGTGCAGGCAAGATGGCGGAGGCGATCCTTGCCTCGATTGTTGACAGCGGTCTCTGTGAACGCTGGAACGTGACGGCGTGCGATGTCAGCGAAGAGCGCCGCACGTTGATGGAAAAGGAATACGGCGTGGTGACAACGGCGGACGCGCTCGAAACGGTCAAGACGTGCAAGACGCTGATCGTCGCGGTGAAACCGCAAGACCTCGACACGCTGGTCGCGTCCGTCGGGAAGGCATTGACCGCGAATCACCTCGTCATTTCGATTTGTGCGGGGAAAGACCTGAAAACCCTGCGCAAAGGTTTCGGCGCGAAGCCCCGTCTCGTCCGCATCATGCCGAATCTGGCCCTGCGTGTCAACCAGGGAATGGTCGTTTCCTGTGCGGCGCCGAACGCGAAACCGGCGGACAAGAAACTGGTGAAGAAGATCTTCGGCGGCGCCGGGAAGGTGTTGGAATTGGCGGAGAAACATTTCGATGCCGTCACCGCGCTCAGCGGTTCCGGCCCTGCGTTCTACGCCTATTGCCTGAAGGCGATGGCGGACGGCGGCGCGGCGCTCGGCCTCCCGAAGGATGCGGCCCGTCTGCTTGCCGAACAGACCATGTTGGGTACCGCCGTCTTCCTGCAAGAGACAGGCGCGGATCTCGAGGCGTTCATCGCGGCGGTCTGCTCCAAGGGCGGCACGACCGAGGCGGGTATGAAGGTGTTGGCGAAATCCTCCGTCGCCTCGGCCTACGCGAAGACCCTGGCGGCAGCGGCGAAACGTTCTGCAGAACTGGCGTAGGAGGCGGAACCATGCAACGTCGGATCGGTTTTGTCGGGATTATCCTGGAGAACAAGAAGAACGTTGACGAACTCAACAAGGTGATCTCCGACCACGCGGATTTGATCCTCGCGCGCGTCGGGCTGCCGATGCGCGGCGACGAGTCAGCCGCCGCCGTCATCACGCTCGTGGTCGAGGCGACGACGGACGAAATGGGCGCGTTGGCGGGACGCCTCGGCAAGCTGGAAGGCATTTCGGTGAAATCCGCCTTGGCGAAACAGCGCTGAGAAGGCGGCTGGACAAGTTTTTTTTAAGGCGAACGAAAAAGGAAAAACAACGATGAAACGGACTTTCTCCCAAGAGGAATTGCGGTCTGTCGTGGACAGGTTTCAGGTTTACGGCGATGTGCGTTCAATCGAACCGTACGGTTCTGGACACATCAACGATACCTTCCGTGTCACGGTCGATTTGGCAGGGAACACGGTGCATTACATCCTCCAGCGCATCAATTCGGAGATCTTCACCGATCCCGCCGGGCTGATGCAGAACATCACGCGGGTGACGCGCCACCTTCGCGAAAAACTCGCGGCGCAGCATTCGCCCGAACCTTCCCGCAGGACGCTCACGCTGGTGCAGACGCACGACGGCACCGATATGCTGCACGAAGGTGCCAACTGGTGGCGCGTCTATCTGTTCATCGAAAAGGCGAAAACATACGACGTGATTTCCTCGCCGGAATCCGCGTTCGCGGCGGCCCAGGCTTTCGCCTCCTTCCAGAACCAGCTGTCCGATCTTCCCGGCGCGCGGCTGAACGAGACGATCCCCGCGTTCCATAACATCGAGTCCCGGCTCGCCCTCTTGGATGCCGCGTTCGCGAAAGATGCCGCCGGGCGGGCAGGGGAGGTCGCCGCCGAAATGGCGTTCGTGCAGACGCGCCGCGAAGAGGCGTCCCGCCTCCTGCGCCTTTGTGCCGAGGGAAGCATCCCGGAGCGCATCACGCACAACGACACGAAAATCAACAATGTCATGTTCGACGACACCACGAACGAGGGAATCTGCGTGATCGACCTCGATACCGTCATGCCGGGGCTTGCCTTGTACGATTTCGGCGATATGGTCCGTACCGCGACGGCGGCCGCCGCCGAAGACGAAACGGATCTGGCGAAGGTGGAATCCCGTTTCGACCTCTTCGAGGCGTTGGTTCGCGGGTATTGTTCGCGCGCGGCCTTCTTGACCCAGGCGGAAAAAGACAACCTCGCGTTCTCCGGCCGGTTGATCACCTTCACCATCGGCGTCCGCTTCTTGACCGATTACCTTGCAGGCGACGTCTATTTCAAGACGCACAGGCCCGGCCACAATCTCGACCGCGCCCGGAACCAGTTCAAGATGGTGGAGAGCCAGGAAAAACAGGCGGAACGGCGCGAAGCGCTTGTACGCGAAATCACGGCTTGATCGAACCGCCCCCGTTATGTCCTTTCGCGCTTGTCTTGAATCCGTCGCCAGGCTGATCACCCGTTACATGGCCGTGCTGATCCTGCTCGTCGCGGTTGTTGCCGTCATCGTGCCCGAACCGGTCCGCCAGATTGTGAAAACAACCTGCGTCCCGGCACTGCTTGGCGTGGTGATGTTTGGAATGGGGTTGACGCTCCGCGCAAGGGATTTCGCGCTTGTGTTGTCGCGTCCGCTCGACGTGTTGATCGGCGTCGTTGCGCAGTTCACGGTGATGCCGGTTGCTGCGTTCCTGTTGGCCAAGGCGTTGCGTCTGCCGGATGACCTTGCGCTCGGAGTCGTGCTGGTGGGGGCGTGTCCGGGCGGGACGGCATCCAACGTGATCGCCTTTCTGGCGCGCGGCGACGTCGCGTTTTCCGTGACGATGACATCCTGTTCGACGCTTCTCGCCCCGTTCCTCACGCCATTGCTGGTGTTGCTCTTCGCGGGGCATACGGTGGATGTGCCCACCGCAGAAATGTTCCTCTCCATCTTGGAAATCGTCATCGCGCCGATTTGCGCGGGCGTTCTCCTCAACCGGTAGTGCGCGTCCCTCGCGGAACGGGCGAAGCGTTTCATGCCGGCGCTTTCGTCCGTGGTCATTGCGGTCATCGTCGCTGCGGTTGTGGCGGCGGGCGCGGAGCGGATACGGGATTGTCTGGGACTTGTGGCGGTAGCCGTCATCCTGCACAACCTCGCCGGCTTCGTGCTGGGATACGGGGCGGGGCGGATATTCCGGATGGATGCTGCGAAATGCCGGACGATCGCCGTCGAAGTCGGTATGCAAAATTCCGGACTGGCGGTTTCCCTTGCGACGACGCATTTCGCCGTCTTCCCCCTCGCCGCCGTTCCAGGGGCGTTATTCAGCGTCTGGCACAACCTCTCCGGTGCATTATTCGCGGCATGGTGTTCGCGGAATCACGCGAAGAAGTGAGTTCGCGGATGCGTCCGTTTAGAAAGTGCGCATCCGCTAATAAAGGTGACAACGGGAGGGGGATGATGTATACTTTCGGTGTTGCGATTCATGTGTAGGGATACAGGTAAAGGAGGGAAGAATGTCGAAGATGAAGTTGTTGATGGTCTGCATGGTGGCGGCGATGGGCGGTCTGCTTTTCGGTTACGACTGGGTTGTGATCGGCGGGGCGAAGCCGTTTTACGAGCCTTACTTCGGTCTAGCCGACGCGGCGAAGGCATGGGAGGCCGGCTTCGCGATGAGTTCTGCCGTGCTGGGGTGTATCGGCGGCGCGATCGGGCTGGGATGGTTCCCCGACCGGTTTGGACGCAAACCTTCGCTTCTCCTCGCGGCGGTCTTTTTTACGGTGAGCGCGCTTTGGACGGCGTTTGCCACCGGATACTGGTCATTCATCGCCGCGCGTATTTTGGGCGGTATCGGAATCGGGCTTGCTTCGAACGTCTCGCCCGTCTACATCGCGGAAGTTTCGCCGGCGGAGATGCGCGGCCGCCTTGTCTCGCTCAACCAGTTCACGATCGTCATCGGAATCATCTTGGCGCAACTCGTCAACTACCTCGTATTCCGGTTTGCGGCTGCGGAGATTTCCTGGCGTGTTATGTTTGGAGCCGAAACCGTTCCGGCGGCATTGTTCCTCGCGTTGTCCTTCTTCATCCCGGAAAGCCCGCGCTGGAGGGGAAAATCGGAAGCGATACAGTTTGTCGATGCGACCGGTTCGGACACACCCAAGCACACATCTGCCGTATGGCCCGTCCTCGCGCTGGGCGTGTTCCTGGCGGCGTTCCAGCAATGGTGCGGTATCAACGTGGTGTTCAATTACGCGGAAGAGATTTTCAAGGCTGCGGGATACGATGTCTCCGGCGTGATGTTCAACCAGGTGATCACGGGCATTGTGAACTGCGTGTTCACGGTTGTCGCGATGTGCCTTGTTGACAAATGGGGACGCCGCCCGCTGATGTTGCTCGGGGCAGGGGGATTGGCGGTCTTGTATGCGATTCTCGGTGGATGCTATTTCTTCGAGGTGAAAGGTGTCGCGGTTCTCGTCGTGGTGATGGCGGCGATTGCGTGTTATGCGATGACGCTTTCGCCGATTACATGGGTGGTGTTGAGCGAGTTGTTCCCGGTTCGTGTCCGGGGAACGGCGATGTCGGTGGCGGTCGCGGCACTCTGGATGTCCTGTTTCGGTCTGACCCTCACATTCAAACCGATCAACGTCGCCTTCGGCGCGGCAGG
>JAGAEL010000034.1 GCA_017613085.1 Kiritimatiellia bacterium | reverse complement strand
TCTTGAAGCTGCCGGAGCGGGACGCCGATCACCTCGTTTCCCGTCAATGCGTACAACCGTTCCGCCAGCCCCGAAACACGCTCCATGAAATCCGCAAAAACCAGTTCCTGTTGTTTCATTTCTCCCCTTTCCCGCCCGCCGTCGCGGCAAGGCGCGTCTCCATCCGTGAACGGACAGCGGCGACAACCGCGTCCGCCTGTCCAAAAACTTTTTCAAGCTTGCCCAGACCGTCCTGAAACGACCGGAAAGCGGAAATCGTCCTCTCCAAGGCCGTGCAGATCTGCGCTTCGCCCGTTTGCAACGCCGCAGTAAACTGCGGGACGATGTCCGTGATCGACTTTTCCACGCTGGCATCGAGCTGTTGTTTCAACTCGTGAATCTTCGTCTCTTTGGATTTGAAGAGACTGGATAGCCAGTCGATGGCCAACGCGACTACACCCGCCACGATACCGATCACCGTCCCCGGTCCCGGAAAACAGAACGCGATCGCGCCGCCGATACCTAAGACACGGCTCGTCCATTTCAAAACTTTCCGCCCGTTAAAGGTGTCGTCGTTGATCTCGCCCAGACCGGCGAAGGACGTGTCGTTGAACGTAAGCGCGTCGCCGAGGTTTTCCAGTTGGCGCTGGAGTTCCGTCTCCACCTCTTTCTGGAACGAGGCTGCGGCTTTTCCCATGAGCCGTTGCATCGTTTGATTCCAGGAGGAGGCAATCGTCTCCTTCTTCAGGCCGTTTAGAATCGCATCATGCGCGAAACCGTCCGTGTCAAGTCCCGCCTGTGTGAGATGGTCGCGGAGGCACGTGGCAAGACGGTTCCGCCAGGCACCGAACTTCCGCCGGAGATTCTTCTTGGCCATCTCGAAAGCCGCGATCTGCGCCGCCGTCTTTTCCCGTAGCCGCGAAACGGAGATTTTCCGTTCGCTGAAAAAAGTGCCCGTCTTTTCGATGAAAAATGTATCGATCGTCCGCTTTCTCGACGCGACACCTTGATTCCCGATGAACGCGGTCAAGCGGTCGCGGAACTCGCCGAACCGGGAAAGGGTGTACAGTTCCGAACGCGGGACGTCGTTCCGCTGGAAAAAGGCGTCCGCCTCCGCGCTACCCCGCGCCCGGCTCAGGAAACAGGCGCGCGCGTGGACGGCGATGACGTGTTCGCGGACTTCCGGCGGATAGGGTTTCTTGCCGTCGTCCGGTTCGCACAGTAGGTCGTCGATGAACTCCTGCTGCGCCTCGCAGCTGATCATCCGGTCTTTCCGGCGCTTGCGGAATTTCGCGTAGTCGGTGATGTCCGCGACAACGTTGAGCAGGATGACATACGGACGGCCGGACTTTACAATCTGGTCGAGCCGAAGCCGTTCCGACACCTCCACCGTATCGGTTTTGAAAACCACGACGGCGAGATCGGCAAGGTCGAGGTACTGGTTCGCCAGCCGTTCTTCGTCGCCGATCCCCTGGGCGTCGCGCCCGGTGTCTTTGGAGGAGTTGATGCCGGGCGTATCGAATACATGGAGCCTGCGCCATTCGTAGCAGTGGACTTCTTTCGTGGTGCTTTGATCCCCGTGCCCGATGGTCGCGCCGTCGCCGCCGGTCAACGCCTCGCGGATGGTGCTTTTCCTGACCATCGTGCGCCCGAACAGGACGACTTTGAAATCCGCGCTGTCCTCCGCCAGCCGTTTCAATTCCGTTTCGAGCGACTGGAACGTGGTTTTGAACTCACGTTTCACCGACGCAAAGGTATCCAAAACCATCTTGCGCTGCTCGGCGAACGAACCCCGCTCCTCTTCGGTCAAACCGGATGGAAGGTCTACGTCCGCTTCTGGAATGACGATTCCATCGACTGACCTGCCTAGTTCCTGAATTTCGTGAATCCGCCCGCCGATATAACCCGACTCTTCCCGCGCCGCCTCGCTGCACGCGCATAACGCCTGGGTGAATGCACGGTATTCGCGCACGATTCCTGTCAACGCCTCGCGCGACGGAATCGCGGGAAAGACCGTTTCGTATCCCCCCCGATCCCAAGCGGCCACGCGGTTCGCCTCTTGGTCAAGTCTTTGAAGAGAACGCTCCATATCCCTATCCGTTCATCGTCTGAATCTTTTCGGAAAGGCCGTTGATTTCGGACGAAACCCCTCGGGCGATTTCGGAACACGCCTCCACCTGGCGACGGCACTGGGAGAGCGCCGCCTCGATTTCGCGGTTCTGCTTTTCGATTTCAGAAGAGACGGTCTGGCAGATCCCCGTCGCCTTCCGGGTGACGTCCTCCAGCGTCTTTTCAAGGTTCGCGACGTTTTCACGCAACCCGTCGGAGGTACGGGTCAAGGCATCCATCTGTTCGGCAAGGCTTCTGACCCGCGCTTCCGATGTTTCCAGCCAGTTTTCCTGCTTTACGATTTTTATCAGAATCGAAAACCACTTGAACATACCGCTCCTACCCTTTTTTTAAGAAAAAAACAATTCTTCCAAACAGCATCAATCCAAACCTTTGAAAGCACCGACCAATCGTAAGATGGTGGATTGCTTCATGCGGATCGCCCCCTTCGGGCAGACTTCGTGGCAACACGCGCAACCGATACAGGCTTTCGCGTCGAGCCGGGGAAAGGCGGCATCTGCACACAAGGCGAGAGCCGTCGCGGGGCAGGCTTTCACGCACTTGCCGCAACGGATGCAGAGATCGGGGGCGAAAGCGGGACGCACCCAGAGCAGATGCGCGGCCAAATGCACGAACCAGGCGGGAAGCAGGTCGAGCAGATGCGAACCGGAAGGGATTTCGAAGGAAGGGACGGTCACTTCGTCGCCCAAAACTTCGGGCGCGTGCGCCGCCTCGCAGCCTTTCAAGTAGGGTACCGTCGCGGGACGGAGATGCAGGACATCGCAAAGCGCGGTATCGAGCGCGAAAGGATCGTCCGATACGGCGAGGAAACCCAACCGGACCGGCTTCCCGTTCGACGGCCCCTGCCCTTCCATGCCGACTACCGCATCCGCGAGGTTCACCGCCGGCGGCAGGACGCTCCAGATCGCCTGTAGGAGACGTCCGAACGTTTCGGGTTTGGGATACAGGCGGTGCAGGGTCGTCTTGCTGTACCCCGGCACCGCGCCGTAGAGGTTTTTCACGGCGGCGGTAAGCTTCGTCAGGGAATGGCTTTTGACCTTCGGAAGGTTTACGAGAAGATCGGCCTCCAGAACCGGTTTCGCGAGCAGGAAGGAAAAGCCGTCCTTCTCGAAGTGCTGGACTCCGCCCTGCTCGAACGAGACGAAAGGGACACCCTCTTCCTCGCAGACCGCACCGATCCCCGACCGTTCCAAGGTGACGTTGAGGTTCGCCGTACTGGCAGGGCTGTCGCCGACGGAGACGACCGCGCCGGCGGCTTTCAACCTACGCACCACAAGGCGCAGAAGCGCGGGATGGGTCGTCACCGCCTGTTCAGGCGTCCGGTCGGTGAGCAGGTTCGGCTTGACCAGCACACGCTTGCCGCGCAACGCGGCCTCCTCGAAAAGCCCGCTTGCGGACACAAGCCGTTCGAACGCGGACGGGAGAGCGGTTTCGTAATCCGCGCAACGGACAAAATGGACGGCATGCTTCATCGATACTCCTTTTGTCCCCCCATTTCTCTTTTCTCGGAAATCATACCGTTGGACCGGCGAGCGCCCTGCCCACGTCGGGCACGGCGGCGAGAAGGGTGCGGGTGTACGGGTGTTCCGGCGCCTCCAGCACTTTGTCGGTTTTCCCGGTTTCGACGAATTCGCCGCCGTGCATCACGCAGACGCGGTCGCAGATGGTGCGGACGACGGCGAGGTCGTGCGAGATGAGCAGAACGCCCAAGTTTAATTCGCGCTGCAGGGTACGCATCAGGTTCAAGATACGCGCCTGTACGGAGACATCCAGCGCGCTCACCGGTTCGTCGGCGAGCAGGATGCGCGGTTTCAAGGCGAGGCACCGCGCGAAACTCACACGCTGGCACTGCCCCCCGCTGATTTCGCGGGGATAGGCCCCCAGCACTTTTCCCGGAAGCCCCACCAAGTCCAGCAGTTCCCCGATCCGCGCCTCCGTCTCGCCGGGTTTGACCATCCGATGGACGCGCAACACCTCTTCCAGCGCCTGGCGGATGGTCATGCGCGGATTCAACGATCCCGCCGCATCCTGGAAAACCATCTGGATGTCACGCGGATGCCGCCCGGTCTGGGGCTTCCCGTCCACCAGAATTTCGCCTGCCGCCGGGGCAAGCAGCCCGATCACCGCCTTCGCGAGCGAAGATTTCCCGCACCCGCTCTCGCCAACGATACCGAGCGCCTGTCCCGCGTCCAATTGGAATGAAACGCCTTTGACCGCCTCGACCGGCTTGTGCCCGGGGACGCGGTACGTCACGCGGAGGTTGTTGACGGCTAACAGCATACGGCAGACCTTTCGGCGTAACAGGGATGATGGCAGGCGCAAAGGCGTTGCCCGTCCAAGGGTTTGTCGACGGGGACTTCGGCGCGGCAGAGGTCGTCCGCATTGCCGCACCGGGGCGAGAATACGCACCCCGGCGGCCAGTCGTCGGGCGACGGCACCGTTCCGGGAATATCGTGGAGCGCCTGGTCACGCGGGGCTTCGAGGCGCGGGACGGCGGCGAGCAACCCTTCCGTGTACGGATGGCGCGGCGCGGTCAGGACGTCGCGGACGGGACCACTCTCCGCCATTCCGCCGCCGTACATAACGTAGACGCGCTCCATGCGTCCCGCGACAAGCCCGAGGTTGTGCGTGATGAGCAGGACGGCCATCCCGTATTTCGCGGAAAGGCGGTCGATCAAGTCCAGCACGCGCTGCTGCGTGGTGACGTCGAGCGCGGTCGTCGGTTCGTCGGCGATCAACAGCTTCGGCCGCTGGGCGAGGGCGACGGCGAGCATCACGCGCTGCTGCTGGCCGCCGCTCATCTCGCACGGATAGGCGCGCGCCATGCGCGGGGGATCCGGCAACCCGGTCTCTTCCAGCAATTTTTCCGAAAGCGCGATCCGTTCCGCCTTGGACATCCGCCCAAAGGTTTCGGTGATCTGCCGGTAGACCCGCATGACGGGGTTCAGGCTGGCCGTCGAATCCTGAAAAACGTAGGCGATACCGTGCCCCCGCACCGACAGGAGACGGGATTCGGGCGCGGCGAGAAGGTCTTCCCCGCAAAACAGGATCTCGCCTTTCAATTCGGCGCGGTCGGTGGGCGGGAGGCGCGTGACGGACATCGCGGTAAGGCTTTTGCCGCAACCGCTCTCCCCCACGACCGCCACGCGCTCGCCGGCGTAAACCGTCAACGACGCGTCGCGCACGGGAACCGTGATTTTCCCGTCGCGCCGGAACGAGACGGAAAGGTGGCGGATTTCCAGGACCTTCTCGCGCATACGCCCAACCGTTTTACTTGTCCTTCATCTGCGGGAAGAGGATCACGTCGCGGATGACCTCCGTTCCGGTGAGCATCATCACCAGGCGGTCGATGCCCATCCCCAAACCGCCCGTCGGCGGCATACCGTGTTCGAGCGCGAGGATGAAGTCCTCGTCGATCTTCTCGGTGTCCTCGCCCGCCTGGTTCTCCAGCGCCTTGCGCTGTTCGAAGGGGTTGTTCTGCTCGGAGTAGCCGGGGCAGAGTTCCTTGCCGGCGACGACAAACTCGAATACGTCCACGAGAGAGGGATCGTCCTCGCAGGTTTTCGCCAACGGCACGAACTGATGCGGAATGCGGGTGACGAACGTCGGCTGCCGGAGGGTCTTCTCGATGAGTTTGTCGTAAACCTCGTGCGTGAGCAACAGCATATCCCACGCGGGATCGATAAACGCAAGCCCCTTCGCCTCCGCCTTCGCCTTCGCGGCATCCAGCGGCAGACTGAACCAGTCGTCCCCCATCAGTCCTTTCACCAGATCGCTGTAGGCGACCTCGCGATACGGCGGTTTGAAATTCAAGATCTCCCCCGCCTCGCCGTAGCTCACCTCGTACGTGCCCAGCACCTTTTCGCAGAGGCGCGGAAGCATCCCCTCGATGATCGCCTTCATGGAGGTGCGGTCGCCGTACGCCTCGTAGATTTCGAGGACGGTGAATTCCGGGTTGTGCGAACGGTCGATCCCCTCGTTCCGGAAATCTTTTCCAAGCTCGAACACTTTGTCGAACCCGCCGACGATGAGCCGCTTCAAATAAAGTTCCGGCGCGATACGCATCACCATGTCGCGGTCAAGCGCGTTGTAGTGCGTGAAAAACGGCTTCGCCGCCGCACCGCCCGCCTGGCCCTGCATCATCGGCGTTTCCACTTCCATGAAGCCGCGTTCCTGAAGATAGGCGCGGATTTCGGCGAGGATCTGGCTCCGCTTCACGAAACGGTCGCGGGACTCCTTGCTCATCATCAAGTCGAGGTAACGTTTGCGGTAACGGTCTTCAATGTCCTGCAACCCGTGGAACTTTTCGGGCGGCTGCTGGATAGCCTTGCTGAGCAGCGTCCAGGAATGAACCTCGATCGTCATCTCGCCGGTCTTCGTCTCGAAGAGGCGGCCTTCAACCCCGATGAAGTCGCCGATGTCCAGCAACTTGAACGCCTTGAAGGCGTCCTCGGAGAGGAGGTCTTTCTTGAAGAAGACCTGGAAACTGTCCGTACCGTCCATGATGTGCGCGAACGCGGCCTTGCCCATGCGGCGGCAGGTCATCAGGCGGCCGGCCGCCCGGACGGTCTTGTCCACCGCGAAATCACGGCGTATCTCGGAGAGCCGGGTACGCTCGAACGCGCGCCCGAAAGGCTCATAGCCCAGTTCCTCCAACGCCTTCATGTTGGCGATCCGCTGGTCGCGGTATTCGTTGGTATCCGGCGCCTTCGCGGACACGGCCGCCGGTTTCGCTTCAGATGCTTCGTTTGCCATGATGGCCTTCCTTTACCGGGGACGGTTGTTACGATGGTTGAAACGGCCTCCGCCGCCGGAACGTGGACGGAAACCTCCGCGCCCGCCGCCGGAACGCGGACGGAAACCATCGCGTCCGCCGAAACTGGTGCTGAAACCGCCTTCTCCCCCGCGACGGTCGTCGCGGTCGCGGAAATCCCGGCGCGGACGGTCGTCGCGGTCACGGAACCCGTCGTCGCGGTCACGGCGCGGGCGGCGCGGCGGACGATT
>JAGAEL010000033.1 GCA_017613085.1 Kiritimatiellia bacterium | reverse complement strand
GTTCCCATGCGGCGCGTGGGGACACGCGCCCTCCCGTGCGACAGGCGACAGCCGACAACCGCCATTCGGACGCGACGGGGCGCGTCACTCGCGTAACGACGCCAATGTTAATGTGTACGTGTGCAAGTGTGTAAACAGCCAGCCGCCAACGGTCAGCACCAGCATCCGCTTTTTTAGCCACAAAGTACACAAAGGCATGGGGTGTCACGCTCTGCGCCTCCGCGCCTCTGCGTTAAATAAAAAACGGGGGGTGTCGCGTCCGTTCCTATGCGGTGCGTGGGGACACGCGCCCTCCCGCACGACACCCGACAGCCGCCACTCGGTCGCGACGAAGCGCGACCCTCCCGCGAAGCATATTACCGGCGCACGCGGTATTCGGCGGTCGCGGCGAAGAGAACGTCGCCCGACGAATTGATCATTGTCTCGAAACTGTCTTGCACGACACCGATGATAAACCCGACGCCGACCACCTGCATCGCGGTCTCCGGCGAGATCCCGAAGAGTGAACAGGCCATCGGGATGAGCAACAGCGAGCCGCCCGCCACGCCGGACGCCCCGCACGCGGCAAGCGTCGCCAGGACGCTGAGAATGAACGCGGTCGGAAGCGAGACGGCAATTCCCGCCGTCTGCGCCGCCGCGAGCGCCATCACGGTAATCGTCACCGCCGCCCCGTTCATGTTGACGGTGGCGCCCAGCGGGATGGAGACGGAGTAGACGTCGCGATCCAGCCCGAGTTCTTCGCAAAGCGCCATGTTGACCGGGATGTTCGCGGCGGAACTGCGCGTAAAGAAGGCGGTCATCCCGCTTTTCTGGAGACAACGGAAGACCAGCGGATACGGGTTGCGGCGGAGCGAAAGCCAGACCAGGAACGGATTCACCACCAACGCCGTCGTCAACATACACCCGACCAGCAGCGCGAGCAGACAGCCGTAGGTTTTGAACACTCCCAGGCCGTTCTCCGCGACCGCGCTGTAGGCCAGACCGAAGATACCGAACGGGGCAAACTCGATAATCCACCGGACAATCTTCGAAAGGACGTCGGAGAACGCCACCAGCATCTCCTTCGCCCGGTCGTCCAGAATCCGGCGGCACGCGAATCCGCCCAGCACCGCCCAGAAGAGGATTCCGATGTAGTTCGCTTCGGCGAGCGCCGCGAAGGGATTCACGACCAGGTTCGTCAACAACCGCAGCAACACCTCGCCCACATCCGACGGAACGGCCGCAGACTGGGCCGCCCCCGCAAGCTGGAGATGCTGCGGGAAAAGGAAGCTGCCCACCACGGCGACCGCCGCCGCGAGGAACGTACTCGTAAGGTACAGGAAGAGGACGAATCCGAAACGCTTGTCCAAGTTGTTCCTGGCAGAGGCGAGGGAGCCGCAGACAAGCGCGAAGACCAAGACCGGCGCAATGCCTTTGAGCGCGCCGACGAACAAGGCGCCGGGAATGGAGAACCCCCGGTTCCCCGGCAGGAAAATCCCGAGGAGGACACCGGCGGAAAGCCCGCACAGGATCCGCAGGACAAGGTTAACGGCGCAATACTTCCGGAAAAAGGAGGATTTGACGGGAGTCGATTCGTTCATTGCTTTTTATTCCTTACTAACATCCGCCGCATTTCACGTGCGGCGGAAACGGTGTGTCGAAGTCTGCCGGGCATGGCGTACACCCGACTGCATCGATTCCTGCAAAGCGGTTTCACGGAGAAGCCGTTGGTACGCCTCCCAACGTTCACGCGAGAGTTTGCCGGACGCGATCGCATCGCGGACGGCGCAGCCGGGTTCCGTCTCATGCCGGCAGTCGCTGAACTTGCAGTGTCCAAGAAACGCCTCCACGTCGGCGAAGGTCCGTTCAACGCCGCCGGCCGCGTCCCACAGACCGAGTTCGCGCACCCCCGGCGTGTCGATGGCCATCGCGCCGTTCGGCAGCATGACAAGCTCGCGCTCGGTCGTCGTGTGGCGGCCTTTGCCGTCCCATTCGCGGATCTCCATCGTCGGCATCCATTCTTCGCCCGCCAGCGCGTTGATCAACGAGGATTTCCCCACGCCGGAAGAACCGAGCAGCACGAACGTCGTACGCGGCTGGACAAACGGGGAAAGCTCCTCCAATCCCGCCCCCGTCTTCGCGCTAACCGCATGGACGGGGACATCGGCGACGACGCGCCCGGCCTCGCGAAGAAAGCGTTTGTGGCCCCGCAACAGATCGGTCTTCGTCAACACGACGACCGGTTTCGCGCCGGATTCCCATGTGAGCGCAAGATACCGTTCCAGTCGGCGGACGTTGAAATTCTGGTTCAGCGACATCAACAGGAAAACGAAATCGAAATTGGCGGCGATGACCTGCGCCTGACGACCGGAGGACGACGGATCAAGCCGTTTGAAGCAACTTTTCCGGGGCAGGGTTTGCAGAATACGGCTCTCGCCGACAGGATTCCATTCCAGCCGGACAAAATCTCCCGTGACCGGCGGCTCGCGTCCGTCGCGGTAGGCGGATGCCTTGAGCCGCGCCACGCCCTGCCCGGAGTCGCAGACAATGTGGAAATAGCCGCCGCGCGCGGCGGTGACACGCGCCGGGATCCCCTTCCCTTCGGGTTCTCCGGGGAGGGGCGCATAGCCGTAGTCGCAAACCGTCATGGCGCGGCCTCCTGCTTTGCCGGGGCTGTCGCGCCGTCCTCCGCCGCCTCGTTACGGAGCAGCCGCTGGAGTTCGCCCGAAATCTCCATCCCCCCGCCGGCGGCCAGCCGCTTGCAGACGGAAAGGATCTCCGCCACTTTTTCCTCCGGCACCTCGTTGATGCGTCCCTTGAAGATACGCGTGTGTCCCGTTTTGAACGCGGACTTTTCACTCACGTCCAACTCCTCGAAAAGCTTTTCGCCGGGGCGGACCCCGGTGAAGACGATCGGGATATCGACGTACGGGCGGAGTCCGTAAAGCGAAATCATCTCCTCCGCAAGCGTGACGATCCGGACGGGCGTACCCATGTCCAACACGAACACCTCGCCTCCTTCCGCAATCGCCGCCGCCTCCAAAACAAGCGACACCGCCTCGGAGATCGTCATAAAGTACCGTTTCATATCCGGATGCGTCACGGTCACGGGACCGCCGCGCCGGATCTGCTCGGCAAAAAGCGGCACGACCGATCCCGACGACCCCAGCACGTTGCCGAAACGGACGGCGGAGAAGCGCGTCTTGCCGCGCCGGTTCAGATCCTGCAGCACGATCTCGCAAAGGCGCTTGCTCGCCCCCATCACGGAGATCGGGCGGACGGCCTTGTCCGTGGAAATCAACACGAACCGGTCCACGTTGTGGGCAATGGCGAGTTCACCGAGCGCGCGGGTCGCCAGCACGTTGTTCTTCAACGCCTCGGACGGGTTCTCCTCCATCAGCGGGACATGCTTGTACGCGGCCGCATGGAGGATCAGGTTCGGCTTATAACCGGAAAGCAGCGCCGTCATGCGGGCTTCGTCCGCGATATCCCCCAGAACCGGGATGAACGGGACGGAGCTGTTCAGCGAACGCAACTCGCGGGCGATTTCGTAAAGCGCGAACTCCGAGCGTTCGACGAGCAGGAGGAGCGAAGGCCCCGCCCGCAGAACCTGGCGCGCGATTTCACTTCCGATGGAACCGCCCGCCCCCGTGACGAGCACGATCTTCCGGTTGAGCAGGGTGATCGCCCCGCTCCCGTCCGCCGCCTGTTCCTCGCGGCCCAGGAGGTCGGTGATGTCGATGTTGCGCACCTGCGAGACGGTCGTCCGCCCCTGGATCAGTTCATAATAGCCGGGGACGATCCGCGCCGGGATACGCGCCTGTTCGCACAGCTTCACCACGTTGCGGATCACCGAACGCGGCGCGCGCGTCATCGAGACGACCACCTCGTCCACCTTCCGCTTGCGGACGACCTCCGGCAGCTGCGCGATCGTCCCCAGGACGCGGACGCCGAGAATGCTCGCGTTCAACTTCGCGGGGTCGTCATCGAGAAACCCGACCGGGATGCGGTCGCGCGGGTTCTGCCGCCGGAGTTCGCGGACGATCAAATCGCCCTCGACGCCCGCCCCGACGAGGAGGACGTGTTTGAAGCCGCCGGAAAGTGCCGTCCACGCGAAACTTCCCTCCTGGACCCCGCGCGCGAGAAGCCGGACGGCGAGCAACCCGCCCGTCACAAGGAAACTGTTGAAGAAGGTGATGCTGTACGGCGGCCGCAACCAGCGGAGATCGGGAAAGAGGAGCCGCATCAGGATCAGCAGGACGGTCGCCGTGGCGACACCGCCGATGAAACGCGGCACGTCCGCAATCCCCGTGAAGCGCCAGATGAGGCGGTAACACCCCCACAGGAAAAGGCAGAGCACCTGCACCACACAGACGACGGCGAAAGAAACGGCGACCTGTTTCCATCCCCAGAACGGTTCACGGAATTCAAACCGCAGGATGAACGCCGTCAGATAGGCGACGGCCATGACCACGCAATCCGCCGCCAGGCAGATCCCCTTGGCAAGGAAAAGGCTGAAAAAAACTTTCATGTCTTGCTTCATTTGCTCAAAAGACTACCAGCAATATCCGCTTTCCGCAATGGAAAGTTTACGCTCTTTTCTTTCTCGCTTTCCTGTTTACGGTGTGGTAGACTGGGTACATGAATGTTCTTCTGGCATTGACACGTTATTCCTGGTACGACTTCAGCGACGCGACGGTGGGCCTGCTCTTCGGGCTGGCCGGCATCCTGTTCGGGTACGCGCTTCGCGGTTTGATCGGCAAATTCCAAGCGGAGGCGATCGAAAAGGCGGCGAAAACCCGTCTGGCCGACACCGACGTGGAAATCAAGAACCGTCTAAAGGAGGCCGACATCCAGGCGCGCGCGGAAGTCGTCCATGCCCGCGAGGAATTTGAGAAGAGCATCAAAGGCCAGAAAGAGGAAGTCCAGGAGATCGCGGCGCGGCTCGCCGTCCGCGAAGAGAACCTGGACAAGAAGGCGATCCTGCTCGAAGAACGCGAGCGGGAAACGGCGAAAAAACGCGACGAGATCGTCAAGCGCGACGAGGCTTCCCGTCTCCGCAAGGAAGAGACGGAGGCGGCGTGGAAGACCGCCGCCGAGCGCCTTGCCAAACTGGGCGGGATGACGCCGGAAGAAGCCCGGCGCGAAATTTACGCGAAAGCCGAGGCGGAAGTCGAATCCGAGACCGGCATATTGATCCGCCGCGCACAGGAACGGGCGAAGGAAGAGGCGGACCGCGAAGCGCGCAAGATCGTCGTCGAAGCCATACAGCGCTATTCCATCGCACACGCCAGCGAGACGATGACGACAACGGTCGCCCTGCCGAGCGACGACATCAAAGGACGGATCATCGGGCGGGAAGGACGCAACATCCGTTCGATCGAGGCCGCGACTGGCGTGACCATCTTGATGGACGAGACGCCCGGCGCGGTACTCCTTTCCGCGTTCGACCCCGTCCGCCGTGAAATCGCGCGTCTCTCGCTGGAAAAACTCGTCGAAGACGGCCGCATTCACCCGGCGCGCATCGAAGAGGTCGTCGCGGAAGTCACGGCGGATATGGACAGGGCGATACAGGAAGCGGGCGAAAACGCCGCGTTTCGCGCCCAGGTGCAGAACGTCCCGAACACCATCGTCAAGATGCTGGGAAGCCTCCGTTTCCGGACCAGCTATTCCCAGAACGTCCTCTCCCATTCCGAAGAGGTCGCCTGTCTGATGGGCATGATGGCGGGGGAACTCGGGCTCGACCCCGCCATTGCCCGCCGCGCCGGCCTTTTCCATGACATCGGGAAGGTGATCCACCAGGAAAAACAAGGCAAACACGCGCTTCTCGGAGCGGACTTCCTCAAGCAGAACGGCGAATCCCCGATCGTGGTCAACGCCGTCGCGTGCCACCATGAAGACGTCCCCGCAGAAAGCCTCTACGGGGTTCTCTGTTCCGCCGCCGACGCGATCTCCAGTTCGCGCCCGGGGGCGCGGCAGGAGGCGACCACCGTCTACATCGACCGTCTGGAGAAACTGGAGAAAATCGCGAACAGCTTCCCCGGCGTGCAGAAGAGCTACGCGCTTCAGGCTGGACGCGAAGTCCGCGTCATCGTGGATCCCGGGAAGACGGAGGACAGCCAGGCGGCCGTCCTGGCGCGCGACATCAGCCGGAAGATCGAGGCGACCATGCAGTATCCCGGCCAGATCAAGGTGATCGTCGTACGCGAAATACGCTGCATCGAATACGCGAAATAACCGTGTGCTAGACGTCCGTGTCGGTCAGCGAGGGATGGAGCGCCCGCCGGCACCCCTCTTCCACCCTAAAAATCGTCTAACACGACCACGATAACCGCCCCGACGGCGGAAACCGTCCGTTCCGTAAACTTTTTTCAAAAAAAACGCGAGATTTCCC
>JAGAEL010000032.1 GCA_017613085.1 Kiritimatiellia bacterium | reverse complement strand
GGTCCGAGCTGCGCGAGGCCGTCCGGGCCAACCACGGCGCGGACGCGGACGCCCTGATGCAGGGATTCATCACGGACATCCTGGCCGGCCACGGCGCGTACGACCGCTCCACGGCGGGCGTGGAGTACTTCCCCGACAAGGTGCGCGGCTGGACGGCGCTGTGCGCCATCGGCGGGAACGTCGGCGTCATGCTCAAGCAGATCACCTCGATCCCGGCGTTCGGCTTCGAGATCGGGCTCGTCAACACGGCGAAGTACACGGTGGGCGCGTTCACGCCGGAAGGCGTCAAGGCGATGTGCCGCCTGTGGGATTCCGACCACAGGCGGGTCCGCTGGCAGGCGGGATCGTCGGAGGCCGTCAAGAACGCGCTCGCGGAACCGGTGGCTCCGACGGCAAAGGTGCGCGACATAGGCGGCGTCCTGCGGCTCGCCGCCGAGGGGTCGTCCACGGCCGTCGGCCTGCTGAAGAAACTGCTCCAGGCGTCGATGATCACCAACAAGGTCGGCGACGTGATCCCGGCGCTCGTCGTCGGGCAGGGCATCTACCGCGACTGCCTCGCGCGCGGCATGTCCGAGGAGGACGCCATGGCCGAGACGTGGAGCATCGTCGAGAGGACGCAGCAGTCAAGCCGCATGGAAAACCAGATACAGGTGCAGCGCCGCAACAAGCTGGGGCGGATGTTCTACCAGTTCCTCTCCACGCAGCAGCAGTACCTGCAGTACGAGAAGCGGGCGTTCCGCGACGTGTTCGCGCACCCGAAATCCCTGAAGCGCTGGGGCGCCCTCGGACGGGCGGTCCTCCTGAACCACTTCATCCTCCCCTCCGCCTACTTCTGGATGGGCGAACTCTACAGGGCGTGCCTCGGGCAGGAGCCGCCGGAGGACGAGCTGAAGGACTGGGTGATATCGTGCCTGCTGGGGCCTTACGGTTCGCTGATGGCGGCCGGCTTCTTCTGCAAGTACACGCTGGAGAGGGCGATCAAGGGATATTCGTGGAAGAGCCCGTCGATGCTCCCGATGGAATCGTTCATGAAGACCCAGGTGAACGACGTCGCGCGGCTTATGGAGGCCGTATTCGACTCGGAGGGCGACACGTGGGACGAAATGCTCGACGCCGCCGGGCGCTGGATGGGCGACATCAACTCCCTCGTGCGCGACCTCCGCAAGATCTACCGCTTCCGCGTCAAGGGCGAGCCGCAGAAGTAGAGGCGATCGCGCGGCGGATCTCGTCCGTCCTGTCCGCGTGGTCGTACCTCCGCACGGTCTCGTCCTTCGTCCATCCGCCGAGGCGTTTCGCCAGGTCGTCCGGGACGCCCGCCTCGGCGAGGCGCGTCCGGAACGTGTGGCGCCAGGAGTGGAACGTGATCGTCGGGTCCTCCACGCCGGCGGCCTTCAGGACCTCCGAGAATTCGTATCCGCCCGGCGACTTGGGGTACGAGGCCGCGAAATCCGGCAGCACGTATTTCCGCCGCCTGCGGTACAGGCCGCGCATCGTGTCCCAGAGATCCTTCACCATCGGGACGTATACCGTGATGCCGTATCCCCTCGTCTTGATCGGCGTGGTGGCGATGACCCCCCGTTCGAGATCAACGTCCTTCCATTCCAAGAGGGCGATGTCGTGCTTCCGCAGGCCGGTCCACCTTGCGATGAGCGACGCCTCGTACCAGTGCGGCACGGGGCACTTCCTCGCCGCCGCCAGCACGGCCCGCTCCTGTTCGCGGGTGAACGCGCCGTGCCGCACCCCGTCGCGCACGGCCGGCGCGACATCCGTCCATGGGTTTCGGAGGTCGCGTATCGCCCCGACGCCCTTCCAGATCGACGAGAGGTTGCTGATATGGTTCCGTCGGCTCTTGTCCTTCAGCTTCAGCCTACGTTTCAGGTGGTCGGCATACGAAAGGGCAAGGTCGAGCGTTATATCGGAAGCCAACGACACCCCGTGTTCCGACGCGGCCCATTCGATGAACCTGTCCAAGGCGCTCCTTCGCGTCCGGAGCATACGGTCGCTCGGCGGGCAGTCCCTGCGGCGCACGAACCCCTGGTAGACGGTCCACATCTGATCGAGCCGGAGTCCCTCTTTCCGGCATTCCTTTCCGAAGATCGAGTTGAACACGTCGGCCAGCTGTTTTTCGGTTAGCTTTCCCTTGATGGCGAGGTGTTCCGCCTGTTCGATGGCCCGCGCGTCGGCCAGCACGCTCGTCCCGGTCGATTTACGGATGAATTTGCCCTTGCGTTTAGGGTCGCGGAACATCACCCACCAGACCTTGCCGCCGTTGTTTTTGTAGAGCATTTTACTTCATTGTCCTTATTGCGTTGTTTTTGAAACGGGAACTTTGTATCATATTCAGTATCATAAAATCAAGACAAATAAAACCTCAAAAATCCAATAAAACCGCCGATTTTTAACGAATTCAAACCTATATCTAGTTTCTGGCAAGCTGCCCGTTCTACCACGATGCGGACGCGACGAAGCGCGTCCGTTCCCATGCGGCGCGTGGGGACACGCGCCCTCCCGAACGACAGGCGACATCCGACAGCCGCCAGTCGGACGGGACGAAGCCCGTCCCTCCCCGGGGACGTCACGCACGGGAGGGTGCGTGTCTACACGCGCCGCACGACAGCCGATAGCCGACAGCCGCCACTCGGTCGCGACGGGGCGCGACCCTCCCGCTCTTTCCTCCGCGCGAGATAAAAACGACAACAATGATTGTCCCGTTTGTCTCGGCTGTTTGCGTTGTGGTTAAAAACACACGGATTTGTTCGCGGCTAACGCCGCTCACGGGAACGTGACAGGTCAATCAATTTGTGTCGATTTGTGAGGATTTGTGGTTTATTTATTTCCCCTAATCCGCATTTTTGTCCGTTAGGGGAAACTTTTTCGCCCCTTTGTTCTTTTGTCTTCGTTTTTGATGCCTCTTCTGTTAAAATGGCGCCATGAACGAACGTGAAAAAAAGAGTTTCGTGTTTATCGTGTTCGCGGTTTGCCTGTCCGCCGCCGCTTTGACGGGGTGTGTTTCCTTGCGGGGGAGGGGCGGTGCCGCCCTTTCGCTCTGGCGGGACGGCGCGCCGGCGAAGGCCGCGCTTCTGGAGTATGTCCGCGCTGTCACCGCGAAGGGTTCTCCGGACTACATCCCGCCGCCGGAGCGCATCGCCGTGTTCGATTTCGACGGGACGCTCTTCTGCGAGACGGATCCCACCTATTTCGACTGGCTGCTGTTTGAACGCCGTGTGCTGGATGACCCCTCGTACCGTCCGACGGCAGAACAGCTGGCCGCCGCCAAGGCGTCGCGTTCCCGCGCCGCGATTCCCGGTTTGACGAACGACCGCGAACGCCTGATGCTGGAGGTTTACGAGGGGATGACGCTGGAGGCGTTCGAGGCGTTTGTTCGCGGTTTCATGCAGGAACCCCACGCGGGGTTCACCGGGATGAAACGCGGCGAGGCGTTCTATCTCCCCATGCTGGAGGTGGTAGACCTCCTGTTGGCGAACGGGTTCAGCGTGTACGTCTGCAGCGGGACCGACCGGTTGGTCTTGCGCCCCGTGGTTTTGTCGAAACTCCCGCTCCCGCCGCAGTGGGTCATCGGTTCCGACAGCACGCTCCTGGCGCGCGCCCAGGGGACGTGCGACGGCCTGGCGTTCACCTACCGGAAAGAGGACGAGCTTGTACTCGGCGGCAAGAGCATCGTCAAGAACCTCCAGATGAACAAGGTCTCCGTCCTTGTGCGCGAGGTCGGCATCCGGCCCGTGCTGGCGTTCGGGAACAGTTCCAGCGACATCAGCATGCTCAACTACACCCTACAGAAGAATCCGCACCGGGCGATGGGCTTCATGGTGCTTTGCGACGACCTGGCGCGCGAATACGGCAACGCCGGGAAGGCGGAGAAAATGCGTTCCGCCTGCGGGAAGAACGGCTGGATCCCCATCTCCATGCGCGACGACTGGAAGACCATCTACGGCGACGGCGTGGAACGGAAGGCGGGGACGGCGGGCGGCCGGTAGCGGTTATTCCTGCTTGGCCGGTTTCGGGGCTAGCCCCATCCCGCCGATCTCCTCCACGGAGGTCGCGATCGCCGTGCCGATCATGCCGGAGGGAGACGTCGCGTCGACGATGTCCTGGACGGTTTCGCCGATTACGGCGGCGTCGTCCCCCTCGTAGCCGAGGTTGCGGGAGAGCTGGTCAACCAGCAGTTTCCGCTCCTCTTTCGCGAGCGGCGTAAGTTCGGTCTGGAGTTCCACCTGCTGCTGGAGGGTTGACATGTCCGGCAGGAACCCCGTGTTCTTCGCGGAGAGTTCCTCCATGCGGGTGAGCAGTTCCAGGTAGCGCTGATGGCTCTTGCGCTGCTTGTCGGTCATGTTGGAGGTGTCGATGCTGGCCAGGTACTGGACTTTCCCCCGCGACTTCTTCAGATTCCGTTCGCGCATCTTGGCGAAGACGTTGGTCACTTCGGCGAAATGCTCTTTGGGCACCTGCCGTTTGATCTGCTTCAGGATATCCTCGTTGCTCGTGCCGAGGGAGACGCTGATGGCGGCGTCGGATCCCGGAATCGGCGTCGGCACCGTCGTTACTTCATCCGCGTCCTCCGTCTGCGTTTGCGCTTCCGCCAATTTCGCCTTGGCCTTCGACGCCTCTTTTGCGGCGCGCATGGCCGCCAATTCGGATTCAAGCTCGTTGATCCGTTTCCTCGCGCGGGCGAGCGCTTCATCGGCTTTCGGTTTCGCCGCCGGCGCCGTCACATCGGCTTTATCGGCCTCCGCCTGCGCACCCGTGCGCCCCATCCAATTCCCGGCAAAAAACGCGGCAGCTCCGACAACCGCCCCGACAAACACCATTTTCGTCATCGTGTTCATGTTTCGTCCTTTCTGTGAACGCGGGGCAGTATAGCAGACATCGGAGACATCGGCAATGTCGATTTTTTAGCCTTTCATAATCGGGCGCGAAGGGGTATACTTCCCTTGTCGTTTTCATGTGAAGGGGAAATCAAGTGTCCATGATGGTACAGAAGGTTTTTTTAAGCGGGGTGCTTTCCGTGCTGGTCCCGCTCGCCGCGGCTGCGGCGGGGTTCAAGGGGAATGAGTGGGAAGACCCGCAGGTCAACGCGCTCAACCGCGAACCCGCGCGCGCGGCGGGGTTCCCGCTCGCGCCGGGCGACGTCCATTCCGCGAAAAGCCCGGACGGCGCCTTCTCCTCGTTCCGGAAGAGCCTGAACGGGAACTGGCGGTATATGTGGAAGGCCAGTCCCGCCGACCGTCCCGTCGGTTTCGAGCGGCCGGATTTCGACGACCGCGTCTGGTACACGATCGACGTGCCTTCCTGCGTCGAGATGCGCGGGTACGGCGTCCCGATCTACACGAACAAGCGCTACCCCCATGTGCGCAACCCGCCGTTCATCGGCACGGAATACAACCCGGTCAGTTCCTACCGCACCCGGTTCACCGTGCCGCCCGCGTGGGACGGCCGTCCCGTCTACATCCGGTTCAGCGGGGTCGAGTCCGCGTTCTACCTCTGGCTGAACGGGACGTTCGTCGGGTACAGCGAGGACAGCCGCCTGCCCGCCGAGTTCAACCTCACGCCCTTCCTGAAACGCGACGGCGGGAACCTGTTGGCGGTCGAAGTCTACCGCTGGTCCGACGGCTCTTACCTCGAAGACCAGGATATGTTCCGGCTCAGCGGTATTTTCCGCGACGTGGATCTGTTCGCGCCGCCGCCGTGCGAGCTGCGCGATTTCCAGATCGATACGGAACCGGAGGATGCGGACGCATGGTCGCTCCGTGTTCGCGCGAAGGCGCGCCGGGCGGACGGCGCGCCCGCGAAGGCGACGCTTTCCGGCGAGCTGTTCGACGGCGAGAAACAAGTCGCGTCGCTCCCCGCCGTCGAGGTCGAACTGCCGGCGGACGGTTCCGACGGGAAGGTCGAGGCGAAGGTCTCCGTCGCCGCGCCAAACCTCTGGACGGCGGAATCCCCCGCGCTTTACACGCTCGTCCTGCGCCTCTCGCCCGCATCGGGCGAGCCGGACATCCGCAGCTGCAAGGTCGGTTTCCGCAAGGTCGAGATCCGCGACGGCGTCTTCCTCGTCAACGGCCGCCCCGTGAAGCTCAAGGGGGTGAACCGCCACGAGACCGAGCCGTCCAACGGGCATACGCTGACCCGGCAGGATATGCTGCACGACATCCTCTTGTTCAAGCGGAACAACATCAACACGGTACGTACCTGCCACTACCCCGACTACGCCTACTGGTACGAGCTTTGCGACCGTTACGGCATCTACGTGATCGCCGAGGCGAACGTCGAAAGCCACGGGATGGGGTACGGGGAGGAAACGCTCGCCCGCGTTCCCGCGTGGAAACAGGCGCACGTCGAACGGAACGTCCGCAACGTGGAGAATTTCAAGAACCATCCCTCCGTCCTCATCTGGTCGCTCGGCAACGAGGCCGGGGCGGGGGCGAACTTCCTCGCCGCGCGCGATGCGGTCCGCGCCGTCGATGCGTCGCGCCCGATCCATTACGAACGCCAGAGCGAAGACATGGATATGGACAGCAGCATGTATCCCGACGTCGAGTTCGTCCAGAAGCGGGGCGCGAACACCGCCAAGCCGTACATCATGTGCGAGTACGCCCACGCGATGGGCAACGCGCTCGGCAATTTCCAAGAGTACTGGGACGCGGTCTGGGCCAGCCCCTCGTTGATGGGCGGGTGCATCTGGGACTGGGCCGACCAGGCGATCTGGCGCGAGACCGACCGCCTCGCCCCCGACGGCACGCGAGAACGGTACTACGCCTACGGGGGGGATTTCGACGAGCAGCCCAACGACGGCCCGTTCGTCTGCAACGGCGTGGTCGGTCCGGACCGCAAGCCGTCGCCGAAACTGGCGGAGGTACGCCATGTCTACCGCAGCCTCGCCGTTTCTTCGCCCGACGCCTCCTGCGGCGAGGCGGAGCTTTGGAACCGCAACGCCTTTACCGACGCCGGTATGTTCGAGGCCCGCTGGGCGTTCCAGCAGGACGGCCGTGTCGTCGCGTCCGGTTCGCTCGGACGGTTCGCCTGTCCGCCGCTGCAGCGCCGGAAAATCCGCCTCGCCAAGCCGGAGGTGGAGCCGCCGCCGGACGCGGAGTGTTTCTACCGCGTCAGTTTCCATCTCGTGGAGGCGACCGAGTGGGCCGAAAGCGGTTACGAGGTCGCCGCCGACCAGTTGCCCTACGGGAACCCCGTGTCCGCGACCGCGCCCGAACCGGAGGCGGAGGGGATTTCGTTCTTCAAGCGCAAGGTTACGGTTGCGGAGGATCCCGCGTCGGGCGAAGTCGTCGTCAAGGGTAAGGATTTCCTCTTCGCCGTCAGCCGCAAGACCGGCACGATCTCCCGCCTCGTCTACGGCGTCAAGCCGGTGATCGCCGACACCGAGGGGATTGTCCGCGGCCCCCGCGTGAACGCCTTCCGGGCCTTTACGGACAACGACAAGTGGATGCGCGAGGCGTTTTTCGAAAGCGGGCTTACGCAGTTGCGCCACCATCCGCAACCGGTGCGCGTGTCGCTGGCGAGAGACGGGACGTCCGCGACCCTCGCGGTGACGGTGAACGTGGACGGCGCGAAACGCGCGCGGTTCGTCCACGAGGCGGTCTACCGCGTCTCCGCCGACGGCATGGTCGAAGCGGAAAACCGGATCGCGCCCACCGGGAAGATGCCGGATCTGCCGCGGATCGGCGTCCGGATGATGCTCGACAGCCGGCTGGAAAACCTCGCCTACTACGGGCGCGGTCCGCTGGAGAATTACATCGACCGTTGCACAGGGAGCGAAATCGGCTACTACGAAGGGACGGTCACGGGACAGTACGTGCCGTACGTCCGGCCGCAGGAGAACGGCTGCCGGAGCGATGTCCGCTGGACGGCCTTTTTCGACGAGAGCGGGGACGGCGTGTTGTTCACGTTCGGTCAGCCGTTGTTTATGACGGCGGAACATTTCACCAGCGAGGATCTTGAGTTCCAGCGCCACCGGCGGGGGCAGGAGCGCGTCTACGCGCCCGTCGCGCCGCGTCCGGAGGTCTGTCTCAGCCTCGATGTGAAACAGATGGGGCTGGGGGGCGCGAGCTGCGGGCCGCGCCCGATGGCCAAGTACCTGTTGAAGGCGGAACCGGTCTCCTTCACCTTTACCCTGCAACCGTGCAGGAAGGGGTACGAAGGGCTGGTGAAGCTGGCTCGAAAAGCGAAACGCGCGCAACAAAAAGGAGTTTTGAATCATGATTAAACTTGGTGTGAACATTGACCATGCGGCCTCGCTGCGCCAGGCGCGCGGCACCGCCTACCCGGATATCGTACAGGCGGCCGCCTACGCCGAAGAGGCGGGGGCGGACGGCATCACCGTGCATCTGCGCGAAGACCGCCGCCACATCCAGGAGAGCGATGTGCGCGCGCTGCGGAAGAGCATCCGGACGCGCCTGAACCTGGAGATGGCGGACAACCCGGACGTGCTGGCCGTCGCGCTGGAGGTCGTGCCGGACGAGGTGTGCATGGTGCCGGAACGCCGCCAGGAGCTGACGACGGAAGGCGGGCTGGACGTGGACGGTAAACGCGGCCACCTTGCGGAGACGGTTCGTGCGCTGCAGGCGAAGGGGGTCGTCGTCAGCATGTTCATCGATCCCGACCTCAACCAGGTCGAAGCCTCCGCCGCCATCGGCGCCGAGTATATCGAACTGCACACGGGCACGTATGCGAACGCCGACGCCGAAGGGCGCAAGGCGGAGCTGGAACGCCTCGTCAACGCCGCCGTCCGCGCGCGTGAACTGGGGCTTAAGGTCAACGCGGGACACGGGCTGGACTATGCGAACCTCGCGCCGATCCTCGCGATTCCGGGTCTCGACACGCTGAACATCGGCCACAGCATCATCTGCCGCGCCGTCTTCTGCGGACTGCGCGACGCGGTCCGCGAGATGCTGCGTACCATCGGAAGGGGGTAACGGTCATGCAACGCGGAAAATTCGGCATTGAGTTCGATGACGGGGATGGCTTCCCCTTCCGTAAAATGGTGTGGCTGGCCGCGCTGATCCCGGCGGCCGTCGTGCTGATTCTGATTTTCCGAGGCTGTTCCCGCGAACCTGCGCCCGTGGATATCGGATCGGCCGACCCCGTCGAACAGCCGTCCGCCTATCCCGCGCAGCCGGCGAAGCGCGGCGAACGCGCCCCGTTCTTCGGATTCGGGAACGAACGGAAACCGCAGGAGGCCGTGCGTCCCGCGACCGGCGTCGCCGCGCCTTCCGAGCCGCCCCCCTCGGTCGCCAAGCCGCCGGAGTCGCTTCCGACGCCGACGGACGACACCTCGAAGAAGATCCCCGACACCGTGCAGAAGAAACTTTCCGAGATCACGGCGGCCGAACAGCAGAACGATTTGCTCGCCGCGCGTTCGATGCTCCTTGCCCTGCACAAGTCGCCCGAAGGCAGAAACATCCAGGAGTTCCTGGAGCGGAAACTCGCCAAGATCAACCAGACGCTCCTTTTCGGGGATCGTCCGATGCCCGGCAAGATTGTCCACAAGATCCAGGCGGGTGATTTGATCGGCAAGATTTCACGCCAGTACAACACGACGCAGGAATTCGTGCTGAAGGCGAACCGGATCGACAATCCCGGCGCCCTCCGCATCGGCAAGGAACTGTGGGTCTTGAACAAGCCGAACTTCTGCCTCACCGTCTACAAGAAGGCTTGTACCGCAGTCTTGACTCTCAACGGGGAGTTTTTCAGACGCTATCCCGTCGGGATCGGCCCGTCGCAGGATGTCCCGACCGGGACCTACGCATTGTCCTCGCGGAAGAAACACCCGTCGTACAGCCGTCCCGGGCAGCGCACCATCCCTTACAACGCGCAGGGGAACATCCTCGGAACCGTCTGGCTCGGACTTTCCCCAACACGCGACACGCCGGTCGTCAAGGGATTCGGCCTGCACGGCACCTGGGTCAACGCCTCGCTCGGACAGAATTGCAAAGAGGGGCGCATCCGCTTCAGCAATTCGGATATCGAGCAGCTGGAACTGCTTCTGCCCCTCGGTACGCGGGTGAACGTGGTGGAGTGAGCCGGCGGCGGACAAAAAAGAAATGGGTAAAGGATGGATACGCTGGAACCAGGAACCAAGGTGAACCGGATCGGTTTTATTTTCCGCGCGCTCGCCGTCGCGGTCTCCGCCGCTGGGCTTTTCGCGGCGTTCCCGCCGTTTGATCAGTCGGTGAACGCCTGGACCGCGCTCGCCCCGCTGTTGCTGCTGATCCGCCTCTCGACCCCGCGACAGGCGGCGAAATGGGCGTTCGCGTGCGGTTTCCTGTTCTGGATGGCGACGCTCTCCTGGTTTCCCGCGATCATCAAAAACAACGGCCCCTGGCCGCTCGTCCTGCTGGGGCAGACCGGGCTCTCCCTGTGGTGCGCGTTGTTCTGGGCGGTGTTCGCCTTCCTCTCCGCTGTTTTCTGGCGGCGGATTGCGCAACGGGACGCCGTGTGTCCGTTTGCGATGCGGCTTGCGGCGGTGCTGGTGGTCGATCCCGTCCTGTGGATGGGATGCGAGTTCCTGCGCGGCTGGCTCTTCTCCGGGTTCGCGTGGAATTTCCTCGGCGTCAGCCAGGTGGAGAACCTTCCCGCCCTGCAAGTGTCGGCGTGGCTCGGCGTCTACGGCGTTTCCGGTCTGGTGCTGTTGGTGAACGGCGCGGTCGCGGGAATCTTGCAACGGATTGTCGAACAACTGATGCGGCGCGTCCGGCCGTGCGATTTTCCGATCGGCGGCTTGGGACCGCGCAAGTTCCTCAGGATGCTGGAAAGCGCGGTGCCGTTCCTCGCCGCCGTCGCGATCTGGTGCGCGGGGGCGTCGCGCGTCCATTCCGGCGCAGGGGAGGGGACGAAGAAAATGCGCGTCGCTGTCATCCAGCCGAACACGCCGTGCATTTTCACGTTCGACCGCGACACGCTGCGGCTGCAGACGGAACGCCTGCTCGGGCAGACGCGCATGGCGGGAACCGTCCACCCCGGGCTCGTCGTGTGGCCGGAGTCCGCGAGCTGGGGCTTGCTGCCGGATGACAACGACGTGATGCGTTTCCTCCAGAAAGGGGCGGAAGTCGCGAACTGCCCCGTCTTGAGCGGCGGCACGGAGGCGGCGACGGATGCCGACGGGACGCGCCGTTACTACAACGCCGCGTTCCTTGTGTCGCCGTTCGCCGGGTTCTCCGCGACCTACCGCAAACAGCACCTCGTGCCGTTCGGCGAGTACATTCCCGGCGATAAGTGGATCAAGCCGTTGCAGAAACTCGCCCCGACCGGTATCAGCTGCACGGCGGGACGCGATGCCGCCGTGATGACCATCGCGGGCCCCGAAGGGAACCCGGTGAAGATCGGCGCGTTGATCTGCTTCGAGGACACCATCCCCGCCTTGAGCCGTGCCGCCGTGCGCGACGGCGCGGACGTGCTGGCGCTCCTGACGAACGACGCCTGGTTCAACGGCTCGTGTGAACCCTGGCAGCACCAGCAACAGGCGGTTTTCCGGGCCGTCGAGAACGGTGTACCGCTGATCCGTTCCGCCAACTCCGGCGTCTCCTGCATCGTGGAACGGACGGGGCGCGTGAAGTGTCTGGAATCCGAAGGGAAACGCGACGGCTTCCACGGGTTCCTCATCGGCGAAATCGCCACGGGCGGCGGCGGGACATTCTATACCCGTTTCGGCGACATCCCCCTCCTCATCCTCTTCTTCCTCTTCGCGGGGTGGGCACTTTGGATGAGACGACGGAAACGTTTCCCCCTTGCGTAGGGTGCATCCGCGAATCGTGCGGTAAAAACAGGAGGATATTTTGGCTTGACTAATGCGGAGGGGAAAATACACTACTTGCTGCATTAAGGATGGAGAAAGGACGTTTTGGTATGAAGACTCTCACGATGAAAATTGTGTGTGCGGCAATGGTTGCGTTGTTCGCGACGGTGTCGTTTTCGGCGGAACTGCGCTTCTCGTACGATTCGCCGTTCTTCCGCATGGGCTCGTCCGCAAACGACAGCGCATCGACCCTCACGACCACGCCGCAGCTCGCGTTCGCCGACATGACGCTCGCCGACGTCGCCGCGCTCGTTGATGACGGTTATTCGTTCGGCGCGACGCAATGCGGTACGAGCTGGGCAAACCAATCGCGCTTCCACGCGAGGGATGTACTTGTTTGCAGGAATCCAAGTACGGACGCGATCACCATGATCTCGGTGCTGTTCGTTGGGCTACATGACAGCCACACGAAGTCGCTTGCGGTTGAATTGACAGACGGCGAAGGCGGCGTTTATGCAAGGGCCGGACGGGCGCAATACCTTAGATCGACGAACAACACCTCCTTCCAGTTCGTCATCCCCGACG
>JAGAEL010000001.1 GCA_017613085.1 Kiritimatiellia bacterium | reverse complement strand
TAGCCGTCGCGTCGACCTGAAGGAAGCGCTTAAAGAGGCGGGGAGAATCGGGAAGTCACGTCTGGATTGGGGGTGGATATTCGCACGGGTATTCATTGGACTGATGGGGTTGCTTATCCTCGGCTCTCTTGTGTATGGGTTATCACAGGTGGATGGGTGTAAAACGCCAAAAATTGGTCCTGGAATCGGTCAGGGAGGTGGCGGTGGCGCAGGCGGCACCGGTCCAGGTGAAGTCGGCGGAGATAACGGAGGTGACAGATCTGGCGGCACCGATCAGGGAGGTACCGGTGGAGATGGCGGTGGCGTAGGCGGCGGCACCGGTCAGGGAGGTCTCGGCGGCGAAAAGGTGGGCGATAATGCAGGCGGCTCGCCGCCTAAACCCCAAGACGGCGAGGCTCCGGAAGACGGTCCCTGCGGCGAGAAGGCTGGCGATGATGCAGGCGGCGAACAGCCTAAGCCCCAGGACGGTGCGGCCCCGAACGATAACCAAGATGTGGAGAATCCGGATGGGAATGCAGACAGCAAGGTGCCAGATGTTGTAATTCCACGCTTCAGTATTCGTCTTGAAAGCGATGGTGACAACGGGAATGGCACATTCAGCCCTGTGTTTAGCCTGATTTCCCAGAAAGAAATGCCAACAAAAGCTAATGTCCTTTGGGAACTTGATGGGGAAAAAGTAACGAACGAGGCAGCGCGGCAGACTTCCTTTCGCCCTCAATTCCCGGATCGTTCACGGCATGTTATTGTTGCCGACATTGAGATCCCGAATGCGGACACTCAACGGACTCCGCAATTCGTATGGTCGCCTGACGCGCCTGATACAGGGAAATCAGGAGAGGACGTCCGTCGATTCATTGAACAAATTGGAGAACGAGAGGACAAGGTTGGTACATACTTTCTCTTCGATGTGGGTAGCGATCCTCAGGATGGAAAGGTTTCTGTCCTTTCTTGGAGCGTTAGAAAGGTTGAACCCAAGACCAGTCAAAGGGACATCCCCCCGGTATATGAGGGAGGAAACACCAATGTCCTACAGGTCCATTCAGGCGATGTTGCTGGTAACGCCCAAATCGAGATATCGGCAAGAGTTGTAATCGACGGGAAGGGAGAACGCGATATAAAGGCCAAAAGGACGTTTGGGGTTTCTTCCGGAGATACTGCCGATTCATTGACACCTAAAGAGTCGCAGCAGATGATGAAGGCAGGAGAGCGCATCAAGCCTTCTGTCTATTTGGTTGTGACCAGTACGGGAAGTGGAACGGCATTTGCGGTAGGGAAGAAGTATCTTGTTACAAACAGACATGTTGCTGAAGGGGCGAAAAAGAGTTGGTTCCGCAGCGGGAAGCTGTCTCTTTACGCGGCAGGATCGAATGATGCAATCAGTGGTGTTGTTAAAGCGACTGACAATGTATCTGATCTGGCACTTATTCAAATCGACGGGAAAACAGATATGACGGCACTTGCGTTGGCCGAGAAGGTTTATCCTCGGCAAATCGCCGCATGTGTCGGATATTCTGTTCCTGCTCTCAATGCTGAAAAAAAATCCAGCGGTGGTTATGAGCCGGAAGTTGCAACAGGTGTCCTCAATGGATATAACCCCTGGGCTAAAACAGCGTATTCTGACCTTAAGGCGTTTCATGGCAACAGCGGAAGCCCTGTAGTGAATGAACAGGGGAAGGTTGTCGGAGTCGTTTTTGCGGGAACCTGGAAAGGAACTGCTGATAAGGAAATTAAAGAGGATTTGCATCGTTCCTGTCTTGTGACACTCGAGATGCTGAAAAGTTTTCTTAATAAGAATGGAGTTAAATAGGGTAATTGAGGATATGGGGCTGGACGGTGTCGTCGTCATGAGCAAACTGGGAAGTGTATTGGATTAGGTAGGTGGTGCCATTGGCTAAGCAGGAACGATCGGGTATAGATGGACCCAATGTTAAAATTTTTTGGGTTGAAATGAAATGCGAATATTCTGCAGCCTCGCTTGCGCGTAGTTGGCGCGAGGGTCGCATTTCGCTTGATGCTCCAATGGAGTTTGATGGGGTACGCATGCCGTTTCGGCAATTGTGCCAAAACATCCCATGGCTCAGGTCGGAGTTGGGAAACTTATCTGAGACTTTGGGGTTGAAGCGGCGATCATGGTTTGAGGAGCGAAAGTTTCGGCGCGAAGCTTGGCGAAGAGTCGTTGAGAATGGTGAACTTGGTCTAGCACTTCTGACAGAGAGGATCGAGCGGCTTTCACAGGATCTTGAAATATCGCGGAATGAGTGTCATGCCGCAGAAACATTGCTTGAGGCAGCACATAAGCGCGAGAAAGACCTTGTTGCGGCAATTATTGCCAGTGTGGAAGATGCGCGTGAACTTGAGTCAATCTTCAATGTGTGTGTCCGTTCGAGAGTTACATCTTCAGAAAGTGGGGTTGATTGTTTGGGACAATATCAGATCTTTGAACATCTTGCGGAGAACCTATTAGAAGAGCTTTCCAAGGTCGTGGACGGTTCCACTCAAAACTTACGCGAACCAGATTTAAAACGAATTGAGCAGGTGGTGTTGTTTTATAAAGAATCAAAGAAACAAATTGATAAATCTAACAGGCGATTGGATGCCGAAAAGAGGGAATGGGCGAAAGAATTTACTAACCGAAAGAAGCGTATAGAGGAAACTGCCCGGAATGTCACGCTATATGTTCAAAGTGAGATAGCAACGGCTAAATGCCAAGCTGAAGCGTTGATTCAACATTACCGACAGACGGCTGCGTTATTTGCGAATTGGAGGGAATCCGTGGAAGAAGTTTTATTTGAAAAGCCGTGTTCTGGGACTCGATATATGATAGGGAGGCCTATGTCACTGCGTAAAGATTGGGTGAGACGCGCAATCTTTTCTTATGCGCAAATGGTAGCACCTGATGACGTTCTAGCGATATTTAAAGGCGGATTGTTTCTGGGGGCCAACATAGGTTTTCTTGTTTCTTGGTATGGTCTTCATTGGAGAATGTCAAGGAGTAAATCCAGAGGATTTCTTCCATGGGGATGGACTGGTAAACTAATTATCAAAAGAGGTATTTTAAACAATGTGAATGTCAGCCTAGATAGTGGTGAAAATTTGGGTTCAATTTGGTGTGCAGGTCCGGAAGGGGAAATTGAAAGTTTCTTGACGAAGGTTGATGAAGCAAATCATGCACTTCCAGTACCATCTTTTGGGAATGTGGCCATTGAATCCTTTCGAAGGATTACATCGCTTGCCGCCCAGGATATAAGATGTCAAAGCGAAAGTGATAGCTGGTCTAACAAATGATGCCTGATTCTTTGGAAGAAGAATACGTGCTAACCATCGTTATTTTCGCCAGTGCGAACATGATGGAGACGTAGTGGCATTGCCAACCGGCTACCGCTACGAGGATCTTGTCCCTAAAGGAGTGATGGCAAGGCCGGGGCGGATCTACTTTAACTCCATAAAAACTCTGCGCTTGCGGGTTCTCGTTTCCTGTGCTAATTTATAGGCACGTTGTCTCCAATCAGGGATTGGAGCAACGTCGTGGCGAACGAGTGAAGCGGAAACGAAAGGAACGAACCATGCCTAGTCTTGCGAACATGAGGGGGAAAGCCAAAGAGGCCGGCTTGATGAAACTGGACAAGTTGATCGCCGTGCGTCAGCGGATTCCAGACTGCACCATCCCGATCCCGATCAAGGAGCTATGCGAACGCTATGAAAAGCTCTATACCGGGGCGATCAACGACGTGATGCGCGAACTGACCCTGCTGGACCAGAACCTGCCGAGCGACATCATGCCGCTCCGCGACGAGATGACGGTCTGCGGCGAGGCGTTCACCGTCAAGAGCGCCCCCAATGTGATGATCGAGGGCGAGATGACCTTCCGCGCCCAGATGCTGGACGACTTCAAGCCGGAGGGCGTCGTCGTCTGGGATACGTCGAGCGACGTCGAAGCTTCCCTCTGGGGCGGCGTGATGACCGCCACGGCGAAGACCAAGGGTATTCGCGGCGCGGTGATCGCCGGCGGTATCCGCGACACCAAGCAGATCCTTGAACAGGACTTCCCCGTGTTCTACCGGTACCGTACGTCGAACGGTTCGCTCGGACGCTGCATGATCACCCACTACCAGGTTCCCGTCCGGATCGGGAAGGTGACGGTGCGTCCCGGCGATATTATCTTTGGCGACATCGACGGCGTCCTCTGCATCCCGCGCGAGATCGCCTACGACGTGCTGCTCCGCGCCGAGGGGATCGAGAAGAACGAGATCGACATCTTCTCCTGGGTCCGCCAGGGCGACACCATCAGCGAAATCATCGACAAGGGAGGGTATTTCTGATGATCCGCGAAAAATTCGATTTGACCGGTAAGACGGCGTTGGTTACGGGGAGCGCGCGCGGAATCGGGCGCGCGATCGCCGCCGCGTTCGCCGAGTTCGGCGCGCGGGTCTTCGTACACGGCGTGAAACCGAGCGACCCGCTTTCTGCCGCCCTTGCCGCCTGCCAGGCGTTCAATCCGGCCTGTGAGTCCGTGACGGGCGATCTCGGGGATCCCGCCGCCGTCGAAGCGATCTTCGCGCATCTCCGTGAACGGGACGCCCTGCCGGACATCCTTGTCGCCAACGCCTCCATCCAGAAGAACATCCACTGGTCCGAGTTCGATGCGGCGGAGGCGCATCACGAGATGGAGGTGAATTTCCACGCGACGTTGCGTATGTTCCAGCTGGCTTATCCGAAGATGAAGGAGCAGCATTGGGGACGCCTGATTGTCGTCGGCAGCGTCCAGGAAATGCGCCCTCATCCGGAAATGTGCGCGTATGCCGCTTCCAAGGCCGCGCTGGAGAACCTTGTGCGCAACCTTGCCCGCCAGATCGCCCGCGAGGGGATCACGGTGAACGACCTCTGTCCGGGCGTGTTCGCGACCGACCGCAACGCGGCGGCGTTGGGCAACCCCGTCTACGCGGAACGGGTGATGAACGCGATTCCGATGCACGACTACGCGCGTCCGGAAGACGCCGCCGGCGCGGCGTTGCTGCTCGCCTCCGACGCGGGGCGCTACATCACCGGCTCGACGATTCTGATCGACGGCGGTCTCCGCCTGCCCGGCTGATCCGCGTAAGGAAACGGGATGGCCGGGTTCGCGTTTGGCACAGGGGTGTTGATGGTCGCGTTGGCCGTTCTGCCGCTGCGCGCGGGGGTTTCATGGAAACTCCTTCTCGCGGCGGCGGCGTTGCTTGTCGCGTTCAAATTCCAGGTGATGCACAAACTCGGCGGTCCGAACTTTTTCGCCCCCGACCTTCCCGCCTGGCTCCAGCTGGCGGCGGCGTTCCTCCACGCCGCGTTCCTGATTTTCCTGGCGGGGCTTCTCCTGCTCGGCGTCGTACAGGGCGCGTTGTTGCTGTTCCGCGTCGCCGGGCTTTCGTTTTACCTGCGTGCGGAGGCCGTGCTGCTCTGCCTTGCCGTGCTGGCGGCGGCGGTCGGGATCCGGAACGGGATTTCCCCGCCCGTCCCGCGTGAACACGCTTTCCGTTGCGCGAACCTCCCGCCGGAAGCGGAAGGGTTCCGGATCGCGCTTCTCGCGGACATCCATGCCGATTGCGTGACGCGCGCGGACCGCGTGGCGGAAATGGTCGCCCTTGCGAACGGGATGGACGCGGACGTCGCGGTGATCGCGGGCGATTTCGCCGACGGACCGGTGGCCAAGGCCGGGGCAGAACTCGCGCCGTTGAAAGACCTGCGCGCCCGTTACGGCGTGTACGGGGTTTCGGGAAACCACGAGTACTATTCCGGTGATGCCGAATGGCGTGACTTTCTGGAGACGCTGGGCGTGAAGATGCTGGACAACGCCTCGACCAACCTGCCGTGCGGCATCGTGGTGGCGGGCGTGGCGGATCTTGCGGCGTGGCACAACAAAGGGAAGTCGCCGCCCGACTTCGACGCGGCGTTGTGCGGCGTACAGCCCGGCGCCTGTACGGTCATGCTCGCCCATCAGCCGGTGTTGGCGCGGATGTCGGCGAAGCGCGGGGTCGCCGTCCAGCTCAGCGGGCACACGCACGGCGGCATGATGCTGGGATTGAAACAGCTGGTCGCCCGTTTCAACGGCGGCTGGGTTTCCGGCGCGTATGACGTGGAGGGGATGGGACTCTACGTCAGCAACGGATCCGGTATCTGGAACGGATTCCCCGTGCGTCTCTTCTGCCCGCCGGAAGTCACGCTCATCACGTTGAGCGGAAGGAAGTGAAAGACCGTGCGGGCGGTAAGGAAATGGAGTGTAGGGAGATGACAGTGATCGAACAGTTTATCGAACGGGCCGAGGCGGTTTCGGCGAAGGTTGTGCGTGTACATTCCGACGCGGAGGCGGATGCCGTGCTTGCGCGGGAACGTGAACGCGCCGGTGCTTCCGGCTTTTCCGTCGATGTCGTCCGCGCTTCCCGCGGTATCGCGTCCACCGGCACATGCGTGGTGGAGGCGGACGCGGAGGAAACCCGGTTGGCCGCCTTGCTCCCTGAAGTGAGCGTCATCGTGTTGCGCGCCTCGGACCTCGTTGCCGACCTACCCGACCTCGCCCCCTACCTTCGCGAACGCCAGTCCGCCGGACGCGCCTCGTACACGTCATTCATCACGGGGCCGAGCCGTACCGCCGATATCGAGCGCGTAAGCGCCGTCGGCGTTCACGGTCCCCTTGAACTCACCATCATTCTCGTGGAGGATTGACATCGTGAACACATCGTCCCCCCGCGCCTATCACCGCGAAATCGCCGAAGCCCTGGACGACACGTTTTTGCGGCGCGTGCTCGACCTCTTCGCCGTTGAATACCGCGCAAGCCGCGACCGTGTCTTCAAGGAGGTTGACGGACCGGCGCTCATCCGCGCCATCGCCGACATGAAAGACGCCGCCGCCCGCGACCTGGAGTCCCTCTACGCCCGCTTCAAGGTCGAAGCCGAAGCGCGCGGGGCTGTTGTACACCGTGCGGAAACCGCAGCCGACGCATGTGCGATCATCTCCCGTATCGCCGCCGAAAACAACGTGAAGCGGGTTGTGAAGTCGAAGTCCATGACGGCCGAGGAGATCGGGTTAAACGCCCACCTTGAGAAAGCCGGGCTCGAGGTGCAGGAAACCGACCTGGGCGAGTGGATCGTGCAACTCCGCCACGAGGGTCCTTCCCACATGGTCATGCCGGCGATCCACCTCTCCCGCGGACAGGTCGCCGACGAATTCGAGAAAGCCACCGGCGAGAAGCAGGATCACGAGGATGTGCAGAAGCTCGTCAAAGTGGCGCGGCGCGAATTGCGCCCGAAGTTTTTTGAGGCGGACATGGGGATTTCCGGCGCCAACTTCTGCATCGCCGAGACCGGCACGGTGACAATCGTCACCAACGAGGGGAACGGAAGCCTTGTGAACACGCTCCCGCCGGTACACGTGGCGCTCGCCGGACTCGACAAGCTCGTTCCCACGCTCGACGACGTCCTTTCGGCGTTGCGCGTCCTTCCGCGTAACGCCACGTCGCAGCGCCTCACCGCCTACACGACGTTCCTATCCGGCGCCGTGCCTTGCACGAAGGCGCCCGGCGGGCGCAAGATCCTCCATATTGTTTTTCTCGACAACGGGCGTTCCCGTGTCGCGCGCGATCCCCTGTTCTCACAGGTTTTCCGCTGCGTCCGCTGCGGCGCCTGTGCGAACGTCTGCCCCGTGTTCCGGCTTGTGGGCGGACACCGCATGGGGCACGTCTACATCGGCGCGATCGGCCTTGTGCTGACCTATCTCTTCCACGACCGCGCCATCGCCAAGCAGCTTTGTCAGAACTGTGTCGGTTGCGGCGCGTGCAAGGAAGTCTGCTCCGGCGGGATCGACCTTCCAGCCCTCATCCAGGAGATCCGCGCCCGGTTCTCGAAAGAGGACGGTTCGCCGCTCCCGGCGAAGCTCGCCTCCTTCGCGATGGGCGACAGGCGTCTTTTCCACAAGCTTCTCGCCTTCATGCGGTTCGCGCAGAAACCCGTCGCGGGGAAGGACGGCTTTGTGCGCCATCTCCCGCTGGCGCTCTATGGCAGGCAGGGATTCAAGTCATTGCCCGCGTTCGCGCCGAAACCCTTCCGTGAAATGTGGGAAGAGGTGAAACCGAAGGTGGAGAAACCGCGCTTGAAAGTCGCGCTCTTTGCCGGATGCGCGCAGGACTTCGTCTATCCGGAGCATCTGCTTGCCGCGTTGAAGGTGTTCACCGCCGGCGGGGTGGAGGTCGAATTCCCGATGGGGCAGACCTGTTGCGGACTGCCGTTGACGATGCTCGGAGAGGCCAAGACGGCGGAACGTGTGGCGCGGCAGAACGTCAAGGCGTTTGGCGGTGGGTATGACGCCATCGTGACGCTGTGCGCCAGTTGCGCGTCGCATTTGAAACACGGCTATGCCCGGATCCTCGGCGCGGAGGCGGAGGCGTTCTCCGCGAACGTCATGGACTTCAGTTCGTTCGTCCACAAATATCTGCCGCCGGAAGTCCTGCCGTTGACGCGGCGCGATGAAAAAGTGGCGTATCACGCGAGCTGTCACCTTTGCAGGGCGCTGGGGGTACGCGAAGCGCCCCGTGCGCTTCTGCGGAGGGCGGCGGAATACGTGCCGTCGCGGGAAGAAGAAAGCTGCTGCGGGTTCGGCGGCACCTTCTCCGCGAAGTTCCCGGAGATCTCGGCGGAACTGATGCGCAAGAAACTTGCGAACGTCGCGGAGTCCGGCGCATCCCGGCTTGCCCTCGACTGTCCGGGGTGCGCGATGCAGTTAAAAGGCGGGGCCGACCGGGCCGGCCTTCCCATCACCGTAAGCCACATCGCCGAAATCCTCGCCGAAAGCCTGTAAAACGCTTGACGAATACCCTTTTTTCGGGCTATAGTCTTTGCCAAATGCATACAGACCACTCATTTAAGCGCCCGGGGAAAGGGCGCCGTCCGTTTCGTCGAAGGAAGAACCGCCATCCCGGACTTGCCGAACACGACGCTCCCGTGAAGATTCCCGTCCCGAAGGGCGAACTTCCGGAGGCGTTCTCGGAGAATGCGTTCGGGATGTTGAATCCGTTGATTCAGCATGCCGTCGCGGAGGACGGCTATCTTACGCCGACCCCCATTCAGGAACAATCCATTCCCGTCCTGCTGGAAGGGCGCGACCTGCTCGGCTGCGCCCAGACGGGCACGGGCAAGACCGCCGCGTTCCTCCTGCCGATCCTGCACCGGCTGGCGGCGAACCCGAAGGAAGTCGAACCCAAACATCCGCGCGCGCTCGTCCTTGCGCCGACACGCGAGCTTGCCGCGCAGATCGCGCAGTGCTGTGCCGACTATGGCAAGTTCCTCGGTACGCAGTTCGCCGTCGTCTTCGGCGGCGTCAGCCAGGGCGCCCAGGTCAAGGCACTGTCCAAAGGCGCGGAGATCGTCATCGCGACGCCGGGCCGTCTGTTCGACCTGATGGAGCAGCAGTACGCTTTTCTGGACAAGGTCGAGGAGTTTGTGCTGGACGAAGCCGACCGGATGCTGGACATGGGGTTCCTGCCCGACATCAAGAAGGTCATCACCTGTCTTCCCGAAAAACGCCATTCGCAGTTCTTCTCGGCGACCCTCTCCAAGGAGGTCATGAAGCTCGCGCAGACGCTCGTGAAGGATCCGGTGACGATCGAGATTTCGCCCGACCAGCCGACGGTGGACAAGATCAACCAGCAGCTCATGTTCGTCGACAAGGGGAACAAGATCAATCTGCTCATCCACATTCTGCATACGCATCCGGAGTATGAGAAGGTGCTGGTCTTCGCGAGGACGCGCCACGGCGCGGACAAGATCGTCCGCAAGCTCGCCGAAGCCGAAATCAAGTCTGACGCGATCCACAGCGACAAGACGCAGGCGATGCGGACGCGCGCACTGGCGGCCTTCAAGAAAGGCAAGACGCGCGTGCTGGTCGCGACGGACATCGCCTCGCGCGGCATCGACGTGGACAACATCACCCACGTCTTCAACTACGACCTTCCGGAAGAGACGGAGTCCTACGTACACCGGATCGGGCGTACGGCGCGCGCCGGGGCATCCGGCGCGGCGATCTCCTTCGTCAGCGCGGACGAGCGCGGCCTGCTCCGCGCCATCGAGCGCATGATCAAGAAGGAGATTGAGATCGTCCGCGACCAGCCCTACCATTCCGAGGTCGCGGAACGGGCGGCGGGGAAAGCGGACGACGGTCTTCCCCCGCCGGAGTGGATGCGCGGCAAGGGCGCGGGGCGCAAGTCCCGCAACCGTGCAGAACGCCGCGAACGCTGGCCCAGTAGCAAGGGCCGGATGCAGGAGGATTTTCGTAAACGTGAACGGGACGTACTGGAAGAGGAACGTCCGCAGGAAACAAAGGCCATGACGAATAACGAGAAAGAACCCCGTTTTGTGCCGCCGCCGGACGCGGTGGCATCCGAAGAAGCGGCTCTCCCCGCACCTGCGCCGGAAAAGGCGGAGGAAGTACCGAGAGAGGAACCCACCCCCGCTCCGTCCCGCGCACCGGCGGAAACGTCGGCGAACGAAGAGACGGAACCTTGGTACGCCAAGCCCTACCGTGCAGCCGGCCACCATCTGCCCGGCGACCCCATGCCGCGCAGCCGCCGCGTGGAGGATGACGAACCGCGTGACCGTGACGAGAGGCCGCGCCGTCCGCGCCGCGACCGTGACGATGATTTCTATGGACGCGACCGACGCGAACGCCCGTTCCGCAAGGGCGGTTCTTTCCGCGACGACCGTCCGCCGCGCCGTCCGCGCCGCGACCGCGACGACGGGTTCCGCGACCGCGATGAACGCCCGTTCCGTGGGCGTGACGACCGTCCCCGCCGTCCCTTCCGTGACCGTGACGACCGGCGCGGGGGGCTGCATAGCGACCGTCCGTTCCACCGCCGCGACGACCGTCCTCGCCGCGACCGCGACGACGGGTTCCGCGATTACGACGACCGTCCGCCGCGCCGCGAGTTCCGCGACGGGGACAATCGTCCGCCGCGCCGCCCGCGCCGTGACCGCGACGACGGGTTCCGTGACCGCGACGACCGTCCGCGCCGGGATTTCCGCG
>JAGAEL010000031.1 GCA_017613085.1 Kiritimatiellia bacterium | reverse complement strand
TTCTTTGAAATCCTCGCGTTGTCGCCAGTGTCCATGCAGGCAATGATGTCCTCGACCGAACAGACCTTGCTTTTCGTGAGGAATGCGAAGAAGAGAAGCCGTGCATAATACGCCCGGAACTTGTCCTCGAATTCTGCCAACTCCTTCTTCTCGTCAGAAGTTGTCGGCGTGGCGTTTCCGGCCGGAGTCTCGCCATTGGCTGCCTTCTTTATGGTTTCAGCCATGTCCTCCAAGTCTTGACCCTCGCCCTTGTGCGGATCGAGGGTAAGACCGCCCTTGCTGCCAAGCGGGCTCTCCTTCATGATGGCCGCAAGCAATTCCTTGGACTTCGCCGCCGCCGCAACATCGACCGGCATTTTCGACGCTTCGTCGGTCACTCCGCGATTGCGAGAATAAGCCGAAACGGCCTTCATCACGTCCTCGGCCTCGACGCGGCGAATCTTCCCGGCGGTCACACACACGATAGGCGAAACGGCAAGTTCGGCGGAAATGCGCACTTTGAGCTTCGTGTTGCCGGCCTTGTCCTCGTTGGCATTGTATATCTTGGACTTCTCCTCCTGCATCTCGAACAGGCGTGCCGGATCGAAATCAACAAGAATCGTCTGGGGCTTCTTGTTGAACTTGATCACGTCTTCACGGCCGTCAGGGAGAAGCGTCTTCATCTCCGGCACGAACTGGTTTTGCAGACGGAAGATCGCCTGATCATATTCCTGTGGAGAAGACGTGTCCTTGAAGTAGAGCATCGTATCCCATTCGGGAACGGTCGAACCGGTCAACATGCGGTTCACGGTGAGCGTCAGAGTCTTCTTGCCTTCCTTCTCGCAATTGCCAATCGCCTGCTTGACGCCCTCAACATCCGCATACTCGGGCGGCATGTCGTGTCCGGCGATGTTGAGAATCTGATACTCGGCAAGGTTCTTGAAGGTTCCCTTTTTGCTCTCGCGGGCGATCAGCGCGGCCAGGGCGTCGCAAGAGGCGCAATAAGGAAGCACACAGACCAGGTGACGGCACATCATGCCGTTCTTGATTCTGTCGTAGTCAAGGAATCCCAGCAGCTCGTCGTCTTCCTTGCTGCCGTCAATCACCTGGAAAAGTTCGCGTATCTCCTTTTCGAAGTTGAATCGCCTATGGCTACCATCCTCTTGTGGAGTGATGCTTTCGGTCGCGAAGAAAGCCGAGAACGCGTATGTCGCCCCGCTCTTGCGCAATGCCTCAAGCCGCATTCGGGCAGATTTGCTTGGATGGAAGGCAAAGCGAATCATCTCGGGGAAACCGAAATACGGATTGTCCCATTCGCGGTATTTATCGTCTAGGATATGTTCATCGTCCCACTTCTTTTGTTCGTTGACGATATCCGTGAACTGGCAGAACGCGATGATGTCCTTCTTGTCGAACTCACTACCCATCAGGATGCGGTAGGGTGTCCCCGAAAGGTGAAGCGTCACGTTCACATTGAACGCCTTGATGGCCGCGTCCATGTTTTCGGCGTTCTTGCTGTCCTCACCATCCCTGCTGGACGACTTATCCACCACGTAGCTTTTAGTCTTGCGAAGAATCTCTCCGTATTTACCGGCACGCGCGCCGTAATGGGTCTCATCTACGATCAGAAGGTCGATCTTCTTGTTGAACAGATCCCGATGCCTCTCCTTGATCGTGGATGTCTGCAAATCCTGAAGTGTGAGAAAGATGACAACTTTCTTTCCCTTGCGTCGCAAGCTTGAAACGATTTTATCGTTCGCCTTGAGATCTTTGCCGGAAAGGAATTCATAATCGTTACGGAAGTTCTCGGCGCTCTCAACGGTCTTCTTCCATTCGACGCAGACATCCGCCTTTGCGGACAAAACGAGAACGATGTCCGCTCCATTGCCATCGTTCATCGTTTTAGCGCAGCATAGAGACGTAAACGACTTGCCAAAGCGCATGACGGCGTACATGAGCAGGTTTTTCCGGCCAGCCGCAACAGCAGCCTGAAACTTTTTTACGGCGGCTTTTTGGTTAGGCCGAAGCGACCACATACCCGTCGATGGGAATTTCACGCCTGTCGGGAGCCCTTCCGCAATGCTGTAGAACTGATACCGCTGTCCTTTTATTTCAAAATCATGGCGAACATCGTCAATGGCCGCCCTGACATCGCCCTTCGTTGCGCCTTCAAAGAACTCATTTGAATAATAGACATTAGGGAACGTCCCTTTGGCAAGTCGTGTACACTTCGCCGTTTCCTCCAAATAGGCATGGACGGAATAATCCCTGAAGAACACCTCTCCAATTTTGGCGGAGTCGTCGAACTCGCGCTTCAAATGGGGGAAATGTTCGCGCCACTCATCCAAGCGGACTTCCACGGGACGGTATGTATCGCCAACCTTCAAGTAGTTGGGTACGGTATTTGTCGAGAAAGCATAGATGCACGGTTCAACTCGGCCGACGATCAGCTCTCCCAGAATGGACGTGTCTGTCATTGCCGTTCCCTGCTTTCCTTTGCCACACATTCCCTATCCCTGTGCAGATAATGCCAGACGAATTCATGCGGCTCGCCGGTTTGCCAATCCATGATCTTACAATAGATGCCGTTGTGGAATTCCGCTCCGTCAAGAATGTGTTTCTTTGCGCAGCCGGGACAAGGAACCTCAAGAGGCATCTGTTGTCGCTTCGGGCGTGGAGCATCTGGCGTTCCCTCGAAAAGGTCACCTTGACGATATTGGGGGTTCTGTTCAAGCTTAATCGTATGGCAAGAATTAGGAATCACGAATTTCAGTCCGTCCATCTGCCAGATGTTCCAGCTGACGATCCTGGCAAGCTCCAAGAGCGTGTTGTGGTCAATAACGGCATGGCAGTAGTACTTGTAGTATTCGAGGATGGTGTAGAGGATGTTCTCGCGGGCGATGAACAGATTGTCCCCCTGCCATTCAAAGCCAAGGACACCCTTGAGCGCGGCAATGGCCCATTCAAGCCACTTCTTCGAATCGTTAACGCCGACGTTCTCAGTGACGACGCGGAGTTTCCTGTCGAGGATACCGATGCGTTCGGGGATGTCGATCACTTCTCCCGTCGTGGTGTCATAGCGACTCACAAGAAACGGCGCTTCGCCGCAGGTGATTTCAAGGCGCACCTCCCTGACGAACGTTTGCCAATCCCCGCTCTCGCCGGGGAATGGAATACGTTCCTTGTTCGCCTTCCATGATTTATGTCCCTCGATGGTGAACGGCGACTTCTCCAGACCGAACCACGCTGCGTCCATCAGGTTGTTCATCGCGTTACAGATCCAGGACGGCGTGAACACCTCTGCCTTACCGACTACGCGCTTACGCTGTTCTTCCTTACTCTTGTCAACCCGTGGACGTATAATCTTGTTACCGGGGCGCGATATGACATCTGCATCAATCTCATCGTTCGGACCCATCTTGACATCAAAGGTGGATTCGAGATGGAGATAGTTGTCCGTCATCCACATGATGTTGCGCCCCGTCGTCATATCCTTGAGCAGAACATCCAAAACATCCCTTGGGATGTCCGATTCAAGGACATCCCTACCGAAATCGGGATCTATAACCCCGTGTTCACGTATTGAGTCATCTTTTGTTTCCGCTTTCATTCTTTCCGGCGTTTCCTGTTGCTGAATAGTATACCCTTTTCAAGCACATTTGTGAACATTGTTTTTGCCGCAAAAATTGCCTTGCGTTCTCCGTTTTCGTTTTGCATTTGCGAACGACGGGCGGTGGGCGGATTAGCCCTTATTCTGTGCAGCTTTGGCCTTGGCGGCGGCCATTTCGGCGCGGATCACGCCTTTCGCCCGGCGGAAATGCTGGACAAGCGGGCGGTGCGCCGGGCAGACGTAGGCGCAGGAACCACATTCGATGCAGTCCATCAGATCCGCCTTTTTCGCGCCTTCGATATCGTCCGCCTCGATAAACTGGCTCATCGCCGAGGGAATCAACCGCATCGGACAGGCCTCCACGCACCGCCCGCAGGAGATACAGGCCTGCGACGTGAAGAAGGAGACGTCGTGCCGCGTCAGGCAGGTGATGCCGGAGGTCGTCTTCCCCGTCGGCACGTCGAGATTCGTCACGGTGAAACCCATCATCGGCCCGCCCGAAACGACTTTCGCCGCCGGTTCGCGGAAACCGCCCGCCGCTTCGATGAGCGTCCGGTAGGACGTTCCGAACGGCACGAGGAAATTACCGGGAGCGGCCACGGCATCGCCCGTCACCGTCACCACGCGCCGCGTCAACGGAATCCCCTTGACCACCGCTTCGTAGACGGCGTTGACCGTGCTGACGCTTTCGACCACGCAGCCGGTGTCCATCGGCAAGCCGCCGCGCGGCACCTGGCGTCCCGTCACGGAGAAAATCTGCTGCTTTTCCGACCCCTGCGGATACCGGGTCGGGAGCTTGACGATCGCGAAGTCACCCTCCGCGTCGCGGCAAGCCTCTTCCATCGCGGCGATGGCGTCGGGTTTGTTGTCCTCGATGGCGATACGCACACACGGCGAGCCGAGGATGCGGCGGATTATCTCCGCGCCCTCGCGGATCTGGCGCGCACACTCAAGCATCACCCGATGGTCGCTCGTCAAGTAGGGTTCACATTCCGCGCCGTTCAAAATCAGGGTGTCGATCGGCTTGTCCGCCGGAGGGGAAAGCTTCACCTTCGTGGGAAATCCCGCGCCGCCCATCCCGACGATCCCCGCCTCGCCAACGCGGGCCAGGAGGTCACCCGGAGCGGCGTCGCGCCAATCGGGGATGGCGGCGAGCGGCGCCGCCTCCGCATCGGGATCCGTCTCGATCACGACCGAAGCACACCGCGCGCCGGAAGCGTTCTGGGTGACGCCGAGTTCGACCACCTTCCCCCCGGCCGGCGCATAGACCGGCGCGGAAATGAAGCCGCCCGCCTCGGCGACCAGCTGGTATTTCTTCACGACATCGCCGACTTTGACGGCCGGTTTCGCCGGTGCGCCGAGATGCTGCGACATCGGCAGCACGAGCTTCGCGGGAACGGGAAGCTCCCGCACGGGCTCGCCCGCCGCCAGCTCTTTACGGTAACAGGGGTGGATGCCGCCTTTGAAGTGAAACACCTTGGATAGTATCTTCATGTCAGATCCACCTCCTCATGCATCCGCGCCGTCACGGCCGATGCAGTGTCCCGGGCATTTCTCCACGACGGCGGGACTCTTGACGGGCTGCGTGTAATCCCGGACGGCGAGGGCCCCCTTCATCACGAACGCGCCGGGGGAAAGTTTCGTGCAGATGGTACAGCCGAGACACCCCTTGCCGCAGACCTTCTTGACGGCGGGGCCTTTGTCCTGCGAAGAACAAAAAACATGCACGTCCTCGGAAGCGGGGACGAGTTCGATCAAGCGGCGGGGACAGGCCGCGACGCATTTGCCGCAACCGATGCACCGCCCCTTGTCCACAACGGCGATCCCATCTTGAAGGGAAATCGCCTGGACGGGGCATTGCCGCGCACACGTCCCGAGACCGAGGCAGCCGAACGAACACCCCTTGTCGCCGCCCGCCGTCGCGTGATCCGCCGAACAGTCGGCGATCCCGTTGTACGCGGAACGGCGGACCGCCTCGCCACAGTTTCCACGGCAGTGGACGACGGCGACACGGCGTTCCCGCGCCTCCCCCGCCTGAATACCGAGCAGGGCGGCGATCTGCGCCTCCACCGCCGAGCCGCCGACGGAACAGAGGTTTGGCGCGGCGGCGCCGGAGACGATCGCCCTGGCGTAGTCCGCACATCCGGCAAACCCGCAGCCGCCGCAGTTCGCGCCCGGAAGCGTTTTCGCGACCTCGCCGATGCGGGGATCTTCCCGGACGCTGATGAATTTGTCCGCGAGCGCGAGCGCACCGGCCGCGACCAGCCCGATCCCGCCCACGCAGAGTGTCGCCGTCAAGATGGGGTCCATGCGCGCCTCCCTATTTAACCAGCCCGTTAAAGCCCATAAACGCAAGGGAAAGAAGGCCGGCCGTCACCAGCGAGACCGCGACCCCTTTGAACGCGCGCGGGGGGGCGGCAAGCAAAATCCGTTCGCGCAGCCCCGTGAAGATGACCAACGCGAGCCCGAAACCGACGGCGGCGGAAAAGCCGAACACCACCGATTTCAGGAAACCGTAATTCAACTGCACGTTGAGGAGCGCGACACCGAGAACCGCGCAGTTCGTCGTGATCAACGGCAGGAAAATCCCGAGGGCCGCGTGGAGCGAAGGCGCATAACGCTTCATCACGATGTCGATGAACTGCACCAGCGAGGCGATCACGAGGATGAACGCCAACGTCTCCAGGTATTTCAAACCGAGCGGGATCAGCACAAAGTGGTCGAGGCACCAGGCGACGGCGGACGAAATGGTCATCACGAAAACGACGGCGCCCGACATTCCCAGCGCGGTGTCGAGATTCTTGGAAACGCCGAGGAACGGACAACATCCCAGAAAGCGGCTCAGAACAAAATTGTTCACCAACACCGCGCTGACGATCAGCAACAGGTATTCCACCATGCTCCCCTCCTCATCGGAAACACCGACTCCGCCACAGGACGGAGCGGATCTGGACGGCTACGACTTGTGCCGGTAAATGATGCGGCCCTTGGTCAGGTCGTACGGCGAGATCTGCAACGTCACCGTATCCCCGCAAGCGATCTTGATAAAGAACTTGCGCATCTTCCCCGAAATGTGCGCCAAAACCTCATGCCCGTTTTCCAGACGCACCGTGTACATCGTGGCGGGCAGGACCTTGACAACCGTACCGATCACTTCGATTTCTTCTTCGCTAGCCATAGAACTCCATTCTCGTTGTTATCCGCACCACCCGAACGCCCTTCGGGTGCATGGGCAAAACGGGGTTACCTTACCATAGAACACCCCGCCTTTGCAAGCATTAGTAATTTCGCTTGCGTCCGGTTTAGAAAGTGTGGCATGATTGCGGGGTTACGGTTTTCGGCCCGAATGTTTCGCGTATTGTCAAGGAATCGAGGAAACGCATGAAAGAAAAGGTTGTCTATTCCATGTTGTCGGTCGTCGTGGCCGCCGTCTTTATCGGGTGCGCGACCGCGCCTCTAACGCCCGCCAAGGACGAGCATCCGGGGCAGCCGCCGCTCAAAGTCGGTGTATACGCGGACCGAGGCCCCAGCGGGATCGGCGCGCTGGAATGGTTCCGGCTTATCCAGGAGTCACCCGAAATGGAACTGCGCCTACTGGACGGGAAAGCCGTCCGCGAAGGCGGGCTGGACGGGTTGGACTTGTTCGTCATGCCGGGCGGCGCCAGCAAAACGGAATACGACACGCTCGGCACGAACGGGGTCGAGCGGATGAAGGCGTTCGTCCGTAACGGCGGGGGGTACATCGGAACCTGCGCGGGATGCTGCCTGTTGATGGACGAGCCGACACGGCGCGCGCGCATGGTACCCTGGCGCAGTTCGGGAAGCGAACCGCACACGATGTTCCTCAGCTACAAGCTGACCCCGAAGGGCGCGGCCGCGCTGGGTCTGAAGGAAGGGCCGCACGTCTTCCGGTACCACGGCGGCCCCTTCCTCTGGCCCACCACCAACAAGATTGAGGGGGCCTCCATCGAGCTTTGGGGGACCTTCAACGCGGAAGGCACGAACGAGGGACGTCTCAACGCCGCCAAGAAAATGCACGGTTCCGGTTGCATTCTGGGCGGCACCTATGGAAAGGGGCGGATCTTCGTCACCTCCGCCCATCCCGAATACTTTGAAAGCACCCTTTACCTGGTCAAAGCCGCGTTCAAGTACGTCGCGGGACGCGAGGTCACCTTCCCCGTCCGCGCAAGGTCGCCCCGCGCCGTCTCCGTCGGTTTCCTCGCGAAGGGAATCAGCGGCGTCACGACGGCGAAGACCGCGCTCGCGCTTGCGGCAGAGAAAGATTTCGACCTCGTGTTGATCGATCTGGACGGAATCCGGCAACGCCGGCTCGACCATCTCGATGTGCTGGTTCTGACGAACGCCAGCCTCGCCAAGAACGCCGAATTCAAGAAAGCACTGGACGGGTTCATGTCACGCGGCGGGAAAGTCGTCGGCTACGGAGGAGGCGCGAAAATCCTTCCGCCCGGCGGTATCGCGTGCGGCCCCCTGCAAGAAACCGTCCAAACCATCCACCGCCTCTTCCCGTAAATCGGTGGTTGCGACTCGGATCGAACGCTGTCGTGCAACGAACAAGGCAATTGGTTCTGCAAGGAGGCTTTCAAAGTATGGCCAAAGTACAAGCGATAACAAAGGTGCTCACCGATAACGGCGGTGTTGCCAGCCTTGAAATGATTTACAGTAACATGGATAAATACTATCCTAAAATCAAGAAGACGAGAGACTGGCAGGCGGGCATAAGACAGATTCACATTTGTCGCATACGATGAAATCATTGATTTATATGAAAGCACTTCTCGCACGAAGAAACTGGAAACACGCATTTTCGGGTAGATGTCATGGCGACTTCAACTGTATCGGATTTCTGAACCATGACGGATAGACAAAAAAAACGTTGGGCTTTGGTTTCCGCCGCTGTCGCGATTCTCGCCTGGAGCGTGACGTTCACGACGACGAAAGCGTTGTTGTTCGATTTCTCGTCGCAGGAGATCCTGGTCATCCGTTTCCTCTTCGCTTGGGCGGTGTTGCGGTGTATGGACACGGGGCGCCGCCGCTCCGGGGCGCAGCAACCCCGGCGGCGGGACGAGTGGCTTTTCGCCGCAATGGGATTCACGGGACTCGCGTTCTACCAGCTTCTCGAAAACTGCGCCATCTACTACACGAACGCCAGCAACGTGGCGATCCTCACCTCTTTCGGACCGATTGTCACGGCGGTGCTTTCGCGTGTGATCCTGAAGGACAGGACGCTCTCCGTCCCTTTCCTCCTCGGTGCGCTGATCTCGGTCTGCGGCGTCGCGCTGGTCAGCTTGAACGGCGTGGTCAACTTCGCCGTGCGGCCGCTCGGCGACCTGATGGCGGTCGGCGCGATGGCGTGCTGGGGATTCTATTCCGTGCTGATGGATAGGGCGAACGCGCGCGGTTTCGCGCAACTCACCATCGTCCGCAAGGCGTTCTTCTGGTCGCTTCTGATGTTGATCCCGTGTACGTTGTGGGGGCTGACGGATTCGGGGTTTTACGCGCTCGACGGCTCATTCAGCATCACGCTCGACGCCGCGACGAACGCGGAACGGTTCTCGCGGCTCTCGAACTGGGCCAGTCTCGTCTTCCTCGGCGTGTTCGCCTCCGCCGTCTGCTTCTTTCTCTGGAACCAGGCCTGTAAATCGCTCGGCGTGGTGCGGACGACGATCGGGCTTTACCTTACGCCGATTGTCGGCGTGTTTTTCGCCGTCCTTTTCCTCGGCGAACGACTGACCGCCATGAGTATCGCCGGGGGGCTCGCCATTCTCGCGGGCGTGGCGATCGCGAACATCCGTCCAAGGAGACAGACCCTATGAAACGTTGGCTAATCCTTCTCTCCGCCACCCTTGCCGCGTCGTTCGCCCCGGCGGACAATGCCACCGCCGCGAAAGGAAACACGAAGAACCCGCCGCAGCAATGCTGGTCGGTGACGCAGTCGGGCAACCGCTGCAAACGGCGGGCCGCCCCCGGCGAACGGTACTGCCGCCAGCACGCGGCCTCCGCCGTCCCTTCCAAACCGGTCGTCCGCTGCCGGTCGATGACCCCGGAAGGCATACAATGCGCGGAAAAACCGGTCGAAGGAAAACGGTATTGCCAAAAGCACCTCGCGCAAGAACCGGCGGATGTCGTCGGTCACAACGTGCCGCCGCCGAAAACGGTCAGCCCAGACGGACGCGGGGATCCAGCCAGGCGTAGCCGAGATCGGTAATCAACTGCACCGCCTGATAGAGAAGCGCCCCCAACACGACCACCGCCCGCACCACGGCCATATCCGAGGAATGGATGGCGTTGATGCTGACGTTGCCTAATCCGGGAATGCCGAAGAAGGTCTCCAGCAACAGCGACCCCGTAAACAGGAACGGGATCGAGAGGCTGACGTAGGTGAGGATCGGGATCAAGCTATTCCGCAGGACGTGGACGGTCATCACCCGCCACCCCGCCAGCCCCTTCGCCAGCGCGGTGCGGACGTAGGGTTTATACGTCTCGTCGAGAATCACCGCCCGGAAGAAACGGACGTCGCGCCCCAGCCCGCTGAAAATCCCGATGCAGACGGGAAGGACGAGATACACGGCCGCCCCGAACCCCCAGATGGGGAAGAGGTGGAGTTTGAACGCGAGCAGGAACTGTCCCGCCAACACCCAGACCACGTAGTTGACGCTCATCAGGATCGTCGAAAACACCAGGACGGCCTTGTCCCATTTGCCCCCGCGCCAGGCGGCGCACAGCAGGGCGAGCGAAACGCCGATGATCGTCCCGCCGATCAGGATGGGCACGGTGAGCATCAGCGAAGGACCAGCCCCTTCGCGCAACACGTCCGCCACCGGGCACTGGTGTTCCGTCGAAACACCGAGGTCGCCTTTCGCCAGCGAACGGACGTAGTGGAAAAACTGCGAGTCGAAAAACGAAGTCGTGCCGATGAAAAGCGGCTTGTCGTAGCCGTATTTCGCATCGAACGCGGCAATCGCCTCCGCCGTCGCGTTCTTCCCTAGCACGACCTGCGCGGGAGAACCGCCCACCACGTTGAAGAGGAGGAACGTGAGCAGGAGAATCCCGATCGTTGTCGGGATCGCCTCCAGAAGCCTACGAATGACGTACCGCTTCATACCGGATCAGGAACCGGGATGGACCGGCTTAGACCCGGCTTTGCACATCGGGCACTCGTCGGCGGTCCACGTTTCGGGCGTCATCTGCATGAGCGAGAACATCGGGACACGCCCGAACTTCACCTTGCCCGCTGAACGATCGACGAGGACGACAACGCCCGCGACGCTGCCGCCGGCCGCCTTCACAAGGTCAATCGTCTCCTGGACGCGCCCGCCTTTCGTCACGACATCCTCGGCGACGACGTAACGTTCCCCCTTCTTGATGGAGAACCGGCGGAGCGCAAGGACGGTGTTGGGTTTGCCGGAGGCGTCCGTACCCTCGCCCTGCACCTTC
>JAGAEL010000030.1 GCA_017613085.1 Kiritimatiellia bacterium | reverse complement strand
CGAAATGGAGGAAGCTGTTCCCCGGAAACAAAGTGCCGCTTGAACAGGCCCTCGAGATCGCGCGGCAGATCGCTTCCGCGCTGGACTACGCGCACGGACAGCGGATCATCCACCGCGACGTCAAGCCCTCCAACGTGGTGGTGGAGACGAAGAAGGGCGGGGGGCTCGCCGCCCGCGTGCTGGACTTCGGCCTCGCCGCCGAGATCCGCTCGTCGATGGGGCGCGTCTCCCGCGAGGTGCGCGACACCTCCGGCACACGCCCCTACATGGCGCCGGAACAATGGCTGGGGGAGAAACAGGGACTCGCCTCCGACCAGTACGCGCTCGCCGTCCTCGTCCACGAGTTGCTGACGGGGGAGGTGCCGTTCGCCTCCGCGTTCGGGACGGGCGATTTCGAGCTGATGAAGAGCGCCGTGACGACGATCCCGTTCGCCGCGCCCGAAGAACTCCCTCAACCCGTCCGTTCCGCCCTGGAGAGGGCGCTCGCCAAGAAATCGGCGGAACGTTTCGCGAGTTGCGGCACATTTGTCGCGGCGTTGGAGGGGGAGGGGACGGCGGCGATGCCGCCGGGCGGCACGGGCAGGGAAAGCCCCGCCCCGCAGCGGCAGCCGGATGCGTCACCCCCGATCGACCGTCCGAAACCTCCTTCCAAAAAATCAAAATTGGTTCGCAGGAGGATATTGGCCATTCTCGCCGGAGTGGGATTCTTGGTGTTTTGGGGGCTCTGGCATACGGCAACGAGAGACCGTGAGGCTCGGTTGGAGGAGAAGGTTCAGCTTTGGGAGGGCGGCCCGTACTGGGCCTCGAAGAATCTCGGTGCGGATAAGCCGGAGGAGTACGGACTCTACTTCTGGTGGGGGGACACGGAGGGGCACCGCCCGTCGGGAACGACGTTCGATTTCAACTTTTCGGAATCAAATACACCTACCTACGGCAAGGATATTTCCACGCTTCGGAGCGAAGGGTGGATTGTGTCGAAGAACGGCACGTATGTCCTCGCGCCGGAGCATGACGCGGCGCACGTGAAATGGGGCGGCGGCTGGCGGATGCCGACGGAACAGGAACTGACAGACCTCAACGGAAAATGTGACTGGAGGTGGACGACAAGGAACGGGGTCAACGGTTATGTCGTGCGCGGCAGGGGGGCTTATGTCTCCAACAGCATCTTCCTCCCCGCCGCCGGCTACGGCCGCGGGTATTCGCTCGACCGTGCCGGTTCGTTCGGCGGCTACTGGTCGTCCGTCCCGCGCTCGGACAGCAGCTACGGTTCGAGGGGCCTCTACTTCTATTCGGGCGGCCACCTCACGTACAGCAGCGACCGCTACTACGGGTTTTCGGTTCGCCCTGTCCAAGGGTTCACCAAATAGCGAGCGAAGCGAGCGCATCCAATTCTTTTATTCTTCAATTCTTTGTGACGAAAAACCTTCGCGGTCGCTATTTTTATCTCACGCGGAGACGGGGAGGTACGCGCTTCGTCGCGTCCGGGGTACGGCTGTCGGGCGTCGGATGTCGAATGTCGTAGCCGCGTGTCGGTTGTCGCGTGTCGCGTGTCGAAACGGGCAAGCTGTCCGTTTTACCACGCTGCGCTACGGACGCGACGGGGCGCGTCCCTCCCTTTGCTTTGTGGCAATTGGGATTTGTGAACAATCCTACACCTTATCCCCATTTACATTCCCGCGTCATTCGCGGCGGCGTTCTACACGGCTGACCTTGCCGCGCTTCACAAGGCCGCGTAGATCATGTAGGTGTAGCGGTAGTCGTCGGGGTTTAGGAGGTATTCGTGGCCGTGGTCTTCGCCGATGCGTAGGAATTCGCCGTCTTTGGCGGAAACGAGACGCATGAAGGGAACATGGATCCAGTCGCCCTCGCGAAGCGGCTTGGTCGAGAAGAGGAGCGCGTCTTCCGTCTTCCGGTAGTAGAGCGTGTCGCGGAGGTTGACGTGCGCGTACAGGATGTCGCCGTCATAGACGAGCAGGTTGACTTTCCCGTTCGCCGAAAGTTCCGCAATGGCGGCGGCGAGGAGGTCGAAACGTTCCGCGTCCTCCAGTCCGCGCCCAAGCCGGTCTTGTTCGCGGTTGATCCGGTCGATGAGGTAGAGCAGGATGCGTTCGGAATCCGTCTCGCCGGCTTGGCGTTCTTTGAACCGTTCCAGCAACGCGCCGTTGAAGATCGTCCCGTTGTGCGCCAGTGTCCATGTCCGCCCCCGGTTGTCCGTCGCGATGAACGGATGGCTGTTCTTGTAGGCAAGCTGACCGACGCTCGCATGGCGGATGTGTGCGATGACCGTCCGTTCGACCACCGGCTCTGCGAGGCGTTCCTTCAGACGGGGGCTCGTCCTGGCTTCCACCGGCTCTTTTTCAAGAACCGGGGTTCCGTTTTCGGGGAAACAGGCGAGTCCCCAGCCGTGGGGATGTTCGTTCGAATGTGAATAGAATTCGCGGAGAAGGTCGTTCAGCCGCTGGCGCCGTTTCGCCGTGACGCCCAGTAATTCACACATGGAACGCGGTCGTTATTTCAGAAGATCCCCGAACGGGATTCCGTCAAGCCCCGCCTTGTAGATGCGGCGCACGTCGTCGTGCGAAAGCGTCCGCGTCCAGAGGGCGAAGTCGTCGATGCCGCCGGAGAACCTGCTCTTGTATGTGCCCGTGCCGTCCGAACCGAGGCAGAACGGAAGTCCCGTGGCGAGCGCGATTTTCGCCACGTTCTCGGACATCCAGTAGAGGTGTCCGTCCTGGCCGCCCTGATAGAACCGCACTACGCCGTCGTTCGCGCGCGTGACGGCATAGAACATCCATTCGCCGAACTTGACGTCGTAGGGCCGCAGGTCGTGGCGCTTGCCGCCTGGCAGCCCGTTGTTGAGCAACACGCCGTCCTTGTTGTACGCCATCGCGAAACCGGGGTTGAGGCCGCGCTCCCAGTTCTTGTTGCCGATGATCGCGGGATCTCCGGCAAGCTGTTTCGGGATCTGCACCCAGAGCGCGACCGCGAACTCGCCGCCGTTCTCGAACTTCAGCTTTTCCGATCCCTCCAGCCGCACGAAACCCGTCTTGTTCGTGTCGCCTCCGAGGTAGAGGCAGCCGCCGATGAAACCGCCTTTCACCTTGATGGTCGCGTTCGTGCCCACCATCGACGCCTTCGGGCCGCCGGCGACTTTGTTCTCCGCCGTCTTGTCCTCGAACGGGAGGTAGGCGGCAAGGCCGTCCTTGAGAGGACGCACGGGGTCTACGACCGCCGGGGCTTTGCCCGCGACCTTTCCGTCAAGCCCCATGCCGGCCCAGTCGACGCCGAAGTGGTTCAGCACCGTGGGCGCGGCGTAAAAGTTGTGCGGCGTGCCGGGCATACGCCCCTGGACGGCGTGGCGGCTCGTGACGAGAAACGGAATTGTCGTGGCGGGGCCGGACATCATCCCGTGGCTCCGGTGGTAGCCGCCGTGGTCGGCGGTCACGATGATCAGCCAATCTTCTTCTGCGAAGGTCGGGCGGGAGGCGATGGCTCTGAGGGCTTCGCCGATCGCCTTGTCAGAAAGGTAGACCGTGTTGAAATATCCGGTCGTGTAGGGGTAGTAGCCGAACCCGTGTCCGCCGTGGTCGGGCCAGTCGATGTACCACTGCACCGCGTCGGGGGCGTCCGCCGCCGCGAGGCGCTTCGGCATGGCCGCCGCGTTCGCCGCGTCGGTGGAATGGATGAATTCGACGCGGGGATCGGGGGAGATGCTTTCATCCCACTTCCAGGAATACATGAAGAGGGCTTTCATCTCCGGCTTGGCGTCGACAAGGCGCACCAGCCAGCTCGGCCACTTTTTGTGGTCGCATTTGTTCTTCTCGTTGCCCCGCTGGTGGGTCTTGGCGCCGGTCACGCCCGTGGCAATGGCGAGGTGGTTGGGACCGCTGATTGTCGGCGCGTCGAGGATGGTGTTGGCGGTCAGCGACCAGGCGCACTTGTAGCCGGGCTGCCAGGCGCCGTCGCGAAGCATTCGGAGATTCGGCGCGTAGGCGTTTTCCACGGCGTCGGCCCGCATGCCGTCCAGCATGATGACCAAGGCTTTCGGTTTCTTGGCGGCGGCCGGGACGTCGGCGAAGGATGACATAGAAAAAACTACGCCTGCGGCGCAGAGAAACGCGCCCAGGCCCCAAACCGGGAATTGCTTGTGTATCGTTTTCATGTAACGATACTACCTTAAACCCCTTGTCGAGGCAAGAGAAATTGTACACACATTCCTGCTGTGGGCGCATCCGCGAATCGTGCCAAAGCGGCAAAAACGGGACTCGTAAAAAGTAAACCACAAAACTGGGAGGGCGCGTGTCCTCACGCGCCGCATAGGAACGGTCGCGACAAAGCGCGTCCCTCCCGCCCATTCGTGTTTACACGGATGCACCCCTATCGCACGTCGATTCTCCTTTCTTCTTGCGTTGGAAGGTGGGGGTTTGGTAGGCTTTCGGGTGTCGCAGAGATGGAAATGTGTGAACGGAGGCATGGGCGAGGGAATGGATGCGGTAAAACGACGGATCAAAATGACGGTGGCGTATGACGGGACGGCGTATTCCGGCTGGCAGCTGCAGCGCGACGTGACAAGTGTCCAGGGGGTTCTGGAGGAGGCGCTCGGCAAGCTCGTCGGGTGCGAGGTGCGCGTGAACGGCAGCGGACGGACGGATCGCGGTGTCCACGCGCGCGGACAGGTCGCCCACGCGGATGTCACCACGCAGATGTCCGAAAAATCCCTGCTGATGGGGATGAACGCCACCCTGCCGCCCGATGTCCGCGTCCTGTCTCTCGTCAAAGCCCGTCCGAATTTCGACGCCCGGCGTTCCGCGCACGGGAAGGAATACCGCTACTTTGTCTGGAACGACCGGTTGATCCTCCCGGATCGCCGCCTCTACGCCGCGCACATCTACGGCGAGCTCGATCTCGAACGGATGCGCGAAGGGGCGAAACGGTTTGTGGGTACGCACGATTTCGCCGCGTTCTGCGCGAATCCCCACCGGAAGCTCAATTCCACGGTCCGTATCGTGACGGCGGTCTCCATCACGAAACGCGGCAAGGAGTTCACGTTTTCCGTCAAAGGGGGCGGGTTCCTCTACAAACAGGTCCGCAGCATCGTCGGTTTCCTCCTCCGCATCGGCGCGGGCGAGGAACCGCCTGAAGCCGTGACCGAACTTCTGGAGGCCGCCCAGCCGCGTACCGCACGGGTTCCGAGCGCACCGGCCCGTGGGTTGTTCTTGTGGAAAGTCTGGTATCGTTCCGTCGTGCCGAAAGGAGTCGCAGATGAAGCGTAAGTTGTTTTTCCTGTCCGTTTTCCTTGCAGCGTCCCGTCTCTCCGCCGGTACGTTGTTCGTTGAAGCCGAGTCTTTCGAGAAGAAAGGGGGCTGGTTTATCGACCAGCAGTTCATGTCGGAGATGGGGTCGCCCTATCT
>JAGAEL010000029.1 GCA_017613085.1 Kiritimatiellia bacterium | reverse complement strand
GGCGGGCGGCTGGACGCTCAACCAGGCGGACGGCACGACGGCCACGTGGACGACGGCGCTCCGGGGCGAGGGCGACGTGACGCTGAACGGCGCGGCGACGCTCGTGGGCAACAAAGAGGTGCAGGGCGCAGTCGGCGGCAAGTGGACGGTCGGCGACGGCTTCACGGCGGGGCTGCAGGGCGCGGCGTCGCTCCTCGGCGGACTCGACATCGGCGAGGGCGCAAGCGTGACGGTCGATATCGCCACCAACCGCAGCGCGGTGTTCACCGCGCGCGACTTCGGCGACCGCGATCTCAGCTCCGCCAACAGCCTTGTCGGACGGTTCAACAAGCAGTTCGGCGGCACGACGCGCGGCACGATCACGCACGACGAGACGTTCCTCTTCGTGAACTACGCTGCGGCGGATCGTCCGTTCGGCAACATGAACAACACGGCGACGTATGCCGTGGGACAGTTCTACGTCGACGAGACGGCTTTGGGCACGTGGTCTTTCGAGGGCAGGTGCGACGACCGCGTGGCGTTCTGGATTGACGGCGAGCAGGTTCTGCTGTCAACCGCCGACTGCGCCACCGTCAACGGCACAAAGGAAATCACGACGGCCGGCTGGCACTCGTTCCGCCATGTCATTTCCGACAACGGCGGCGGATTCGGCTCGGCCGCCAACCACGCCTACCATACGGTCGGCTACAAGGATCCCACGATGTCCGCATACGCGCGCTTCAACGTGAAGAACCTGAGAATGCGTCCGGCGGCGGACATGGGCGACCCGGACAACGCGAACACGATCCGCTGGAGCCACTACAAAGGCACGTCGTCCACCGTGACGGCCAGCACCTTCAAGAACCAGGACTTCGCGTGGGACTTCTGCTGCATCACGAACAACCTGCAGATGCTCCAGTGGTATGGCAACAGCGACAAGACCTGGTTCAACGAATACAACGTGAACCGCTACGACGGCTGGTTCTACGTGACGGCGGAGAACGCGGACAAGGAGTGGACGTTCCGTACGCAGTATGACGACCGCGCCGCGCTTTGGATCGACGGTGTCGATTCGGGCCTTGTTGGTTCGAGTGCGACTTCGCCGACTTGGAAGACTACGCTTTCGCAAGGCTGGCACAGCTTCCGCATCCAGACTGCGGACTTCACGGGCAACGCGGGGCCGTGGAGCGGGAAGGGGTTTGGCGTGTCCTATCAGGTGGAGGGCGGCAGCGAGACGCTCTTCAGCGAGGCGACGCTTCCGATGTCGGTGTGCCCCGACGGCTACGTGCAGGGCGACGTGACGCTCGCCTCTGGTGCGACGCTCGCAAACACGGCGGGAGGGACGGGCGTCGTCCCGTCCGCGTCCGCCATCGTCCTCGGCAACGTGATTGCCACGGGCACGGGCGCGACGGTTTCGGGCGGCTTCACGTTCGAGGGCGGCACGCTCGCGTTCCAGAACGTCGCTCCGGGGACGCGCGACCTCTCCACGATGCTGGCGTTCTCGAACCCGGCGACCGACTATCTCGCCAACGTCGGCGCGATCACGGTTGACTTCACGGCGAAGCCGACGCGCGGCAAGGTGACGGTGTGCCCGGCGGGCGGCCTCACGGTCGAGGCCGCAGACACGAAGGTTTCCGTGACGGTGAACGGCGAGTCTGTGAAGGGGGCGCACTGCTTCATCGAGGAAGGCAACCTGAAGGTCCGCCTCGCCAACGGACTCACCGTGTTCATCAGGTAATCCGTAGAGGCAATTGCAAAAACCGAAATGCGGACGGGCCAAAGCCCGTCCGTTCCCATGCGGCGCGTGAGGACACGCGCCCTCCCGTGGTCGGGTTTCGAGTATGCAAGTGAGAAAGTGTGCAAATGTGTAAGTGGTCAGCGACCGTTTTCGGTATCGGCTCCAATGTCGGGGAATACTGGTGCTGACCGTTGGCGGCTGGCCGTTTGCACACTTGCACCTCCTTGTAAAAGGGACAAACGAGACAACCAAGACAACCGAGACAACCGCGACGGGGAAGTGATCTCACGCGGAGGAAAGAGGGAGGGGCGCGCCCCGTCGCGACCGATCCAACGATTTATGGGGATTCATGCCCTCTCTTCACAAAGAATGATGTTTTCGTGTTTGTTCCTTGTACGGACAACCTTGACGTGTCAACCGTCTCGTTATGTGGATTGGCGGATGACCATCTGCACATCGAGGAGTATGGCTCGCGGGGCAAGGGACGGGTTGCGCATCCGCTCGATGAGCGACGCGACTGCCGTTTCGGCAAGCTCCCGGATCGGTTGACGGATTGTCGTGAGCGGCGGATTGAGCAACCTTGCAATTTTGGCATCGTCGAACCCCGCGACACGGACTTTGCCGGGGACGTCCATTCCGAGGACACTGAGCGTTCGGAGAAGCAACGCGGCAAGCGGGTCATTACGGCAGACGAACGCATCGGGGCGTTCCCGTCCGCGCATCAGCCGTCGGAACGCGGCGATGTCACCGGGGTTGGTCTCGATGACACATCTGGAATTCCATTCAAGTTTCGCGTCAATCGCGGCCTGCGCCACGCCCTGTATCCTGCCGCGTATGGTGCTCGCATAGTTGGGCTGGGTGAGGAAACGGATCCGCTTCGAGCCGGCGTCGATCAGGTGTTTGCCGAGCCTGTACCCGGCCTGTACATTGTCGATCCCCACAAGGTCGTACGCGCTCCGTTGCGGCGGCGGCAGATAGTCGCGATCGATTAGGACGACCGGTATGTTCTGCGCGGCGAGAACGTGTAAGACCCGTTTCGTCGCTTCGTATGAGCCGGGTTCGAGGTCGACCGGTTCCAGCAACACCCCCGCCGTGCGGCGCGCGGCATACGCTTCGGCGATGGCCAGCGCCCAGCGCCCCCGGTCGCACGCCTCCGGCGTCGTGACGTCGCCGAGAAGCGTGTCGTAACCTTCGGCGCGGGCGGCGTCGGCGATGCCGTCGCAGAGATCGGTGAAGAAATCGATCTTATGGTAATCGGGCGCGATGACGCCGACCGCCCCCGTCGCGTTTCTTGCGGCGAAGGTGAGGTACGACCCGGACCCCGTGCGTGACTTCAGGAGACCGTTGCGCTTCAGTTCGCGCAACGCGCGCTCGATGGTGGGACGGCTTACGTTGAAACGCCGTGAAAGCGCCTCCTCGCTGGGGAAGCGTTCGTACGTCTCGTACTTGCCGGTGAGGATTTCGCGTTTCAGCGTTCCGGCGACGGCGAGGTATTTCGTGACACTCATGCGGGTATTGTACCATAGGGGACGCCGCGATGGAAATCTGCTAAAGCAGGTTTTTCCAACTGTGTGTTGCCAAGTTTTCCTCAAATGTGCTAGGATAAGACCGCCATGAACAAAATTGTAGTTGTAGGATCGACAAACACCGACATGGTCATCGCCAATAAGCGGATTCCTGTTCCCGGCGAGACCGTGACGGGAGGGAGTTTCGTGATGAATCCCGGCGGCAAGGGGGCGAACCAGGCCGTCGCCGTCGCGCGCCTTTCCAGGAAGAAGGGGGCCTGTACATTCATTGCGAAGGTTGGGGACGACGTATTCGGACGTGAGACCGCCGCCCGTTTGAAGAAGGACGGTATCGCGGCACACCTTGTCGTCGACAGGAAGGAGCCGTCCGGCACGGCGCTCATCCTGGTCGATGCGAAGGGAGAGAACGTCATCTCCGTCGCACTCGGTGCGAACGGGACGCTCTCGCCTGTCGATATCGCGCCGTTCAAGGCGGAGCTGGAAGGCGCCGCCGTGGCGCTTTTCCAGCTTGAAACCCCGCTTGAGACGGTGATGTGGGCGGCAAACGCCGCGCACGATGCCGGCGTCACGGTGATTTTGAACCCTGCACCCGCGCGAAAGTTGCCCAAGACATGCTATCCGCTCATCGACTGGATAACGCCGAACGAGACGGAGGCGGAGATTCTCACGGGCGTGAAAGTCGTCGATGCCGCGAGTGCGGCGAAGGCGGCTGCGGCGCTGAAGAAACGGGGCGTCAGACACGTCCTGATCACGATGGGTGCGAAGGGATGCTTTTGCGGCGACTGCGGCAAGCTCTTCCCCGCGAAGAAGGTGAAAGCCGTCGACTGTGTCGCCGCCGGCGACACGTTTAACGGCGCATTCGCCGTTGCGCTCGCCGAAGGGCAGTCTGTACCAGACGCCATCGCCTTCGCGCAGAAGGCCGCTTCGATTTCGGTGATGCGGCGCGGGGCGCAGTCCTCCGTGCCGTATCGGAAGGAAGTTCTGTGCGGCGGCGGGAAGCCGTCCATTCCCCGTTGACCCGGTAGCCGCATTCACCACTCACCACTCACGACTAATCACTCACGACTAACCACTCACCACCATGTACTACTGCACGAATTACTCTCTCGCCGTTGCGCTCTGTGTTGTCACGATGTTCTGCTGGGGCAGCTGGGGTAACACCCAGAAGCTCGCGGGCAAGACCTGGCGTTTCGAACTGTTCTATTGGGACTACGTGATCGGACTGGTCTTGTTCTCCCTTCTCGCCGGCTTCACCATGGGGTCGCTCGGCGGAGGCGCCTGGAGCTTCGCGGAAAACCTCAAGTCAAGTTCGGCATCGCAATGGATCTGGCCGTTTCTCGGCGGTATCGTTTTCAACGCCTCCAACATCCTTCTCTCGGCGGCGATCGCGGTCGCGGGAATGTCGGTGGCCTTCCCGGTGGGCGTGGGACTCGCGCTCGTCGGTGGAACGGTCGCCAACTGGTTCGTTGACGGCAAGGGTAATCCCTACCTGATTTGGACCGGCCTCGCGGTGATTGTCGCCTCCATCATCTGTAACGCGCTCGCGTTCAAGGCGAAACAGGCGGCTACGGATGGTGCGTCGGATACTTCTTCCGTGAAGAAGGGGCTTTTGCTTGCGATTTTCGCGGGGCTTCTGATGAGCTGGTTCTCGCCGCTCGTCAACCGCGTCGTCGATATGGGCTTCACCAATGCCGCGCCCGCTGCGGGCAGGATGACACCCTACACGGCATTCTTCGTGTTCACGCTCGGTGTTCTGGCGTCCAACTTTGTGTTCAACACGATGATGATGAAGAAACCCGTCTCCGGAGACCCCGTGAACGGCGCCGATTGGTTCAAGGGCGGATTTCCCGTCCACCTCGTCGGTATCCTCGGCGGTTGTATCTGGGCGACCGGTACGTTGCTTTCCTTCGTTACCGCCGGCACGGCGGGGGCGGCGATCGCCTACGCGCTCGGCCAGGGCGCGACGCTCGTCTCGGCGTTGTGGGGTATCCTCGTGTGGCGTGAGTTCAAGGGTGCGCCGAAACAATCCGGCATCCTCAACCTCGCGATGATCATCCTCTTCCTCATCGGACTTGCGCTTCTTGTCACAGCAGGACAGTGACGAGGAAAGGACGATGGGGGATTAGGGCCTCTGGGAAGGAATCGACGATGAAAAAAGCAGCTGTTTTGATTTCCTGTGTTTCGGTCGCGTTCGTTGCGGCAGCCGCGCCGGTGAAGGTGATCTTCGACACGGACATGCTCACCGACTTCGACGACGTGGGCGCGCTTGCGTGCCTGCACGCGCTTGCGGACGCGGGCGAATGTGAAATCCTCGCGACGATCAGTTCGACACGCGGTAATGCCTCCGTCGGCGCGATCGAGGTGATCAATCACTACTATGGGCGATCCGGTCTTCCGGTCGGTGCGCCGAAGGGGATGGGTGTCATGGGGGCGCATCCGGGTGCGAAGGCGAAGGTCGATCCCAAAGCTCCGCTTGAAGGGAGAAGCGGTGGCGACGGCGGACACTACAAGTACCGCAAGCTGCTTGCGGACTACCCCGGCTGGTACCGCCATGCGGACGCGGACGACGCGCCCGACGCGAACGAGACGTACCGCCGCGTCCTCGCCGCGCAGCCGGACGGGAGTGTGACGATCTGCTCCGTCGGCTTCCTCACGAACATGCGCCGCCTCCTCGAGACGAAGCCCGACGCCATCTCGCCGCTCGACGGCAAGGCGCTCGTCGCGAAAAAGGTGAAGCTCTGGGTGGCGATGGCTTGCCGGTATCCCTACGGACAGGAGTACAATTCGAGGTGGGACTACGAATCTTCGCGGATCGCGTTCGAGAACTGGCCCACGCCCATTGTGTTCTCCGACTGGCAGTACGGACGCGACTGCTTCGCCGGACGCGCCATCGCCGAGCAGGAAGGACCGCGCAATCCCGTGAAGGACGTCTTTGCCGGGAATATCCCCTCGCGCGACGAGATCCGCAAGGATTCCCACAAGTGGCTCAGGAGCGCCTTCGGCATGGGCGGGCGCGCCTCGTGGGACGAAACCGCCGTCCTCGTCGCGGTGCGAGGAATCGAGCCGTACTTCAACGCCGAGCGCGGCACGTACCGCATGGTCGGCAACAAAGGCGACGACAAGTGGTACCCCGATGCCGAGAAGGGACCCCACCTCCGTATCACGGAGAAACTTTCCAAGGCCGAAGTCGGCCGCGTCATTGACGGGCTGATAACCCGCAAGCCTCTGCACGGCGGCAGATAACGGACGCAAAATCCCGGAAACTCCCGTTTAATCTCGCGGAATAAAGAGACAAGCATTGTTTTTGTTGTCATTCGATCCAACGATTTGTGTGGTCTGTTTATTTCTCGCGGATGTACCCGAAGTCTTTATTCCCTTGAAATCCCTCTTGCCACGGGCGCGGGAAGGACGTAAAATGGAATCCTTATGAAAACCTTGGTAAAGTATGCGTTGGCCTGCGCGGTACTCGCGGCAGGGGGACTTCTTTCACAAAATGCGTGGGCGGATTGCTGCCGTCTGACCGGTTGTCCGGCACAGCCGTTCATCGGGCGCTGGGCGCTCGATCTCGGCAACGGCGCCGGCTGGCTCGGCGTCGAAAAGAACAAGGACGGTTCACTGTCCAGCACGATTCTCTGGTACGGCGGTTCGCCCGTGGGCACTTCAGATACGAAGGTCGAAAACGGCAAGCTTGTCGTCACCCGCAAGCACGGGTACAAGAAGAACGGAAAGCCGTTGACCAAGACCGAGACGTTGACCTTCACGCTTGACGGCGACCGCCTTCTCGCGAGCAGCGTCACCGTCGATGCGGACGGGAAGCAGGTCGGGAAGCGGGAATTCAAAGGCAAGAAGATTCCGCCGGTGCCGGCCGCCCCCGATCTCTCGAAGGTGAAGTTCGGCGACCCGATTCCGCTTTTGAACGGCAAGGATCTTGCCGGGTGGGTCGCGATGAATCCCAAGGCGTACAACGGTTGGAGCGTCAAGGACGGCGCGTTGCAGAATCGTGTCGCGGCGGTACGCAAGCACGGCACCAACCTGCGGACCGAGCGGACGTTCGAGGATTTCAACCTGACGACCGAAGTGATGATGTCGAAGAACGGCAACAGCGGTATCTACCTTCGCGGCATCTACGAGATCCAGATGATGGATTCTTTCGGCAAACCGCTCAACTGCCACAACATGGGCGCGCTTTACGGTCGGATCTGTCCCGCCGTCGCCGCCGAGAAGCCGGCCGGCGAATGGCAGACCGTCGATATCACGCTGGTGGACCGCCATGTCACCGTCATTTTGAACGGGAAGAAAATTATCGACAACCAGCCCGTGATGGGATGCACGGGCGGCGCGATCACCTCCGACGAATTCGTGCCCGGCCCGATCTACCTACAGGGCGATCACTCCGATGTGAGCTACCGGAACATGGTGATCCGTCCGGTTGTCAAGTAGCGGGGAAGGGGTTCCCCGTCCCATGCGCTACGCGATCGTCTCCGATCTTCATGCGAACGCCTCGGCCTGGCAGAACGTCCTAAGCGATCTCGCCGGGCGGAATGTGGACAGGATTGTCTGTCTCGGCGACGTCGTCGGGTACGGTCCCGATCCCGTGGAGGTTCTGGAGTCGGTCTACCGGCATGTGCATGTTACCATCATGGGGAACCACGATGCGGCGGTGGCGGGGATCTACGATCCTTCCAGGTTCACCGACCGCGCACAGGCGGCGGTCGCCTATCATCGCGAGCGTCTTTCCGCGAACGCGCTGACGTGGCTCCGCCGCTTGCCGTATGTCCATGCAGAGGGCGGGTTTCACTGTGCGCACGGCGATTTCACCCGCCCGAAAGTGTTCCGTTACCTTGTTGGCGAGGAAGACGCGCTCGCCTCTTTCCGCGCCGTTCCGGAACAGCTGCTCTTTGTGGGACACACCCATCTGGCGGGGATCCATGTGATCGGGGCGAGCGGTGTGCCGCATTTCCTGACGCCCGGCGACTTCGAGCTGGAGGAGGGGAAACGGTACATCGTCAACCCCGGAAGCGTGGGATACCCGCGAACCGGCGCTTGCCGGACGTCGTACTGCATCTACGACGACCGGAAGCGAACCGTCTGTTTCCAACAACTTCCGTTCGATCTGGACGGATACCACGCGAAGATGCGGGCGATTGGTATCGAAGACGATCCCTGGGTGGAGGAGAAGGTGAACGAACTGCGCCTGGAGGCGGTACGCGAGTCCGTCTCCTTCGGCAACGCCGTTCCAGAAGAAGAACCGGAGCCGCCACCCCGTAACCCTGTTTCCCGTTGGATCCTTTGGGGCGGCTGCATTGCGGGACTTGTGGCGGCGGCGGTCTCCGGAATCCTGTTCTTCTGTGCGGGCAAGGCCGCCGTCGAACCCGATCCCGCGATCCGCGTACCTGCCGCCGCAGCCGCAGGAATCGCGCTCTATCCGTTGAAACCGCAGGACAGAAACTGGCTCGCCCCTTGGCCGGCCGCCCTTGGCCCCGGCGAACCGTTGGATGGCTGGACGTATTCCTTCGAGAACCGCGAACGGCAACATTTCGCCACCGGTCTTCGCGACGCCGCCACGACATTGAAAATCCGGAACGAAGAACGTCTCCGCGTCTGCGTCGAATCCCCGGTGTTCGACCTTTCGGGGACGGGCGTGAAAGCCGTTCGTATGCGCGGCCGTGTGCAGACGGCGGATCCGTTTTCCGGGAACGTCCAGTTCCGTCTCGCGTTCTTTGCGTCGGACGCCGACGGGAATCCTGTGCTGATGCGCAGTAAATCTTTCGAGTTGAGTCCCTCCCGCCGAAAGGGCGAGGCGGGCGTATTGACGCTGAACCGGAAGGTCCCCCTTCCTCAACACACGGTTTCCGTCCAGTTTTGCATCGACGGAATGTTCGAGGGCGGTTTGGAATTCGACCTTCCGTATGTCGGGGCGGAAACCGTGGCTACAAAATAATCGGAGAAGAGAGATGAGCTTAACGATGACCGATGAAGTCTGGGCGTTCGATTGCGAATGGATTCCCGACGTGCGGGCGGGACGGCTTGTGTACGGGCTGCCGGATGATTGCCCGGACGAAGAGGTGATGCGCGTAATGTGGCAGGAGGGCGGGGCGACGAAGGAGACCCCGCAACCGTTTTTGAAGACGATTTACAGCCGGGTCGTCTCCATCGCCGCGCTGATCCGCCGCCGTTGCAAAGACGGCAAGGTGAAACTTTTCCTCCTGGCGTTGCCGGAAAATCCGGATGATCCGTCCCAGGACGAGCGGTATGTCCTTCGCCGCTTCTTAAACGACGGTGTCGCGAGTAAGAACCCGCAGCTTATCGGGTTTAATTCGCGGAACGCGGATTTCCGTATTCTTCTGCAGCGTTCGTTCGTCAACGGCCTTGCGGAACCCGAGCTGCTGGAACGGATGAACCGCAAGCCGTGGGACAACAGCGATGCGGATTTGATGGATACGCTGGCCGGATTCGGTAAATCGTACGCCTGTTCGTTGAACGACGCGGCGCGGCTTTCCGGTATCCCGGGGAAGCTTGACATGACGGGATATGATGTCTGTGGCGCTTGGTACGGAGGTAAGCGCAAAGAAGTGATCGAATACAATTGTTTCGACGCGCTCACGACGTATCTTGTCTGGCTCCGCCTCATGTTTTTCGCCGGTAAGCTCTCGCAAGAAGACCACAAACAGGAACAAGACCGTGTCCGCGAATTTTTAAAAGAGGAAATCCGCGCCGGCAAAGAATTCCTCAACACCTACATGGAAGCGTGGGACGATTTGCAAAGGCGTATCGGATGAATAATGGATATTTGGACACAGTCCGCCCGCACGTCGGGGCATTGGAATTTGTTAAATGAATTTGGAGCGTTTTCTGCTTGATTTCGGGCGGGAACTGTGATACAAACACCCGCTCGTTCACACGTGAGTTGGAAAATGAAGAAGGTTTTCTGCATTTTTTGGATCGTTCTGCTAGCGAAGTTTGCCAGTGCGACTTCGGCGTTGTGGTTTTGTGTACTGAACGATCAGGAAATACAGGAGGACGGGATCACAAAGTGGACGGTTGCGGATTGGGTGGAGGACAACGAGAGTCACGGGAACGAAGTCGCGTTCCGCATCCGTGTGACCGGCGATGGTGTCGCGGAAGATACCTTCCTTCCGCTCTACTACACGCTAGAAGGGAGCGATGTAACCTATACGGCGACCGAACTATCGCTTTCGAGCGGCACGTTGCCACTTCTGTTTCAGCAGGCTTCCGTGGACGGTTATTCAGCGAGTCCGAGTCTTTACTCCGTTTCCCTTGAACTGGGTACGATCAATTACGACGTGAATTCGGACGGGGAATTCGTCACCTACGCCAGAACGGATGAGAATACGTTCGATGCGCTTACGTCGTACATTTCATTGGGAGGTACAACCCCTCCGCCGGGCGGTCAGTGGAATCCGCTTATTTACGGTGTCGTGCCTGAACCGATGACAACGGGGTTGCTTCTCGCCGGTTGCGCGTTGTTGGCGTTGCGCCGCCGCACGTTTGTCGCATGATTTTCGCTCGTCTCCGGCGTCTCCTGCAAGTACGAGGGTTCGTGGCGGGGATTGACGGTCATAGTAAAGTGAGTGTATGCGATGAGAATCAACACGAGTATCCGCACATGTGTCGCGGCCGCTTTGACGGCGGCGGGAATGGTCTATGGGGCGATTGAAATCCGTTCGGACTATCCCGGCGGGAACGTGGAGGTCGAGCAGATCGACGAGGCGGCGAACGCCGTCACCCTGAAACCCGACCTGCGTGATACGAAAGGCAAGTGGTTTCACTGGGACTTCACGCTTTCCGGCGCGGCGGGGCGGACGCTCCATTTCCAGTTTCCGAAAAACAAATTCGACTACCTTTCCTCGCTCGGCCCGGCGATAAGCCGCGACGGCGGCAAGACGTGGCGGTGGCTCAACGCCGACGGACGCCGCCACGAGCCGAACAACGCCTTCGACTACACATTCGGCGCGGACGAGAACGAGACGCGCTTCGCGGTGTCGATCCCCTACACGCAGAAGCACTGGGACGCGGCGGCCGTGCGGTGGCGCGGGAAGGACGGCGTGAAGTTCGACGTCCTCTGCACGTCGCAGAGCGGAAAGCGCGACACGGAAATGCTGCGCATTCCGTGCCGGAAGGGGAAGGCGACGTGGCTCTTTGCGTTCACCGCGCGCCACCACGCCTGCGAGGCGACGGCGAACCCCGTCATGGAAGGAATCATCGACGAAATCCTCTCCGTCTCGCCGGAAGGAGAATGGATCCGCGACAACGCCGACTGCGTGTTCATCCCGTTCATGGACAAGGACGGCGTGGAAAACGGCGACCAGGGAAAAAACCGAAGGCCGCACGACCACAACCGCGACTACGTTGCGGGAATCTACACGTCCGTGAGGGCGTTCAAGGAACTGCTCGTCAGGGAATCGCACGGAAAGAAGATCGTGTTCTACGACCTCCATTCCCCGCACATTCGCTCTCATCGGAACTGTCCCGAACAGGACTGCGCGTTCACGTTCGAGACGCCGTACCCGCGCAACAGCGGGCACGTCAACACATTCCGGCGGCATTGGGCGGAATTGTCGAAAGGCTGTGTGCTTGCATACGACGGCAAGAACGACATTCCGGCCGGCAAGGGCCACGCGGCCCAGATGGAACGGGACCGGCTGGCGGGGCTGGTGTCGTCGCGGCAGTGGGTAGAGGCCCAGCCGAACTGCTGGATGAGCATCTGCTGCGAATTCGGCTATTCGCTCTGCAACGGCATCTATTCGCAGGACGGCGGACGCGAACTCGGGCACGGGCTCCTGAAGGCCGCCGTGCGTACGCTTAGGGGCGAACGCCCCTGACGGCAATCGTCTCGTTGGCGCATCCGCGAATCGTTTTCTTTCTCGGAACAAGATTGACAAACCGGGTTATAAATGGAGATAATGGGGCTTCACAATCGTGTTAACTTACCAAGAGGAACAAACGATGAACAATCCGATTTGGCTGATGACCTCGGCTTTCCCGAAACTCACCTTCGACCAGGTGGTGAAGAAAACGAAAGCGGCCGGTGCGCAGGGCATGGAACTGTGCGTCTTCCGTCGTGACGGAACACGCAGGGATCATGTCGCGACGCACCTCAACTACGAACGTTTCTCGCTGGAGGATGCGAAGAAGCTCATCGCCCGCCTGAACAAGGAGCAGCTGCGCGTCTCCCTCGGCGCGTATGACAACATGATCGGCGGCGATCCCGTCGAGCGTGTCAAGAACCAGAACCACATCCTGCGCCTCATCCGCATCGCGGCCCTTCTCGGCGGCGACGCGAACGACGTCGTGGTCGGCACGTTCGTCGGCTACAATCAGGAGCTGGGCAAGGAGGACGGCGGTTTCCAGAAGAACCTCGACGAGTACAAGAAGGTTTTCGCGCCGATCGTGAAGTACGCCGAGAGCCTCGGCGTCACGCTGGTTTACGAGAACTGCCCGATGGAGGGGTGGCAGGCGGCGACCGCGCCGACGACCTACAACAACCTGCCTTGCTGCCTCGCCGCGCGCAAGCTGATGTACGCCCTGATTCCCAGCAAGGCCCACGCGGAAACCTATGACCCCTCGCACGACGTCTGGCAGAACATCGATCCCGCCGACGTGCTGCTGGCCAGCGACTTCAAGCGCATCCGCCGCATCCACATCAAGGGGACACGTTGCCTGAAGACCGCCGCCGCGATCCACTGGGGCCGTCTCTACCCGATGCAGCAGGTGGACGCCAAGCTCGCCAAGAAGGCGGGCGTGCCGCAGCCCGCCAACGAGTGGGACCGCCACCACTACGAGCCGCGCCTCCCCGGTTTCGGCGGAAGCGACAGCATGGACTGGTCCCGTTTCCTCGAAGTGCTGAACGAGAAGAAGTACGCCTTCCCGTTCGTCATCGAGAACGAGGGCTGCAACTCCTCGCACACGGGCGACATGGGCGCCACGATGCAGGGCTTCGCCGCGACCGTCCTCAACACCGCGCCGATGGTCTGGCCGCTCGTTCCCGGCAAGGGCTACTTCTTCGACACGGCGAAGCTGCCCGCGATGAAGGAGACGGCGAAGAAGGATCTTCCCGTCGTCACGATGGATCAGCTGTAATCCGAAAAGAAAGAGACCGCCATGAACCTTTCCCGCCGTGGTTGGATGAAGAAGATGGGGCTCGGCTCCGCCGCGTTCGGCGCGGGGATGCTGGGCGCGCGCGCCGATTCGTTTCCGACGGACGGCGATGCCGCGTACGCGACGTTCGCCCGCAATCTGTTCAAGATCAAGCCGACGATGCAGGACGTCCCTTCGGCCTTCCTGCGCGGCGGGAAAGTCATCCAGCCGGAACGTGAACTCCCCGTCTTTTCGACGGTGGACGTGGCGGTTGTCGGCGGCGGCGCGGCGGGATTCGCCGCCGCCGTCGCCGCGGCCCGCACGGGCGCGAAGGTCGCGCTCATCGAACGCTACGGGAGCCTCGGCGGTCTCTTCACGAACGGGATGGTGTTGATCATCCTCGCGACGGTCTTCCAGGACGGCGGCGGGTTGAAGCTCGCCACCGCCGGGCTTTGCAAGGAGTTCATGGACCGTCTCAAGGAGATGGGGCCGGACGCGATCACGCCGTTCCCGAAGGACTACGGCCAGCCGACCGCAGATCCCGAAGCCGCCAAAGTCCTGATGGATCAGATGGTCGAAGAGGCGGGTGTCGAAATGTTTTTCCACGCCTGGGGTGTGGATGTGATTCAGGACGGCCCCGCTGTGCAGGGTGTGGTTTTCGAGAGCAAGCAGGGCCGTCAGGCCGTGCTGGCCAAGTGCGTGGTCGATGCCACCGGCGACGGAGACATCAACTTCCTCGCCGGCGGCGGTTTCCAGCAGATCACCCACGCGATGGGATTCGTCTACCAGGTGGGGAACATCGACCGTATCGATTTCTCGAAGGTTCCGCCGAAACGCCGGCATTTTGGCTCGAACGAGCCGATCCGTTCCCTGCGCTGGTTCAACAACCTCGGACCGAAGGGGAACGGGTTGGACATCCGCGAACTCTCGAAGGCGGAGGTCGCGCACCGGCGCGGCGCGTGGAACAAGGTCCAGAAGCAGAAGAAGGAACCGGGGTTCGAGAAGATTTATCTCTCGAACACCTGTTCGATGCTCGGTCCCCGTGCGACGCGGCTGTTGGAGGGTGTGACCACCATCAGCAAGGCGACGGCAAAGGCGCGGACGACGTTCGAGGACACGGTAGCCGTTTCGGGCGACGACATGCGCGGGCACCGGACTCCGTTTGCGATTCCCTACCGCGCCCTGCTTCCGAAAACGGTCGATCATGTCATCTGCGCGGGGAGGTGCATTTCCTGCGCGTCCGATTTGATCGACCGCGTCCGTCTGATCGCCCCCTGTTTCGTCACCGGCCATGCCGCCGGCGTCGCTGCGGCGATCGCCGCGAAAACCTCCGTGCGTCCGCGTGACGTTCCTGTAAAAGCGATTCAAGAAGTCCTGTTGAAGCAGGGCGCGTATCTCGGTTAGACGGTCAATGGGCACCTTACTCGAAGTTAAAAATCTCCGCACCTGGTTTCCGATCAAGAAGGGCGTTTTCGCGCGAACCGTCGGTTACGTGAAAGCACTCGACGGGGTTTCGTTCACGCTGGACGAAGGCGAGACGCTCGGCATTGTCGGCGAATCCGGCTGCGGGAAGTCCACGCTTGCCCGGACGATCCTGCGTCTGGCGAAACACCGCGAAGGCAGCGTCCGCGTCGCCGGACAAGATGCCTTCTCCCTACGCGGGGCGGCGTTGCAGGCGTATCGTCGCACGGTACAGGTGGTCTTTCAGGATCCCCACGCCTCGCTGAACCCGCGCCACACGATACTGGATATTTTGACGGAGGCGCCGATCGCGCACGGTCTGTTGAAACGGGAGGATCGTCGCGATTTCGCCGCGAAGCTGCTTGCCGACGTGGGGATGTCGGCCGACATTCTCGACCGGTATCCGTTCGCCTTTTCCGGCGGCCAGCGCCAGCGTATCTGCATCGCGCGCGCCCTCGCGTTGAATCCGCGCCTGTTGATCTGTGACGAGGCGGTGAGTGCGCTCGACCTTTCGATCCGCGCACAGGTGTTGAACCTGTTGGAGGACTTGAAAGCGACACGCGGGCTTTCCTACCTCTTCATCACGCACGACATCGGCGTGGTCGAACATATCGCCGACCGTGTGCTGGTGATGTACCTCGGCAGGGTCGTGGAAAGCGGAACCTGCGCGGAGGTGTTGGGTTCTCCGTTGCACCCGTACACGCGGCTGTTGCTCGCATCGGTTCCGGAAATCGGCAAGCCGCTTCCGGAAGCCGCGCCGCTCGATGCCACGGCCGCGCCCGTACCGGGCGGTTGCCCGTTCGCGCCCCGTTGCCCGTTCCGCACCGATGACTGCGACAAGGGAGAGCCGCAACTTGAAAACGCGGGCGGTACGCACGTCACCCGCTGCCGCAGGCAATAGTTTCCATTTTCTACGAAGGAGAGACAATCATGGCTTCACCCGTCTATTTCGTCAATTTCCGGACGACGGCTACGGAAAACCGCCTTCAAAAGCTGCAACGCCTGATCAAGCGGGCGGGGATCGAGAAGATCGATTTTACGAACAAGTACGCCGCGATTAAAATGCATTTCGGCGAACCGGGAAACTTGGCGTTCCTGCGTCCGAACTACGCGAAAGCCGTCGCCGATGTTGTGCGGGGGCTCGGAGGCAAGCCCTTCCTGACGGACTGCAACACGCTTTACGTGGGCGGACGCGGAAATGCGCTCGACCATCTTGACTCCGCGTTCGCGAACGGTTTTTTCCCGCAGGCGGTTGGTTGTAACGTAATCATCGCGGACGGATTGAAAGGCACGGATGAAGTCTCCGTTAAACCGCGTGTCAGCGAATATGTCAAAGAGGCGAAAATCGGACGCGCCGTGATGGACGCGGACGTGGTCATCAGCCTTACGCATTTCAAAGGGCACGAGGCGATGGGGATCGGCGGCGCGGTGAAGAATCTCGGCATGGGGTGCGGTTCCCGCGCCGGAAAGCTGGAGATGCACAGCGACGGCAAGCCCTATCTCACCCCGGAGATCTGTGTCGGGTGCGGGATGTGCCGCCGCGTCTGCGCACATGGCGCGCTTTCGCCGCAAGGGCGGAAAATGACGATTGACCGCAGCAAGTGCGCCGGGTGCGGGCGTTGTGTCGGCGTCTGTACCAAAGGCGCCCTGATGCCGGAATGGGGCGAACAGAGTTTCACCATCCTCGACCGGAAGACCGCCGAATACGCGCTCGCCGTCGTCCAGGACCGTCCCGCGTTCCACATCAGCCTCATCTGTGACGTCTCGCCGAACTGTGATTGCCACGCCGAAAACGATGCCGCGATCATTCCCGACATCGGGATGCTGGCGAGTTTCGATCCGGTGGCCCTCGATGTCGCATGCGTGGAACTTTGTCAGCGCGCGCCGCGTCTCGCGAACACCGTGCTGGACGGTACGCCGGAGGGGGGCGACCTCTTCGACACCGTCCATCCGATCACCCATTGGCGCGATGCGATCGATCATGCCGTGAAAATCGGCCTTGGCAGCGCCGAATACGAACTGATCAAAGTTTGATAATGTGACAAATCACGAGTTTGCACGATTCGCGGATGTGCCCGAGGGCGGCGGATTTGCCGGTACTGACTTGTCGATACGGACGTAGCCGCCGGAGGGGACGGGTATCCGGTTCAACCCTGCGGCAACAGGGGGGATGCCGGTCACCGGGTTCCCGAAAGCGTCAAACACCGAAATCCGGCCGGGGGCGGTCGGCAAGTCGGCGATGAGACCGTCCGTTCCCGTTCCGTTCAACACGTAGACAGGTTTGTCCAGAGGGCCGCAGGGGACGACCGTTCCGGATGTGTAGACGCCGAAAATGCGTTCCGCCCCGCTTTCGGCTTCCAGCAACGGGTATTGGGCCTCTGGATGATAAACGCGGAACGCTCCTTTCAACAAGGTTTGCCGATGGCGCTGGGAGAAGTCCAGCCAGTGACGGATCACCTCTTGATGCGGGGCTGGGAGGTTGCGGAGCATCATCGAATACTGGATGACGCCGAAGATGGCCGAGAGGATCGGGCGGGCGGCTCCTTCCGGCGTGTCGGAGGGATGCCACTCCAGCATATCGGCGTGGACGGCGGAACGTCCGGCGGTCAAGCGGAGGTTCGCGATACGCAAACGGTTCAACTGAAGGTCGCCGGGGCAGTCCGTCGCCCGCATCATGTTCCCGAACTGACGGATCGCGGGACCGATGTACAGTTGGCGGAATTCCAGGAGAAGGTCGGGCTTGATGGCTGTCAGGGCGGCGTGGATATCGGTCATCAGGCGGTTCACGGCATCGGGGAGCGAACGGATGTCGCGGCCGGCGTAGTTTTGCTTTACGGCAGGATCCGCGCCTTGGAAGGTGAAGGAGTCGATGAAGTCGAGCTTGAAGCCGTCCAGGTTCCATTCCTTCAACGCGTTCACGTAGATGCCGGTCAGGAATTCGCGGACTTCGGGGAAGCGGGGATCCAGAACCCCCGCGCCGCGCGCGTCGCTCACGTAGAGGTAGCGTCCTTTGAACCGGTTAAAGTTCGCGCTTTTCTTGCCGATGAACGGGACGGAATACCAGACCATGTACTTCAGCCCCGTCTGCTGGACGCGCTTGACATGCGCCGCCATGTCGGGAAACCGGCGGCGCGAAACCTCCCAGTCGCCGCAAAAGGCGTAACCCCGGTTGGTGTCCTCCGTCTGCCAGCCGTCATCGACAATCAACACCTTCATCCCCATTGCGGCGGCACGTGTACATTCCTCCTCGATGTCCTTCGCGAAGACATCCTGATGGAAGCTGTACCAAGTGGAATAGAGCGGGTCGAAGGCACTCTCGGGGACACGGCACGGGGCGAGTTTCGCCGTCTTCGCGATCCAGGCGGCGGCCTCCTGCACCGCGTCGCTCCAGAACAGGTCGCGAGGGTCGAAGCGGATACGGACTTCGTACTCACGGCAGGGTGCTTCCGGCGCGGTGAAGAAGCGGAGTCCGCCGATGACGAGGCAGTTTTCCTCGCGGAGGGCGATGCGCCATTCCACGCGCTTCAACGCTTCGGAACAGGCCATCGTGAATCGGTTGCGGTTATTTCCGTTGTGAACGGCGCAGAGCGGCTGCCCGTGCGTCAGGTCGCTCCAGCGCCAGCCGGACCAGTCCGGCTTCATGTGTCCGCCGTCCGTCGCGAAATCCGTCCAGAGGTGGTGCATATCGCGTTGCGGGAAAGCGAACGAGACCTCGAAGCGCGGCGGGACGGCCTCTTTCGGGGAAGCGAGCTTCACGACCAGTTCATCCGTGCCGCCGACCGACTCGCGCCGGATGTCGAATGTCCAGTCCGCCTTCTTTGCACAGGAGAACCGGACATCCCCCGCGCACGTCCCTTTCACGACCGTCTCAAAAGACGCGGGATTCCCCGACGCGAGAACGAAGGAGGAGACGAGGGAAACGACGACCATCGCGTGAAAGCGCGAAACTTGTTGGGTAAAAGTTTTCATGGCCGAAAGCGTAACAGATTCGGAACGGTCGTGTCAACCGGGTTGTAGGAATTCGCCTGTTGCGTTTCGCTTCCCGTTCTGGTACAATGGTGACAAATGAACGGCAACCTCAAGATTCCATACGGTGTGAGCGATTTCAAGCGGCTTCGGAGCGAAGGGTACTACTTCGTCGACAAGTCGATGTACATCCGCACCCTTGAACTGTGCGGGTCTTTCCTCTTCTTCGTGCGCCCGCGCAGGTTCGGAAAGTCGCTCTTCTTGAGTATGCTCCGCTGCTACTACGACATCGCCGAGAAGGAGAACTTCGACGCGCTTTTCGGCGACCTCGACATCGGGCGCGAGCCGACGGAGTACCGGAACCGCTACCAGGTGCTGGTGCTCGACTTCTCGCAGGTGAACATCTGCGAGGGTAAGACGCTTCAGGAGCGGTTCGACAACTACATGAGGGTTCAGCTCCGGCTCTTTCTCATGAAGTACTCCGCCGACTACGGGGAAGAATTCGAGCGGGAAATGCCGAACGCATCGGGTATGAGTCTGTTCAGCGCGATTGTCGGCTTTGCGAAGCATAAGGGATTCCACCTCTACCTGATGCTCGACGAGTACGACAACTTCACGAACGCGATGCTGCGGGCG
>JAGAEL010000028.1 GCA_017613085.1 Kiritimatiellia bacterium | reverse complement strand
GTCATTCGACACCCGACAGCCGCCACTCGGACGCGACGAAGCGCGTCCCTCCCTAAACGGGCTAAAAAACAAACGGATTTGAATCCCTTTGCGGTCTCTGCGTTGAGCGTGATGAAGAGTGAATACTGGTGAACCGTCATACATGGGGGGACATCCCAAATTTGTTCAATCGTCAACGTGCCAAACCACTAGACGCCGTCCTCTTGAACAACCGCAACATCCCCTTGTTGCGGCAAGGAGGCGACAACCAACTCTTCCCCTCCTTGAGCCATGGACACATACGACACCGCGAAAACGGTCAGGAAAAGATACCGAGCCACGATTCTCTTCTGAAAAATCGGCTTCTCAGTCACAAGTGTGGGTCGTTTCATGCTATCTCCCGAACGGTTAGCCCTTTGTCTCATATTTGGTCGCGGTTAATGGTTGCTCGTTTCCCAGACTTCCGGGACTAGTTCGAGCAGGGAATCGGGCCAGTCTGCGAGAAGGCCGGGGGCTTCCGGCGTTCCCTTCTCCGGCGGATCGTAGGGCTTACCGCGCCCAAGGTTCTCCGGGAAGGAGAGCGCCTTTGCAACGGCCGCTTTCGCAACCTCCTTCTTTCCGAGCGACAAGGCGTTGGAAGCGATACACCGCCAAGCGTACAACCAGGAGGTGAATGCATTATCCCCGTGTTCAGAGGGCAGAACCGTGATGCGGGACAAGTAGTCAACCGCCTTTTCGTATCGTCCGCTTCTGGCGAGCGCGTTTGCATACGCGAGTTTCACGAGGTTGGCGTCCGGATACTTCGCGACATACGGCTCAATCTCCTTCAACGCACTTTTCCAGTCCTCCACCTCGGCGAAATAACGGTAGAGTGCATAACCGGGCCGCCAGGAAGCGCCATACTTCGCGGCGCTGCGGAGATCCGGCAACCGCATTTCGCCCTTCCGGCGCGAGGCGCGGTAGAGGTAGAAGACCGCGTCATCCGGTTCCTCCGCGCAGTCTGCCAGAAGCGCGTCAGCCTCTTTGTCCCAGGCGTTCGCGGCAAGGCAGACGGCGGCAAGGTACTTGAACTTCCATTCGGGACGCGTCTTCTCCGCCCATGTAAGCGCGGGAATCGATTCGCGGCGGAACGGCAGGGCGAACGCGACCGGTTTCGACGCCGCCGCGTCCAGCGCGGCTTTCGCCTCCGCCTCTTTCCCGGCACAGCGCAGGACGTAGGCGAGACAGATACCGCCGACGGGGCTTGCGGCAGCGGCCTTGCGGAAAAGCGCCTCGGCATCCTCTAACAATCCCGACTCCTCGTACCACGAACCGATTTCGAGATAGACCTCGTGCGGGAACTCACAGCGCACGTACGTCTCCATCGGTTCGGATCCGGGATCGGCGAGATTCAATTCGTACCGCGCCGCGTGGAAGAGCGGGACGCTTTCGAGAATCCACTTCGCCGTAAACGCGGCTGGATGCCCGCTTTTACGTTTGGCAACGGTTTGAACAAGCCATGCGTCGAAATTGTTTCCGTTCGCAAGGAACGCCTTCTTGGCGAACGCGCCGGCCTCGTCCCACTTCCCTTCCCGCAACGCCGCCTTGGCGGCGAGGACGAGCGCGGCGGCTCGGAATTCAGGGGTGCGCGCGGCAATTCCCAGACGTTCCTTCGCCGCCCGCAAACAGCCTTCCGCGAAAAACGCCTGCCCTTCCGCGTAGTTCGCCCCCGGCGTGTAGGTATCGACGGCGAGCGCCTTTTCTGCGAACGTATGCGCCACGGCATATTTGCCGCGCCGCACGGCGAGAGACGCCAATTCTTCCAGGGCGGGTACGTAATACGGCTCTTTCGCGAGACATTCGAGAAGCGCCTTTTCACCGTCGCGATCCATGCGGCGGCGGATGCACTGACGGCCTTTGAGGTAGAGACCGTATGCGGTCGTCCAGTCGAAGTCCGCCGGCATCGTCTGCGGACGCTTGACGAAGTTCGTCGGGTTCATGCGGTTTTCAAGCTCGGCACGGCTGCGCACGACGCCCCACTTCTCTTCGAACGTCTCCGTCGCACCGGGCGCGAACGCGGTGTGTTTGAAGGGTGTCTTCAGCGTATCGGCGGGCTGGTTGAAGAAAAGCCCGCTCTGAAGCTCGGTATACTGCCCGTCGTTGTCGGTGAGGAGATCTTCCCAGATGCCCCCTTCGCGGGATAGCCCCCACAGCCAGATCTTACGCCCGTATTTCTGCGTCGCGGGGTTTTCGTGGAACGAACCGATTCCCGCCTCGGGCCACCAGATCCCGTAGAAGGAATGATCGCCGTCAAGCACATGGTACGACTTGTTCTGTCCGAAAGCATTGTTCGAGTAACGGGCGAGATTGCGTCCTTTTTCGTCAACCGGCCAGGCATGGGAATCCCCCGCATGACCGATATACGATGCGCCGGGGAAGAAGAATTCGGGATCGCCGCGCACGGAGTAGGCCGCGTTCATCCAGTGATAGAACGGTGTAAAGAAGTTCGAGCCGTTAAACCACGTCGTGCGCGTGACGAACGAATCCTTGCCGTCTTCGAGGCACACCTCGACCTGCCACATCGTGCGGCAGACGAGTTCGGTGTCGGAGAGAAAACAGCTCACACGTCCGTCCTTGTTATCCAGTACGTAGTACGAGACCGGCGTCGCAGTAGAGGGGGTATGACCGTAGATACCGAAATTGAACTCGATCCCCCCGGAACACCACGGACCGCGCCGCGCCACGTTGCGGAACTTGACGACGTGGTTGTGGTAGATGAAATCGCGCCCGGTCGCCTTGTCGGTCGCGCCCCAGACCTTGCCGCCGATCTCCGGAAGGATCGTCACTTTCAACCTGTCGCTCTCCAGAACGACGGCCTTCCACGTACGGCACACATTCGTGGAACTTGTGCCGTCGAAGAAAAAGTACGGATACCGCATATCGGAGGTGGCGGGAACGGGATCGGGATCAAAAAACGGATACGTCGGCATTTCGACCGCCGTCTCCGTGACCGTCGCTGCGCCGCAAAAGAGCGAGGCGGACACGAACGCCCCCGCGCCAGCCCTCTTCACTTGTTTGTAAAAGCTTTTCATGCGGAGAGGATACCATCTTCCCCCCTCGAAAGAAAGAAACAAATCTTGAATTTACGCTTCCCTTCCCCGGATAAAAGGCGTATACTGAAGGGCGTTTTCAATCTGATGCGTAAACACGCGAACCGCGCCTGTAGCTCAGTTGGATAGAGCAGCGGATTTCTAATCCGCGGGTCGGGGGTCCGAATCCCTCTAGGCGCGCCATCTTATCGCTCATGTTCCTAAGGGCTTGTCTCTTCCGGGAATTTGCGGTAGACTACGCGCATGTCCGTTACCGAAATTACCTCTTTGGCAAACCCGAAGGTGAAATACTGCGTCAAACTCCGTCAGCGGTCGCACCGCGACGAGTTCGGGCAGATGTTGATCGAAGGGTATCGCGAGTGCCGCAGGGCGCTCGACCACGATTATCGTCCGCAGATGCTCTTTTTCTGCGAAGAACTTTACCTGAAGCACGAGAACGAACCCGCCATTGTCGCCGAATGTGAGCGATTGGGCGCCGAATGTTTCGCCTGCACCGCAAAAGTATTCGAAAAGCTTGCCTACCGCGAACGCCCCGACGGCCTGTTGATGGCGGGCCCCCAGCCCCGGCTCTCCCTCGCCGACCTGAAACTTCCGGCAAACGCCCTTGTCCTCGTCGCGGAGTCGATCGAGAAACCCGGAAACCTGGGCACGATGCTCCGTTCGGCGGACGCCGCCGGCGTTTCGGCGGTCATCGTCTGCGACCGCTGCACCGACATCTACAACCCGAACGTCGTCCGGGCCTCGACCGGAACGCTTTTCTCCATCCCCGTCGTCGAAGCGGAGAGCGGGGAGGCGCTGGCCTTCCTGCGGGAACGGGGCTACTCCATCCTCGCCGCGACCCCCCACGCGGAACGTCTGCATTTCGAAGTAGACCTCACGCGCCCGGTGGCGATCGCCGTCGGGACGGAACAGTACGGTTTAACGGCGAAATGGATGGAGGCGGCGGATCTCCGCGTCCGGATTCCGATGCTCGGCATCGCGGATTCCCTGAACGTGGCGGCGGCGACGACCATCCTGCTTTCCGAGGCCGTCCGTCAACGCATCCTCGCCAAACAGGTTGAAGTACCCCCTTCCGAACCCTGGCACGGCGAACACACGTTCGATGCCTGATCTTCCCGCACGGTAATTTCAGATAGGCCAAGATCGGGCAATCGCAACGAACGCATCCGCGAGTCGTGCAATCGAAAAAACGGGATCGAAAATAACCACAAATTGACACATATTGGTTGCCCGGCCCTCCGTCTTTTGTCTCACGCAGAGATCGGGAGCGACCGGGGGGGCGCCTGTCGTGTGGGAGGGCGCGTGTCCTCACGCGCCGCATAAGAACGGACGCGACAAAGCGCGTCCCTCCCTAATTCGCGGAGGCGCCTTACCCCACCCGCATGGACAGGATTAAAGGCTTGCAGGACGGGAAGAGTTGAATTAAACTGACGGGGTTCAGCGTTTACAGGCAGACTAACCATGAAATCACAGTTGAAAGATCCGCCGATGACGATGGCGATCCGCACGCTCAAGGCGTCGGGCGTCCCGTTCGAGGCACATCCCTACGATTATGTCGAACACGGCGGAACCGCTTCCGCCGCAGCGGCGATCGGCGTGGATGAACACCTGATTGTCAAGACCATCGTGCTGGAGACGGACGAAAAGCGCCCGTTCATCGTACTGATGCACGGCGACCGCGAGATTTCAACGAAACAGATGGCACGGATTCTCGGCGTGAAAAGCGTCGCCCCCTGCGCACCGGAAACGGCTTCCCGCCACACCGGCTATTTCTGCGGGGGGACGAGTCCCTTCGGAACGCGCAAGAAGCTGGACGTCTACGCGGAGGAAAGCATCTTCTCGCTCCCCTACCTCATCATCAACGGCGGACGCCGAGGCCTGATGGTCCGGCTCGCCCCCGACGCGCTCGACACCGTCCTGCATCCGCAGCGGGTGAATGTCGCCGTCGACTAAACAGGAATGAACTCGGTATGAAACACGTTACACAGACCCTGCTCCTCTCGTCCCTTCTTGCAGCCGTCCTTTCCGCGCCGTCCGCGTACGGAGAAGAAGACCCTGAAACCGTCTTCCGCAACCCGCCGCAGAGCGCCAAGACCGGCGTCTGGTGGCACTGGATGGGGTGTTACGTCACCCGCGAGGGGATCGTCAAAGACCTGGACTGGTTCAAGGAGACCGGCATCGGCGCGGCGACGATCTTCGGTATGGCGGATGTCTGTTCGCCCTGGGCGACCTCCATCCCCGGAAGTCCCTCGCAGGGGTTGATCGCGTTCACGCCCGAATGGTGGTCGTTCGTGCGCTTCGCCTGCGAGGAGGCGGAAAAGCGCGGTATCGAACTGGGCCTCCACAACTGCCCCGGCTATACGTCCACCGGCGGCCCGTGGATCCCGCCGCACCTTTCCATGCGCGAACTCGTTTTCAACGTCACGAACGCGGAGACGCAGATTTCCACGACCGCGCACGCGGCGTTCCCTGTCCAGAGCGGGGACTTCGGTGTATTCAAAAAGCCGGACATTCCCTCCCGTCGTACCGATTTTCAGGAGATCGCCGTCGTCGACGGTATACGGATCGCCCACATCCCGATGGGCTCGTTCACGCAGCCGAACCAATGGGAAGCGTTCGGACTAGAGTGCGACAAGATGAATCCGAAAGCGGTCGCGTTCCACCTCGACCATGTGTTGGGCGATTTGAAGAAATACGTCGGCGACCAAGTCGGGCGTGGGCTGAAGTTCCTGCTCCTCGACAGCTACGAGGCGGGTACGCCTTCCTGGACGCCCCGGATGCGTGAAGAGTTCACCGCGCGGCGCGGTTACGACCCGCTGCCGTTCCTGCCGATCCTCGGCGGGTTCACCAACCGTTACACCACGGCAGAAATAAAAAAGTTCCGCACCGATTTCAGCCGGACGTGCAAAGACCTCTACCGCGACGTGCTCTTCAAAATGATGCACGAGAAGTTGTCCGCGGCCGGACTTGAATTCGCCTGTGAACCGTACCGGGGACCGTTCGACTCCCGCGAATGTGCCGCACACATCGACCGCTTGATGACCGAATTCTGGTACCGTCCCGCGCTCAACCGAAAAGCACCCGGACTGCTCGACTGGAACCAATGGACGGGGCCGGGCGGGAAACGCCACAACGTCGTGGAGGCGGAGGCGTTCACCTCCGGACCGCCCTCCTGCAACTGGAAAGAGACGCCGTTCTTGCTCAAAGCGACCGCAGACACGCAGTTCGACCGGGGCATAAACCGCATGACGCTCCACACGTGTCCGCTCCAGCCGTGGGGGGACGATGTGAAACCCGGCAAAGTCATGGGACGCTGGGGAACGCATTTCGGGCGTAACCAGACCTGGGCGAAGAGCGGGAAAGGCTGGTACACCTACCTCAACCGCTGTCAGGCGCTGCTGCAGTGGGGCGCCCCCAGCAAGGAAAAGATCGACGGGCTCAACATCACTCCACGCGGCACACCGCTTACGGCACACGCCCGCGAGGCGGACGGGAAACTAGTCTTCTTCGTCGTGAACCACTCCGACAAAACCGCCTCCATGAACATGCGGATTCCAAACATCGGCAAGGCGCCGGAGTGGTTTGACCCCGTGACGGGTTGTATCGCGCCGCTTGCCCTTGTCAACGGAAGCGCCCCGATCCAGCTCGCGCCGTGCGGCAGCGGGTTCCTCGTGCTGCGCAAGCCAGCCGGTTCGCTCACGGCGAACGCGGACAGCGACTATTATCAGAAACTTCCCAAGCCTTTCGCGGGAGAGGCGGTCGAAGGATTCCGGTTCACTTCGCCTTGGCGCGTAACCTTCGGCGACACCGCCGTGGAAATGGCGGAACTGTCGGACTGGACGGCGAACGCCAACCCGAACGTCAAATATTTCAGCGGCACGGCGAAGTATTCGACCAAGTTCACATTCGCAGGCAATGGGAGCGACCGCGACGAAGCGCGGCCCTGCCGCATCCTCTCCCTCGGCAACTGTAACAAGCAGGTCGCCAAGGTTATCCTGAACGGGAAAACTTTCGCCCCCGTGTGGTGCGAACCGTATGAAGTGCGCCTGTCGCAGGGAGACCTCAGAACGGGCGAGAACACGCTTGAAATCGAATTCACGAACGTATGGGCGAACCGGCTCATCGGTGACGAACAGGAATCTGCGGACTGCAAATTCGTGAAAGCGGTCTATCCGGGTGGATGGTACCTGGAACATTTCCCGGCGTGGTTCAAGAACGGAATCGCTTCGCGCCCGTCGAAGGGACGCAAATGTTTCACCGACTGGAACTACTTCACAAAAGATGACGCGCTTACGCCGTCCGGACTTCTCGGACCGGTGGTGTTGCGGTAATTCCAGAAAAATCCCGCTTTGCCTCGGCAACCGGGATTTGGTAGACTGGGCGGAGAGGAGAACGTTATGGAACCACTTTCGATTGGAATCCTTGGGTGTGCGGCATTGCTGCTGTTCCTTGTGGGCAGTATGCCCGTCGCATTTGCGATGGCGATCGTGGGCGCGGTCGGCTTCGCCGCCGTCGTAAGCCCACGGGCCGCGATGTCCGTTGTCGCGGCAGATTTCTACGCGACTTTTACGAACTACAACCTCACCGTCATCCCGCTCTTTATCTTCATGGGACAGGTCGCCTTTCATACCGGGATCAGCAGCCGACTGTTCGCGGCGGCGAACAACTGGTTCTCCTCGCTTCGCGGCGGTCTGGCGATGGCGACCGTCGGCGCGTGCGCGGCCTTCGGCGCGATCTGCGGGAGCGGTCCCGCGACAGCCGCGACGATGGCCGCCGTCGCCCTGCCGGAAATGCGCCGGTACAAGTATGACGACGCGCTGGCTTCCGGCACCGTCGCCGCCGGCGGCGGTCTCGGCATGCTCAGTCCGCCGAGTGTCGTGTTCATCGTCTACGGCATCCTGACGGAACAGTCGATCGGCAAGCTGTTCTTCGCGGGCATCCTGCCCGGACTGCTGGTCGCGTTCCTGTTCTGCCTGTCGATCCGCATCCAGTGCTGGCTCAACCCGAACGCCGCCCCCCCGGCGCAGAAAGTCCCCTGGCGCACGCGGATCAAGTCGTTGGCGGGCGTGACCGAGACGCTTCTCCTCTTCTTCTTCGTGATGGGCGGAATGTTCGCCGGGTTCTTCACCCCGACGGAAGGCGCGGCGATCGGCGCGTTCGGCAGCATTGTCATCGCGGCAATCGGCCGCCACCTCACGTTGGAAGTCTTGTGGAAGGCCGGCGAAGAGACCTTGCGGACCTCCTGCATGGTGCTGGTGATTATCGCCGGCGCGACGGTGTTCGGCCACTTCCTCGCGGTGACGGGAACGCCGATGCACTTCGCCGGCTGGCTCGCCCAGCTCCCCCTCCCCGCCTGGGTCATCATCCTCGCGATCATCGCATTTTACCTCGTGTGCGGCTGTTTCATCGACTCGCTCGCGTTGATCTTGCTCACCGTCCCGATCCTCTATCCCGTCATCCTGAAGCTGCACTACGACCCGATCTGGTTCGGCGTGATGGCGGTACTGGTGACACAGATGGGCGTGATCACGCCGCCTGTCGGCGTCAACGCCTATGTCGTGAGCGGCATCGAACGCAGCATCCCGCTACAGACGGTTTTCAGGGGTTCCCTCCCCTTCCTGTTCGCGCTTTTCCTCGCCTGTACACTGTTACTACTGTTCCCGCAAATCGCAACCTGGCTGCCGTACAGCCTCTAACCCCGAAAGGAGGACGACCATGACACCCGCAAAAACCATCCTGTTCTGTACCGACTTCTCGGAAAACGCCCTTCGTTCCTTCGCCTTCGCGGCGGAGGCGGCGCAACGCGCACCCGGCTCGAAACTGATTCTGCTCCACGTCATTCCGGAACCCGACGCGCAGTTCTGGAAGGGGTATATCTACGACGTCGGCGATATGGACAGCAAGGCGAAAGCCGACATCGACGCGGCCATCGAAAGAGACTATCGCCCGCTCATTCCGGAAGGCGTCACCTTCGAGGTCGTAATGCGTATCGGTGACGCGCCGGAGGAGATCCTGCACCACGCGAAAAGCGTCAACGCCGACTTGATTGTCCTCGGGCGGCAGGGCAAGGGGATGATTTCGCAATGGCTGACCGGGAACGTCACCGCACGGGTCGTCCGCAAATCCACCTGCCCCGTCCTGGTCGTCCCGATGGCGTTCATCGAAAAACAGCAGAAGGCGTAACGGATGATCGGCATTTCCAAACTCTACCTCGGAACGGTCGAAGCCTCCGACCCGTTGCGTTACGGGCGGCTTTCCAGCAAACTGCCGAGCCACATGCTCCAGTTCTCGAAGGATAAGAAACCGGTTGTGGTCTGGAACGTGACCTCCCGCTGCAACCTGAAATGCGAACACTGCTATGCCGCCGTCTCCGGTCCGCAACCGGAACTCTCCACAGGACAGGCGCGTGCCGTCCTCGACGACCTCGCGACATTCGGTTGCCCCGTCGTCCTCTTCTCTGGCGGCGAACCCTTCGTCCGCCCAGACCTGCTGGAGTTAGCCGAATACGCCGTTTCAAAAGGGTTGCGCGTGGTTTTCTCGACCAACGGCACGTTGATCACGGGGGAGAAAGCCGCCGCCATCAAGCGAATCGGGGCATCCTACGTGGGGATCAGCCTGGACGGGCGCGAAGCGGTACACGACGCCTTCCGCCGCACTCCCGGCGCCTACCAGGGTGCGTTGTGCGCCATCCGGATCTGCCGCGACGCGGGAATCAAAGTCGGACTCCGCGTCACCATCACACGCGACAACGTGCAGGAAATCCCCGCCATCTTCGACTTGATGGAAGCCGAACGGGTACCCCGACTCTGCCTCTACCACCTCGTCTACTGCGGACGCGGCGCCGAGATCGCCGCACGGGATTTGAACGCGGAAGAACGCCGCCGCACGGTGGACCTGATTATCGACCGCACCGTGCGACTCCACAACCTTGGATTCCAGACGGAGGTCTTGACCGTCGATAACCATTGCGACGGGCCCTACCTCTATCTCCGCATGAAGCGGGAGGGCAATCCGCGCGCGGAAGACGCGCTCCGGCTTTTGCGCATGAACGGGGGGAACAGTACCGGTCTCGGCATCGGCTGTATCAGTTGGGACGGAACGGTTTACCCCGACCAGTTCTGGCGCAACAAGCCGCTCGGCAACGTTCTGGAAAAACCGTTCAGCGAAATCTGGGGTGCCCCGCCGGTAGATTCCCTACTCGCCCAGCTTCGTGACCGTAAGACGCGCCTTCGCGGGCGGTGTGCACATTGCCGTTTTCTCGACATCTGCAACGGGAACTTCCGCGCCCGTTCCGAAGCCGCCACGGGCAGTCTCTGGGAACCGGATCCGACCTGCTACCTGACCGACGAAGAAATTGCCGCCCCTTTTTAAGTTGAGCGAAGCGCGCGTTCAGAATTTGTCGCTTTTGAGCGCGTTGCAGCGGCGGCAGATTATTTCACGCTTGTCCTCGTCGTCGAACGAGCGGAGGTTCAGTTTTTCTCCCCGAATCCTGCCGGAAAGAAGAAACTCGTACACGCCCCCCTTCCTCTGTACCTCCCTGTCCGCCATCAACGCCGCGACCTCCTGTTCCAACTCATGCGGGTTGTAGGACTTCCCGGCGAACTCCCTGTAGAGGCGCCCCCACTCCAATCCTTTCATCTCTTTCCGGTACTTCGGGAACAACGTCTCCACCCAGTTGATCACCTTCTGGAAGTGGAGCCAAAGTTCCGTCGCCTCTCCGTCTCCTTGATGGATCGTAGATTTTGAACCAGTCGATTTTCTCGGATGGTTCACCCTCGCAGAAGTACACCATTAGCTCGTAGTCGAAGAACTTCCGCTGCACATCCTCCGGCTGGCGGTGGAAGAACTTCGCCCCCATATCCAGCTCTCCCCACGAGAAGTCGCCGTTCGCGTAGCGGCAGAGCGAGATTGTCCGTTGTTGACCGTCCATCACCTCGAACGTGCCATCCAGATTCCTTGCCCAGTACATGACGTTCAACGGGAATCCTTTCATCACCGTCGAAATCACGGCGTTGCGTTCCTTCTCCCCGTACACGAACTCGCGCTGGTAGGGAGGGCGGATGTCGAGCCGTCCGCCGTAACCGCGAACCCCCGCCTCCGCGTCATCGACATATCCATCAACCAGTTCCCGTATCGTAATCCTGTGTAATTCGATTTTCATAAGCATCTCCTTTTCCCTTGCAGTTGTTCCAAAGCCTCTTTGGGGATGGGTTCTTCCTGTTCAATTTCTTTTACATCAGGCGTCGGCGTGGAGATGTCATCGTCGATATGCTCCTCCTGTTGCGCCCCGATGCCTTGTTTCTTCGGTTTTTTCTTAGCCCGTTCCGGGAAGAAAAGGTCTTCCTCCGCTTCGGTCAACCCCGCCCGTTTGATGAAACGCTTGCAGAATGCCTCCGCCTCTTCCTCGTTCAGGGAATGTAGGTACTCTTCCATCCGCTTGGCGAAGATGTCGGCGACGCGGCTGCGATGATAGATCACACGATTATTGCAGTGCGTGATGCGGTCACGTTCATCCCAAAGCGCGCGCCGATTCGGAGTACGCGGATAGGTTCCGATGATAACAATCGGACGTTTAATCACCCCTGCGGCGATCAACGCCTCGTCTTTCTCCCGGGCGAGTTTCGCCCTCTCCGTCCAATTGGTTAATGGAATCACATTTTCAGTCGCGAGATAATCCGCGAGTTTGAGGAAACAGACGTTCGTCCGCGCGACCGCCTCAAAAAACGCAATCTGATCCATAAAATACTGCATACTTTGAAAACGCTTCTCCACCATTCTGTCCGCATCCTCAATATCGATTCTCTTTTCCAAGACACGGTCGACCAGGAGTGTCAAGAGGTTGCTCGGTTCCTTATAATTCGCGAAGAACCCCTCCATCTGCGCCCTTCCCCAAAGCGGCGCGGCGGCATCCCAGCACACGCTGATGTCCGGATCGGACAGCGCCTTGTCAAAAGCCCGCATGAGATCGTCGGACACGGCAAGGCAACTGCCGCAAAGAATAATCGCCGCCGCTGTACAAATGAATCCCTGTTTCATGGTTTACCTTTCCAGGCGTTTCTTACGTTCCTGTATCTTTTATCTTTTTCTTTTCTTCTTCATATTTTTCCCTTCTTCTGTAAGTTTCATTTTTATCACCCTGTCTTTGAGTTGTATAATAACTTGATCATTCGAGACCGTTCTCCCGTAGATTCCCGAATCTTCCGTATAAATACCGAAAGGAATTTTCACGGATGGATTATTTGAATTACAGATAAGCAACTCCTTTTTTGCTACGTCCCTGAGTCTGTTTTCCCATTCGGTTTTCTCCTTTGGGGGGAGGGATTTGAAATAGAGAGAGAACGGACTCATTTCAAACCCCGTCCAGATGAATTCCCATCTTATGACCTTTAGATATTCCAAATACTGTTGTTTCGACATGGACGGATCGATTTCGTTCATACCGCGCAGACCTCCTGCCGGTTCGCTCTCGCAACGCCGGATCTCCTCGTTCACCCTGTCCAGCGCGTCAAGCCTGAACCGCCAGGCGTCCTCCTGCACATCCCCCGCCAAACGGAAGTGGTCGGTTAATTCAAATGCTATGTGGATGTAGTCGGACAGAGCCGACCCACGGGTAGTATACGAGCGGCCGTCAAATTCCAGTCTGCGGAAACACGTTGTCAACGTGGCGATGAAATCCCTTTTCCGATTCGGAGGGAGTCGGTCGAACAATTTACAGATTTCTTCCTTCCCCTCCGAAACCTCGCGAAGCCGCTCTTCCGTTCGTGCGGGCAAATCTTTAAATTTATCGGCCAGGATTTTCGATATCACGCGCTCGTCATTCCGGCATCCAGCCGTTACGACGGCAAGTGTCAACAGGGAAGTCAATACAAGGGGGACTCGATTATGGCTCATACCGCTCTCCGTTTAGGAATACCTCGCCCTCTACGGTTAAGACAAGTTCATTCCCGTGTTTCTTCTTCTTGATCATAGTTTCCGTCATCGTCCACTCCGACAAATACTTCTGATCAAGTTCTCCGTCGGGTAAAAGACCGGTTGAATATTTGCTTTGCCAAGCAATTGGGATTACCCACGTCAATCGACCTATGCCCCAAGGTTTTTTGGGCCATACAAACATCCTAGATTGGTCATAAAGACCAAACAAATTTTCTGGAAGAATTGAAATCCATATCCCGCCACCCCAATACATATAGTGATACCATCTTGATCTATAATCATAATCGGCGAAATACCCCTCATGTACCCCCCATGCAGGAGATGTAGCGGTCGGAGGCGCCGGAACTTCCTGAAGTCTCAATCCCTCAAACGAGACTTCGAGGGGGGTTACTTGCAATTCTATCGCCATTCCGACCCCCGAAGTGGGATCGGGGGGAAGAAACTCGCATAACCCACAAATCAACCCGTTCGGCTCCAGGACATCGATAAGCGGACGGTAGCTTACAGTCCCATCCGTTGCACACAAGCCTCCCCTTTCCGCACGGATCGGGCAAATATAACATACGGTTTGAAAATTTGTGATGATACCGTTCCCCGATGCGTTCCATTGCAGCAAAGGTGTCAAGGGGTTTTGGATACAATATACTGTTTCATCGACGCCAAAAACGTGACGATTGGGGCAAGGATTCTTTGGGGCGCTATTTCTTGGCAGTAGTTCAATGCGTATCGCGGTAAGTTTCCCATGAGCATTGATTCTTTCGCCTGTCCCGTTTTCAGTAAACACACCTGTGACTTGAATATCGTCCTTAACTGAACTTTGAAAATTCCCCTCACAGACGAACGAACGGTAATATTCTTCGTGCTCTCCCAGAATGACAGATTCCGGAAACAAGAAAGATCCATCTCCGACAGAAAGTAGTTTATCGAGGTTTGTCGTACTTAATACGAGAGTTCCACCATGAGGGCCTCCGTTCGCTTGAATCGTCAGTCTCGTGCGTGTAGAACGCCTGTCTCTCCATTCGTCGAGACTATTCATGTAACCGTCCTCGAAAATTACAACGGGGGAACTGAATGACACAGCAAGAAAGGGGTGATTTGTAACCATGCCGTCAGGTTCGAATACCGGCGGGTCGTCGAACCCGCACCTGCACTGCCCCCCAGTCACGGAGAAGAGTGCGCCCTCCAGGCGGAACGTCCCTTTGGCGGTACAGGCCGCGTCGCACCCGCACAAACGGGAACACGTGAACCGGACCGTGTCCCCTCCGCTCTGAACGCAGCCGCAGTTGCCGCCCGAAGCCGCCCCCCCGCGCAGGGGAACGCCGGGATCGTCCCATTCAAAGACGCCGCCCGGATCGTACGGCGCAACCGTCACCGTGTAGACACGGTCGGTCGCACCGACCTCCTCGGTGAACACGAAATCGAGCGGCCAGCGGATCCGGGCGGAGCCCGGACCGGTAAACTCAACCTCCGTGTACGGGTTCCCGTCCGGGACCGAGACCGTGAGCGGGACGGGCGAGGTGACGGCGTATTCGACGCCGATCAAAAGCGGGACGCGGTTCGTCGCGCCGGGGAGGGCGACGACGGCGGGCGAGCCGAGGCGCGACTCGCGGCCGGCGGCGAAGTAGACCGGCGCGGGGCCGTCCGCGACAACGAAGTCCACAAAGTAGTAGGCGTTCGTGTCCACGTCCGCCGACCTCGGCGCGAGAAGGGGGAATCCCCCGCCGGGTGGATCGGCGGCGAGGAAGACGTTCGAGCAGACGTTGTTGAACCATTCGGCGTTCGTCCCGTGCGCGTCGGGCCCCGCCGCGAAGGGGTCGGGGTCGACGGAGTTCTCCAGCCCGTCGCCGTCCCAGTCGAACGGGGGGACCCTGCGGTAGACGCGCTCGACGCCGTTGGAGCGCGTCGCGAAGTCGCCGCCCGCCCGCAGCTCGACCTGCGCGGAATACGCCCCCGCCCCGTCGCGCCCCGCGCGGACGTTCTCCCACGTCAGCAGCCGCGCCGCGCCGCCCCCCGCGTCCGCCGTCCAGAACCGGCTCACGCCCGGGACGAGGGACGCCCAGTCCCGCGCCGCGCGGATCG
>JAGAEL010000027.1 GCA_017613085.1 Kiritimatiellia bacterium | reverse complement strand
CTGCTGACGGGGCTTGACGGTACCGCGTCCGCCAACGGGACCAACCACGCGGAGACGGTGGATTTCAAGGTCAACTGCGCCCTTTGGCTGTACGCCCCGCTGAGCGTTCGCAACTATGAGGCGCTGTACAACCGGAACTCAAACAACGGCACGGAGGCAGTCAACGTGTTCGGTGCGTTCATACCTTCCGCGCACAACTACTTCCACGGCTGCTGGATGATGAACGGATCGACCATCGACCTCTCGCTGCGCGAGGCAGCGTTGCCGCTCGTCTCGGCGTTCACCAACGAAAACAGCGACAGGACGCTCAAGTTCGCGGACGGCGCGAAGGTGTACGTGAAGCTCGGCGGCAAGCGGTTTACGGGCGGCAAGGTGATTTCGTGGGAGTCGAAGCCGGACAACATCGGCGAGGTCAAGTTCAAGAGCGCGCCGGGTGAACGTAGATGCGCGTTTGTCGCGAAGGACGACGGCCTGTACACGATGACCGGGCTTATCGTGCTCGTAAAGTAACCTGCCGCGTGACCGCAGAACGCGATGGAAACGGGAGGGACGGGCAGAAGCCCGTCCCTCCCTTCCGCCATCTTTGCGCCCTTTGCTTATTTTGCCCCGTTTATCTTGTTGCGGGGTGTCCTGTTTTTCTGCTAGACTGGAAAGCACCGCCGACCTAGGAGGGACGGCGGGCGGAACGGAGGGGAGAACAACTGGGAATGAAATCGTGTCTGTTCGTGATTTTGGTGTCGATCGCGTTCCTGATGTCGGGATGCGTGATGGTCGAAAAGACCGCCCGGCACGACTTGCGCGGCTTTGAGATTGTGGGATCCGAGGGACGGGGCGAGGAGCATATCGTCATTTCCAACTATGGGTTCTACCTGTTCAACTGCATCCCGATCGTCACGGGGAACGCCGATCCGGTGAACCCGTCGGGCGCGGCCTGGTTTTCGGACGAGGTTACGCTCGACAAGATGCAGCGCGTGCTGATGCAGGAGGTCAAACAGCGCAGGTGCCAGGTAACCAACATCCAGCCGTTGTGCGAATCGACCTGTTACTTCTCGGCCATCCCGTACATCGGGAACACGCTGGGCATCTTCTGGTACAAGACCGCGCAGGTTTCGGCAACGCTTGTCAATCCTGCCGAACCGGTACACCGGCGGAAGTTCCCGCAGAAGGGAGGACGGTGACATGACGTTTGCGAAATTCTTTCCCGCCTTGGCGCTGTCCGGCGTGTTGCTGTCGTCCGGCTGCGCCTCCATCCAGACGAGCCGGGCGCTCGTCGGCGTGCGTGTCGATGACGGCAAGGTTCCCGTCGCGACCGTTGCCGCCGAAAATTACGGATACTACCTTTTCGGGTTCATCCCGCTGATTACGGGGAATCCGGACACCCCCGAGGCGTACGACTGTTACTGGTTTTCCGACACCGTTACCCTGCAGAACAACATGCGGATGATCACCGAGGCCGCTCGCCGGGAACGCGGCACGGGGCTTGCGAACGTCAAAACCATCAGCCGGTTCGACGGGGCGTTTTCGCTCTGGATCCTCTGCCGGAAAATCATCTTCACCAGCGCTGTCGTCACGCGGGACGCACCGGGAGGCCCCCCTGTTTCCCGTTGACGTGACGCCGGTCTAACACCACCCCAAAAAGGAGAACACACCATGAAGAAGTACATCTGCGCCGTCTGCGGCCACGTTTACGACCCTGCGATCGGCGACCCCGACCACGGAATCGAACCCGGTACGGCGTTTGAAGACCTGCCCGATGCCTGGGTCTGCCCGCTTTGCGGCGTCGGCAAGGACCAGTTCTCGGAAGAGGCCTAACCTTGTAGCCGGGCGGTTGCGCGACGTGTCGCGCGGCCGCCCGGCGCGAAAGGGGATACGTGAAAGAGCGAACGGAGAGACAGGGTGCTTCCGTCCCCCGCGTCACCGACTGGCGTACGACGGACGCGGAGGAGATCCAGCGGCGGCGTCTGCGGGCGGAACGCGAGGAGATGTTCGTGCGCAACCTCTCCCCCGGCCAGCCGGTCTTTTCCAATTTCGCCGTCACCTCCGCGTTGAGCGGGCAGACCTACCATGTCGAAATCCGGCAGGTTCAGCCGCTCCAGTGTTCCTGCACCTGTGTGGACTTCCAGGTGAACGGTCTCGGGACGTGCAAGCACGTGGAGCGAGTCCTCGCGACGTTGAAAGAGTCCTTGGGTGAATTATTTTTCGCGGAGTCCTCCCGGATCGACCTGGTGGTGGACGCGGCGAGCGGACGTCTCGCCATCGAACGGAACCTGAAGGAACTGCCGCCCCCGCTGCGGTCGTTCTTCGACATCACGGGCGTCGCGTATCCGGAGCTTTCCAGCGAGGAAATCCTCGCCGATTTCGCGAAGGCGGAGAACCCGCGCATCCGCATTTCGCAGGAGGTCGAAGGGTGGCTCGAACAGCGCGAACGCGAGGCCGAGCGCATCCGCCTCCGCCGCGAGTACGAACAGAAGGTGCGTTCGCGCCTCTACCCGCAGCAGGAGACGAAAGTGCCGCTCCTGCCTTACCAGCGCGAGGGGATGCTGCACCTCGCCTTCGTCGAACGGGCGATCCTGGCCGACGAGATGGGGCTCGGAAAGACCGTTCAGGCCATCGCGGCGGCGGCCCTCCTGCACCGGCTCGGCAAGGTCAACCGTGTGCTGGTCGTCACGCCTGCCTCGTTGAAGGGCGAGTGGGAAGACCAGATCCGCCTGTTCACCGACCTCCCGCAGCAGTCCGTCTTCGGTCCGCCCGAAACCCGTCTGGAAGCCTACACCCACGCGCCGTTCTTCACGCTCGTCAACTACGAGCAGGTGTTGAACGACGGCGAGGACGTCAACCGTCTGCTCGCCCCCGACTGCGTGATCCTCGACGAAGCCCAGCGCATCAAGAACTGGGAATCCAAAACCGCCCAGGCCGTCAAGCATTTGAAGAGCCGCTATGTGTTCATCCTCACGGGAACCCCGGTGGAGAATCGGCTGGACGACATTTACTCGCTGATGTCGATCGTCAACCCGCAGGTGCTGGGGCCGCTTTTCCGTTTCAACCGCGCCTACTACGAACTGGACGACGCGGGGCGCCCGGTCGGTTGCAAGAACCTTTCCGCCCTGCGCGGCGTCCTCGCGCCGTATGTTTTGCGCCGGACGCGCGCCGACGTGACCGACGAGCTGCCCAACCGTACCGAGCGCGTCATCTTCTCCGGCATGGCCGAATCGCAACGCCGGCTCTACGCCGTACACGAACAGCGGGTGGCGCGGCTGCTGGCGACGCGCCGCACCCGTTCCCTGTCGAAGGACGAGACCGACACCCTCCAGCGAGAACTGGCGATGATGCGCATGATCTGCGACACGCCGTTCATCCTCGACGGCGTGGACAGGACCTGCCCCAAACTCGCCGAACTCGCCGACACGCTGGAAAGTGCGCTCGGTTCGCCGGATGTCAAAGTCCTCGTCTTCTCCGAATGGGAACGGATGCTCCACCTGGTCCGTTCCCTCTGCGAAGAGCGCGGCTGGGGGTATGTCTGGCACACGGGAAACGTCCCGCAGCAGAAACGGATGGAGGAGATCCGACGGTTCAAGAACGATCCGGACTGCCGCCTCTTCCTCTCCACGGATTCCGGCGGGACGGGGTTGAACCTGCAGCAGGCGAACGTCGTAATCAACTGCGACCTCCCCTGGACGCCGGCGAAACTGGAACAGCGCATCCACCGCGCCTGGCGGAAGTACCAGGTGCGCAACGTGACGGTGGTCAACCTGGTCTGCGCCGACAGTATCGAGTCCCGCATGATGGAGGTGCTGGCCCGCAAACGGCAGTTGATGGAGGGTGTGCTGGACGCGCACTCCGGAGTGGACGAGCAACCGCTTGCCGCGTCGTCCGGGGAGTTCCTCGACCGCCTTGCCGAGGTCGTCACCCTGCCGCCGACACCGCCCGCCGAGCAGGCGCGCCACGCCTATGACGCCTTGCGGGAAACCGATCCCGAACTCGGTTTCGCGGCGGTGCTGGCATCCGAACTGGGAGGGCGGCTCGCCGTCTGCGAGTGTTACCTTCCCGCGCCGGGGAAGCCGGTCTTCCTGGTGGTGGCGGACGGGAACGTGAAGAACGCCGAAACCGTGGCCGCGCAAGTCCGTTCCGACTGGTTCGGCGCACGGAACGGGGCCGCCGCGCCGGCGCTGGAGGTCGTTTCGCCGGAAGCGTACGAGGCGTTGAAACGGCTTTTGACGGCGGGGGTGATCCAACCTTCGCGCGCGACAGGGCGCTCGCTCTACACGCGCGAGACGGGGATCGGCGTGCCGAAACTCGCGCCGGAGAGCGACAAGGCCCGTGCCCTCT
>JAGAEL010000026.1 GCA_017613085.1 Kiritimatiellia bacterium | reverse complement strand
CGGTGACACAGGCGACGCTGAAGGTCGTCGGCGCGTTCCACGGGTTGAGCCGCGCGCGCTCCGACGCGCGCCGCTACCCCGCCATCGACCCGCTGGAGAGCTGGAGCAAATACAAGAGCGTAATCGAGAACGAGCGCGTCGAACGGCTGCGCAACATTCTGCGCGCCGGGAACGACGTGGGGCAGATGATGAAGGTTGTCGGCGAAGAAGGGACGAGTCCGGCGGACTTCGTGACCTACCTAAAGGGCGAATTCCTCGACGCGGTCTACCTGCAGCAGAACGCCTTTAGCGACATCGACGCCGCGACGAGCGAAGACCGCCAGAAGGTCATGTTCGACCTTGTGGAAAAGGCGATGCTCGCCGACTACCCGTTCACCGACAAGACCGCCGCGCGCAAGTTTTTCCAGGGGATCACCCAGGCGTACATCGACTGGAACCAGACGGCGCAGGACGCACCGGATTACGAGACCCGCCGCAACGACATCGCGAAGAAAATCGAGGAGGCTTCCCAGAATGTATAAGGTTTACCACCAGATCGACAACCTCTCCGGCAGCGTCATCACGCTCCGCGCCGAGGGTGCCCAGTACAACGAGCTGGCGGAAGTCACGTCGCGTTCCGGCACCTCGCTCGCGCAGGTCATCAAGCTGGACGGCCCGACCGTGACGCTGCAGGTCTTCGCCGGGGCGCGCGGCGTCGCGACCGACGCGAAGGTCCGCTTCCTCGGACGCCCGATGCGCGTCCCCTTCTCCGACGCCCTGCTCGGGCGCGCCTTCACCGGCAGCGCGCAGCCCCGCGACAACGGCCCCGCACTCACCGACAACCTGATCGACATCGGCACCCCCTCCGTCAACCCGGCGAAGCGCATCATGCCGCGCAACATGGTCCGCACGAACATCCCGATGATCGACGTGTTCAACTCGCTCGTCGAATCGCAGAAGCTGCCGATTTTCGCGAAGGCCGGCGAACCGTACAACGACCTGCTCGCCCGCATCGCCCTCCAGGCCGAAGTGGACATCATCGTCCTCGGCGGCATGGGGCTGAAGTACGACGACTATTTGAAGTTCCGCGACAAGCTCGATGAATCCGGCGCCCTTTCGCGCACCGTCATGTTCGTCCACACCGCATCCGACCCGGTGGTGGAGTGCATGCTGGTCCCGGACATCTCCCTCGCCGTCGCGGAACAGTTCGCGCTGCAGGGGAAGAAGGTGCTGGTGCTGCTCACCGACATGACGAGCTTCGCCGACGCGCTGAAGGAAATCGCCATCACGATGGAGCAGATTCCCTCCAACCGTGGGTATCCCGGCGACCTCTACTCGCAGCTCGCCGCCCGCTATGAAAAGGCGGTCGATTTCGACGACGCCGGCTCCATCACCATCCTCGCGGTGACGACCATGCCGGGCGACGACGTGACCCATCCCGTCCCCGACAACACCGGCTACATCACGGAGGGGCAGTTCTACCTCCGCAACGGGCGCATCGAGCCGTTCGGTTCCCTCAGCCGCCTGAAGCAGCAGGTGAACAAGAACACCCGCGACGACCACCGCACCCTCATGGATTCCATGATCAAGCTCTACGCCTCCTACAAGGAAACGCTGGAGAAACAGTCGATGGGCTTCCGCATGAGCGAATGGGACAAGAAGCTGTTGAAGTACGGCGCGCGTTTCGAGCGCGAGATGATGGACCTCTCCGTGAACATCCCGCTGGAAAAGGCGCTCGACCTCGGCTGGCAGATTCTCTCCGACTGCTTCGAACCCGGCGAGACGGGCATCCCCACGAAGTTCACCTCGAAGTACTGGAACGCGGGACGGTAGGCTCGGACGGAGGCTTTTCATGGCCAAGATCAAACTCACCAAAACAGAGATGAAAGCCCAGACGGACGCGCTCAAACGATTCCAGCGCTTCCTGCCGATGCTGCAGTTGAAGAAGCAGCAGCTCCAGGCGGAAATCGCGCAGATCGCCGCGCAGCTGGAGGAGGTGACCGAACGCGAGAAACAGGCGGACGCCGCGCTCGCCCCCTGGGTCGCGCTCTTCGCGGGCGGCGGGGATGAATTGAAGTCGCTCGTCTCCGTCCGCAAGGTCGAAACCGACACGGCGAACATCGCCGGCGTCACCATCCCCGTTTTCAAAAAGCTGGAAACGGAGGTCGCCGACATCGACCTCTTCGAGACCCCCGCGTGGTACGACGACGCCGTGAAAGCCCTCCAGGAAATGCTCAGCCTGAAAGCGGAGCGCGTCGTCTTCGCACGGCAGCACGAGCTGGTGACGGAGGAACTGACGACGACCTCGCAGCGGGTCAACCTGTTCGAGAAGGTCAAGATCCCGGCGTGCAAAGAGAACATCCGCGTCATCAAGATCGCCATCGGCGACGAACAGACGGCGGCGGTCACGCGGGGCAAGCTCGCCAAGAGCCGCACCAAGACGCAGGACGGGGAGGACGCGGCATGATCGTTCCGATGAAACATCTGACGCTCCTCTGCATCGCCTCCGAAAAGGAGCCCACGCTGGAGGCGTTGCGCAAACTCGGAATCGTCCATGTCAACGCGACGGACGCGCCCGAATCCGACGCCTTCCTCCAAGCGGAAGCGCGGAGCGAGGAAGCCGCGCGGGCGTTGCAGGTCTTGACGGATGCCGCAGACGGCAAACCGTTCATTCCCGCGAAAGGCGGGGAACGCCTGGACGAGGCGGTCCTAACCTCGCCCCTGCCGGAGATCCGTCCCGGCCAGGCGGTCGCGGACGTGCTGACGGTCGCGGCGCAACGCCAGTCGCTCGCCGTCTTCGCGGACGAGCTGGATGCGGCGGAGGCGCTTTACGCCCCCTACGGCGCCATCGATCCGAAGAAGGCGGAGACGCTTGCCGAAAGCGGGTTCGGCGTACAGCTTTTCAAAGCGCCGCCCGGCACGGAAGACGCCGTGCGCGAGGCGTTGGCGAAGTTCGACGGCAACGTGGTCGGGAAGATTTTCAGCCGCGACGGACGGGGCGTCTACGGAGCCCTTGTCGCGCAGGGCGCGATGCCCGCGCTGCCGGACGGGTTCGCGCCGGTCGCGATGCCGGACCTTTCCACGGCGGAACTGCGCAAACGCGCAGACCTTGCCCGCGCCCGGATCGAAGCGTTGAACGGTATTCTGAAGAAAGCCGCGCCCCTGTTGGAGAACGTGAAGTCCGAGGCCGGACGGCGGAAAGAAGAGGCGGCGTTCCGGAACGTCGCCGACGCGATGCAGGCGACGGATGCCGTCGCATGGATCACGGGGTGGCTGCCCGCCGAAAAACAGGACACGCTGGAAGCGGCGGCAAAGGCATCCGGCTGGGGCTTCCTGACGCGCGAACCGCAGCCGGGCGAAGCCGTGCCCACCCTCCTGCGCCCGCCGAAACTCTTCCGTCCCGTCGTCGAACTGTTCAAAGGGCTCTCCATCTTCCCGACGTATGAGGAGACGGACATCAGCGTGCCCTTCTTCTGTTTCTTCAGCATCTTCTTCGCGATGCTGGTGGGCGACGGCGGCTACGGCGCGATCACCCTCGCGCTCACGCTGTGGGCATGGAAGAAAGCCAGGCCCGGCGCGGCGAAGGGATGGTTCATCCTCTTGACCTGCTTCTCCGTCGCGACCATCGTGTGGGGCGTCCTTTCCAACTGCTGGTTCGGCGAGAGCATCGGTTTCCTGAGCAACCCCGTTTCACGCTGGCTGGACAACAGCCCCGGCGGCGCAGACGAACACTACCACCACATCATGCTGATCTGTTTCACGCTGGGTGCGCTGCACCTTTCGCTGGCGAGGATCTGGAACGCGGTGCTCCGGTTCCCGGACTCGAAGTTCCTGGCCGAGCTGGGCTGGGCGGGCGTCATCGCGTTCATGTACTGCATGACGTGCAGCATCGTCGGGATCTTCACGCCGCCGAAATTCATCTACTACGTCCTGACCGTTTCGGTCATCCTGATTTTCGGCTTCACGCTGAAAAAGAGCGAGCTGAAGGCGAACGCCATCACCTTCGGGATGCTGCCGTTGAACATCGTCAGCGCGTTGGGGGACATCATCTCCTACGTGCGCCTGTTCGCGGTCGGCCTGGCCTCGGTGAAAGTCGCGCAGAACTTCAACCAGATGGCGGTCGGCCTCTCGCTGCCGATCTGGTTAAAGTTCATCCCGATGATTCTCATCCTGCTGGTTGGTCACCTGTTGAACTACGCCATGGCGGGGTTGAGCATTCTGGTCCACGCGGTTCGGTTGAACACGCTGGAATTTTCAAACCACAAGGGCATCAGCTGGGCTGGCTATGCCTTCAAACCGTTCAAGAAAACGATGTGAAAAACCGCCCTCCGCCGGTCAGCACCGCCGGCGGGGGCTACGAAGGAGAAAAGAAATGGATGCAGCACTGGTTCAGACGGCTATGGGTTACGCAGGCGCGGTCGCCTGTCTCGGCTTGAGCGCGGCGGGTTCGGCGTTCGGCACGGGTTTCGCGGGGATTTCCGCAGTCGGAGCCTGGAAGAAGTGTTACGCGCAGAATAAACCCGCGCCCTTCATCCTGCTCGGACTGGTCGGCGCGCCGATCACCCAGACGCTCTACGGCATGATCCTGATGTTCGTCATGTTCGGCAAAGCCCAGCTCGGCGTTCCGCTCGTGATCCTCGGCATCTTCGCCGGACTCGGCATCGGCCTTTCCGCGTTCTTCCAGGGACGCTGCGCGGCTGCGGCCTGCGACGCCCAGGCGGAGACCGGACAGGGCCTCACCAACTACTTCGGCGCCGTCGGCATCATCGAAACCGTCGCCATCTTCACGATGGTCTTCACCCTGATCGCCGTTTCCTCCCTCAAGATCGCCTAACCCTTCCGCCGCGCCGTCTCCCCTGTCGCGGGACGGCGCGGCGTTTTTCGCTTCTACGTCATCATGCTCTACTGGCTCGGTTCGTATCTTAGCAACTACTGGGGGCCGTTCCGCCTCCTCTCCTCGCACTTGACGCTTCTCGCCGTCGGCGCGATGTTCGCCGCCCTCGCCGTGTGGTTCCTTCTGCCCCGGCTCTGGGACAAGCTACCCCATGACCACGGCAAACAGCAAGCCGCTGACGGCGGCACGGAAAGCAAGGGCAAGCCCACGGGGGCCGGGGTTCTGATCACCCTGATCCTGCTCCCCATCATCACGCTGTTCGCCCCGATGGGACGCTGGGAGGCCTGCACACTCGCGAGCCTTTACGGGATTATGATCACGGGCTTCTTGGATGACGCGAGCAAGACGCCCTGGGGGGAAATCCGGAAAGGGATGCTGGACCTGCTCTTCGCCGCGCTGGCGACGGTGTTCATCTACCTCGAACAGGGCAGCACCATCTGGATTCCCGGAACCAAAGCCGTCTTCACCATCTCCCCCTGGCTCTACATCGCGGGGGGGACGATCCTGCTCTGGATGGCGATCAACGCGACGAACTGTTCCGACGGCGTGGACAGCCTCGCCGGTTCGCTCACGCTGATGGAGCTCTTCTTCTTCGCGGGAATCCTCTACGGCGTGGTCGGCTATGCCCCGATCGCGAAATACCTACTGGTTCCGTTGAACCCCAACGGCGCGCGGTGGGCCATCCTCCTGATGATCTGCGCGGGCGGCATGACCGGTTATCTCTGGCACAACGCCTACCCCAGCGCCGTCCTGATGGGCGACGCCGGCTCCCGCTTCTACGGGCTTCTCGTGGGTGTCGCCTGTCTGGTGACCGGGAACCCCCTGTTGCTGTTCATCGTCGCACCGGTGGTGCTGGCGAACGGCGGTACGGGCATCGTCAAGCTGGTCGTACTCCGTTTCTTCCGCGTGCTCGGCTTCCAGGTGACGCCTCCCTCCCGGCTTCCGGAGGAGGAGCGAAAGAAAGTGCCGGGATTCATCAAGCTGCTGCATAAAGTGCGGTTCCCCCTGCACGACCATTTCAAGCTTCTCGGCTGGTCGAAACCGCAGATTCTTGTACGTTTCGTCCTGATTCAGTCCTTCCTCATGCCGCTGTTGTTCATCATCAGCGTAAAAATCCGTTAAGCGATGTTACTCGAAATCCAGAACCTTTCCGTTGAATTCCTCTCCGAATCGCCGGACTCGCCTCCGGCCCACGCCGTTGACGGCGTTTCCCTGAGTCTCGACCGGGGACAGGTTCTGGGGCTTGTCGGGGAATCGGGTTGCGGCAAATCCGCCACCGCCATGAGCATCGCGCGACTGCTCCCCTCCCCGCCGGCCCGCGTCACGAGCGGCCGCGTCCTCTTCGACGGACGCGACCTCTTGACGCTGCCGATCGAAGAGTTGCGGAAACTTCGCGGCGACAAGATCGGGGTGGTGTTCCAAGACCCGATGACCTCCCTCTCGCCGCTTCACCGGATCGGCGACCAGCTGGAAGAAGTCGTGCAACTTCACCGCGACCTTTCGCCGAAAGCCCGGCGCGACCTCGCGCTGGAATGGCTTGCCCGCGTCGGGATTCCCGATCCCGTCCAACGCGCCCGCGCCTACCCGCACGAACTCTCCGGCGGGATGCAGCAGCGCGTGATGATCGCGATGGGGCTGATTCTGGAACCGGACCTGATTATCGCGGACGAACCGACCACCGCCTTGGACGTAACGATCCAGGCGCAGGTCTTGAACTTGATGCGGAAGCTCTACCGTAAGAACAGCGGTCTCCTCCTCATCACGCACGACATGGGGGTCGTGTACCAGATGGCGACGCGCATCGCCGTCATGTATGCGGGGCAGGTCGTGGAGGCGAATGATTCCGCCGAGGCGTTCTTCAAAGCCCCGCGTCATCCCTATTCACGCGCCCTGCTCGATGCCCTTCCCTCGACCGCCACGCGGGGCAAGCGTCTGAAAGCGATTCCCGGACAAGTCCCCTTCGCGGGAAACTTCCCTTCCGGCTGCCGTTTCCACGACCGTTGCCCCGATGCGAAACCGGAATGTTCGGCAAACGCCCAACCCCTCACCGCCGGCCCCTACGGTTCCGTCCGTTGCAACCGTTTTACGCAAGCGTAAGACAAAAGACGAGTTTTGTCGCGCCGTTCCCATGCGGCGCGTGAGGACACGCGCCCTCCCGAACGACAGCCGGCACCCGGCATCCGACAACCCCATTACTCCACGACCACCGCCACGCTCCCCTTCCCTTTGAGGACGGCGGTGCCGTAAGCGGTTCCGTTCACTACGGCTCCGAAAACAAGGAATCGATTTTTTATGAGCTTTCCGCCCTTCACGGCGTATACCGTGAAGGAACCCCGGAACATCCCGGTATTCGCCGTGTACATCAATTTCAGAGCCGCCACGTTCTTTCCTGTGACGGTCACGGATCCGCCCCGGTACGCCACCTTCGCCGCTTTATCCGTGATCCACCTTTTCCCCTTTACCGTCAACGGAATCGTCTGCGGTGTCTGCCCGATTGCGCCGGGCACCAGACTGCGCAGTTTCCCGCCGTCCAGCGTAACGGTTCGCCCCCCTCCGGGGAGGCTCCCCTTCGCGCCTTGGACTGAAACCCTCCACGGCATCGTAAAGGCGTTTTTCGCCGTATTCCGCCACGGTGTCACCCCGGTCACCGCCACCAGATGATGCGTGTCCTTGTCGAACCAGGCGACGAACCCGAACTTGCTTTTCTTTGAATAGATCACGGGGACACAACAGTACAGATCGCCGACTGTCATCTGCGAAGAGGCGGTGACTTTCGTACCGTCTGCCAACACGCCCGTGACCTTCGCCTTGCCTTTTGTCGAGAACGCGATCTCCAGCGTCGAATACCCTCCCTGCGAACCGGAGTTCTCCGGGGCAAGGGCGACAACGTATTTCTTCCCTTTGAATTTTCCCAACACCGCCAGCGCGTTTTTATCCTTCGCTTTCGCCGCATCCGCGCCGCCTTCCAGCGAACCGATGCCGGCGACCGTCCCGCCGATCGCGTTTACGCCAAACAAAAGCCCGGAAAGCCCGCCGCTGCCTTCCCCCGTGGAGAAGTTCACACTGCCGTTCTTTTTCGTTTTCTTTCCGGTCGCGAGCGAAGTGAAGGTCAACGTCACGTCGAGCGCGTTTTTTTTCTTAGCGGGCGGCTTCACCTTCAGGACGAACGTTCCCGTAATCTTCCCGTCCGCATCTTTTGCATAGCCATTGAACGTTCCGCCTTTGTACGGGGAAGGCAGATTTCCGTAGCATTGCCATTCTGCGGCGAACATCCGAAGCGCGAACCCCGCAGTCGCTTTCAACGGGTACGACGCCGTGAACGGCAACGCGCATACGCCGTCAACAACGGTGCAAGCCTTGATCTTCGTCGTTTCCGTGAGGTGTATCGGCGCGGAATAAACAGGCGACTCGGATGTCGGCACACTCCCGTCAAGCGTGTACCGGATTTCGACTCCCGGCGACCCCGACGAGAGCGTGACGTCCAGCGATCGGTCGATCAGGGTGCCGGAGGGCGGGGAGAAGATGACGTCGTAGGACATCGGCACTTTCTGGGCCTTCCAGTTGGCGGCATACGCAAACGTGTTTGCAATCGTACGTGTATTGTCGTGTGTCGCGTCGCCGACCGCAACACCGTCGTACGCGAAATCCGGCGAGGAGAAAAACGGGACTTCCTCCGTAGGTTCGCCGCTCGGATTTTGATACTCATACGCCATGATCGTACCGTATGCCTTGCCCCCGGCGACAAAAAAGTATCCCGATGAATAGGTGTACAACTGCGGTCCCGGCTGCGTCCGCTGGACATCGCTATGTCCCGCACCGAGGTGGTGCCCGCATTCGTGCGTCATCGTGTGCACCTCCATGACGCTACGAATCGAACAGACGTTGTAGGGATAGTCGAATCCAAACCCGACAAGCGAGAAATTCGGCGTGAGTTGCCAACCGACCCCGAGGGTTCCATGCGCGGAACCGGTATCCACGAGGGTGCTGACGATATCCGCGCCGACCGTGTCGCGGTAGGTCTTTACCTCCTTCCACCCCTCCTGATTGTTGAATAGGGCTAAAAGCGCGCTCGTCAAATCCGTTTCCGTAACCTGGAGCGGACAAACCCCGACGAGGCGGTAACGAAACTTCTCGTCCAAACCTGTATTGGCGAGCGCCGCGTTCATTTTCTGTACGGCGACCTGGGCAAAGTTGGTAATGCCTCCATTCTCATCCGCAAACTCCGCCGCCTTTTTCTCGTAGGCGACAAGGACATCGACACACGAGTCGCCTTGGACAGCCGTCGCCAGGGATTTACGGGAAGAAGGGACCGTTTTCGGAAGGGGCGGTTCAAGCGCGGCACACCTGCCGTCACCGTCGCGGGAAGGCTTGATTTCCAAAACCTTCACCCCCGCCTGTGCCGAGATGACCTTGTAGACCTTGTTCTTCAGAAAATCCTGCACGTCGATGGTGAGTCCGTCTTCGGTGGAGAGAACGACCGCCGTTTTCATCCCCTCGTATCCCGAAACCTCGGCTAAGAAAACATCGCCGCCCAACGGCGACTGCATCTTCTCTTTCAAGGTCAACGTGATCGTCACATCGTCAAAAAGCGCGAACACCAGTTCATCGCCGATACCGATTTCGCCCTCCGCCGCAGCGACGCCCGCGCCGAGTCGAACAGAACGGAGAACGGAGCCTTGAGAGGAAGGAGCGGCGGAGACCATACGCCGCGCCGCCACAGGCGGACGCAGATCAAACGAAAGCGTCCTTCCGCAAACATTTTCCGTTCCAGCCAAAACCGACGCGATAAAAAAAACGGACATCGCCGCCTTGTTTAGCTTGGAAAGAAAATTACCCATACGAATTTCCTGATTTTCGTTCCCTCAGCGGAAGAGGGAGAGGTCGGGAAGGACGAGGTCTGCGTTATGGAAGGCTTCCGGTCCGACACCGTGGTTGTCAAGCGCGACGCACCTCATTCCCGCCCGCTTCGCGGCGAGGACGCCGACCGGCGCGTCTTCAAACACGAGGCAGTCGGCGGGCGGGACACCCAGTTTTTCGGCGGCCGCCAGATAACCGTCGGGGAACGGTTTACCGCGCGCATAGTCTTCGACCCCTAGGAAGAACGCCACTTCCGCCTCCGCCTTCATCAGTTCGACCGCCTCCTGCAAGACGCTGCGGGAGGATCCGGAGACGATCACGCAAGGGGCGACGGCGGAGAGGCGCTTTAGGCAGGCGACGGAAGAGGGAATCAGCATGTGTTCCGGCGGATTCCGGTACTTCTCGTAGAACGGGCGGATTCCGGCGGACATGGTGTCGGCGTCAATCGAGGCGAGCGACGGAAAACGTGTCACGAAATTCGTGTAGATGTCGAGCCAAGAACGTCCGAAGATAATCCGAAGCATCTCTTCGGGAGAGAGGTGGAACCCGAACCCGGAAAGGTACTCGCGCATGGCGGCGCCCCAGACATCCTGCGTTTCCAGCAAGGTCCCGTCGAGATCCCAGAGAAAGGCACGGGCGGTCAGACTCACACTTTTCCCTTACCGCAGCACTTCTTGTATTTTTTCCCGCTGCCGCAGGGACAGGGATCGTTACGGCCGACCTTCGGCGTCTCGCGGCGGATCGGGGCGGGGCCGAAGATTTTCCCGTCGATGAACTTCCATTCGCCGTCCTTCTTGGCGAACGAAGAAATCTCGTGGTGGTCGAACGAAGTCCCGTTGACCGAATAGCGGGCGAGGAATTCAACCGTACCGGTTTCGTCCGTCTCGCTGCCGCCGACGACGTTCAGCATTTCGATCCCCGACCATTCGGCAGACTCCGCCCATTTACGGCTATCCTCGGCATTGAACTCCTTCTGGATCTTCGGGCCGGACGTGCGGTAGAGATAATCGATCGCGGCCATCGCATAGGCCGTATAACGGGAGCGCATCAAATCGGCCGCCGTAGCCGGCTTGAGTTTACCGCTGAGGTAAGGTTCACAGCACGTCGCATAGGACTTGCCGCTACCGCAAGGGCATTTGTCACTCATCTTCAAACTCCTCGCCCCCGCGCCGCGCCCCGGGAAAGGACGGCGCGACGGAGGCAGAAAAACAGTTCGCTAGCGGGCCGTCTCGCCTTCTGCGGGCTTCGAGGCGAGAATGCAGCTCACATCCGCTTCGCAAGCCAGCTTGTCATCCACATAACATTCGCCGTGAAGCTTCGCGACGCGGCGCGTGATCTTGATGTTCGTCATGACCAGGCGCACGGTATCGCCGGGACGGACCTGGCTACGGAACTTGGCGTTGTCGACACCGGTCAAAAGGAAGAGTCCCCCCTCCTGGACCTTGCCGGTCGCGACCAGTCCCGCGCCGCCGCACTGCGCCATCGTTTCGACAAGGATCACGCCGGGGACGACCGGGTACTCCGGGAAGTGTCCCTTGAAGAACCAGGTGTCCGGCCCGAAGGTGTAATACCCCTCCGTCCCCTCGTCATCGGCGCGGGTGAGCTTTTCGACAAACAAGAACGGCGACCGGTGCGGCAGCAGCGCTTCAATCGGCGTGTCCAGGGCGTTTCCGGATTCAGAAAGGTTGGAATTGGTTTCTTCGCTCATGACGATCTCCGTTACTTGTACTTCTTGATCACGAGACAGCCGTTGTGGCCGCCGAATCCGAGGGAGGTCGAAATCGCGACGTTCAACGGCGCGGCGACACCCTTGTTCGGCACGACGTCCAGATCACATTCGGGATCCGGATTCTGGTAGTTGATGGTCGGCGGATAGAAGTCGTCATGGACGGCGAGGGCGCAGAAAAGCGCCTCGATCGCGCCGGCCGCGCCGAGCATGTGGCCCGTCATCGACTTGGTGGAAGATATGCGCAGCTTCCGTGCGTGTTCACCGAACACGCCCTTCATGCAGGTGGTCTCCATCGCATCGTTGAGCTTGGTCGAGGTGCCGTGGGCGTTGACGTAATCCACCTCTTCCGGCTTCACGCCGGCATCGGCGAGCGCGAGGCGCACCGCCGCCATGGCGCCGCTCGCCGAAGGTTCGGGAGCGGTCAGGTGGAAGGCATCGCTGCTACCGCCGTAACCGGCCAGTTCGGCGATGATCGTCGCGCCGCGCGCCTTGGCGTGCTCCTCGGATTCGAGCACGAGGATCGCAGAACCTTCACCCATGATAAACCCGTCGCGGGTCGCGTCGAACGGGCGGCACGCCGTCTCCGGCGTATCATTGTAGTGATGGCTGAGCGCCTTCATGGAACAGAACCCGCCGATACAGTACTCGGTGATCGTCGCCTCGGTCCCGCCGGCCAGCACGACATCCGCGCGTCCGGCGCGGATCATGTCGAGCGCATGGCCGATCCCGTCGGTACCGGACGCACAGGCGGTGGAGAGCGTGTGCGAGACGCCCTTCAGTCCGAGCGTGATGGAAACGTTGCCGGCGGCCTCGTTCGCGATCAGCATGGGGATCAACATCGGGGAGAGACGGGCCGGGCCCTTCTCGAAAAGCGTCTGGTAGCCCTGCTGGTCCACCTCGCGCCCGCCGATGCCGCAGCCGAGCATGACGCCTACGCGCTCCTTGTTCAACGCCTCGTATGCCTCCAGCCCGGAATTCTTCCAAGCCTGGATCGACGCGGCGACGGCGTACTGGGTGAACAGCGCCATGCGCTTGGCGACCTTGAAATCGACATACTGCTTGATGTCGAAGTTCTTGACTTCGCCGGCGACTTTCGCATCGACGCGGGCGGGATCGAACTTCGTAATCGGGCCGATGCCGCCAACCCCGTTCCGGATGTTGGCCCACGCCTCTTCAACGGTGTTTCCGACGGGGGAAACCACGCCCAAACCAGTAATCACAACTTTCATCTGTTTCTCTTCCTCCATAAGGTGTTACCAACGAATCAAAAGTCCGCCATACGAAAGCCCCGCGCCGAACGCGACGGAAGCCAGGAGACCGCCCTTCCGGATCCGGCCGGCTCTCACCGCCTCGTCCAGGGCGATCGGTACGGAAGCCGCCGACGTATTCCCGACCGTGTTCATGTTCAGGAAAAACTTTTCCGACGGTTGCTTCATGCGCCGGGCCGCCGCTTCGATGATACGCGCGTTGGCCTGGTGCGCCACAATCAGCGAAAGATCCTCGAAGGTCAACCCGTGCCGCTCCAGCATCCGGCGGATCGTGTCGTCGAAAATCTTCACCGCGAAATTGAAGACAGCCCGACCGTTCATGTGCAGCTTGCCGCCTACCGGGTCTTCGGGGCAGACCTTCGTCCCCCCCGTGCAACTGATGACCGGCGGAACCGCACTGCCGTCGGATCCGAGGATGGAATCCAGGATCCCGCCCTCTTCGTCCGAAGCCTTCAACACCGCAGCCCCGGCGCCGTCGCCGAAGAGGATGCAGATGTTGCGATCCGTCCAGTCCAGGAGACGCGACATCGCCTCCGCGCCGATGATCAACATCGGGCGCGGGTCGAGCTGCATCATCCCCTGCGCCACGCGCATCGCGTAGATGAATCCGGAACAAGCCGCCTGCAAATCGAACGCTCCCGCGTTCGTCGCGCCGATCCGCGCCTGCACAAGGCTGGCCGTCGCGGGAAAGCTCCTGTAATCGCCGGAAGAAGTGGCGACAATAACGCCCCCCAGCTCCTCCGGCTTCACGCCTGCTTCCGCAAGCGCGCGCTCGGCAGCCTTCACCGCCATGTCCGACGTCTCCTCCCCGTCCGCTGCGATGTGACGGCTGTGGATTCCCGTATGCGAGAAAATCCACTCGTCATTCGTGTCGAGCGTCTTGGCGAGATCGTCGTTAGTCAATACCTTTTCTGGCAAATACGAACCGGTTCCTGCAATGTGAACAAACATTCAAATCCCTTTCGGTCGGGAGTTCGACACCATGATTGACATTTTTTGCGATTTTGTCAATATGGAACTTTCATCTTCTCACCGACACGGGTAGTGTAGCAGAAACGCCTTGCGAGTTCAAACAATTTTCACCATACCGTAAAATAATTCGGAAGATACCTGCCCTACCCTCCAAAAAACAGCGTAAATACACGGAAAATCACGCAAAAATCATCTTTTCGACAGAAAACATAACCACCGAAAACGGCATCTTGAAACACCGAAAAGAGGATTTCCGCCACTTTTTTACCTTCCCTCCGAAATCAAGGGGAGGGTCGCGCCCCGTCGCGACCGGGTGGCGGCTGACGCCTGTCGACTGTCCTGCGGGAGGGCGCGTGTCTCCACGCGCCGTATGGGAACGGCGCGACAAAACTCGTCTTTTTCCTCACGCAGAGGCGCGGAAGCGCAGAGCGTGATACCCCATACCTTTGTGGCTAAAACAAGCGGTACGGATGCTGGTTCTACCCGTTGGCGGCTGGCTGTTTACACACTTGCACACGTACACATGAACATTTGCGCCGTTACGGGAGGGACGCGCTTCGTCGCGTCCGAAACGCGGATTCGTGATCGGGGCGGAACGAGATTCCTCACATTCCCACGCGAACGGAGACGGGACCGAGGAGGCCGGAGTCACGCAGGGGGGCGTTTTTATCCGGCCAGCGGAAGGTCCACGTGCGGCGTTTCTCTTGGGGACGGCCGGCGTCGTAGGCGAGGCGGTTGAACCAGGTGTCCGTGACGTCGATCCGCACCTGATTGAATCCCGGTTTGACGGCGCGTGTAATTTCCAGCCGATATGGATACGACCACACCGTACCGACCTCCACGCCGTTGACTTCAACCTTTGCGATCGATTCAACACACCCTAAGTCCAGCACAACGGGAGTCCCCGTGCGAAGCGTGTCCAGCGTAAAACCGCTGGCATACTCGGCTGTACCCGAAAACGCCCGCGCCTCATCCGTCGTCCCGATTTCTTTCCACGGACGCAACACATCGCACGTCGTTTCGACGGACATTCCCCATCCTTCCGGAAACCGGATCCGCCAAGGCGTTTTCAGTTCGATCTTTGCCGCCCGTTTCAAAAACTTCGCCGGATCCAGATACGGTTTGGAAACACACGTTCCCGTGTCGCGCCGAAAGACAACAAAACAGGATTGGGCAGGCGCCAGCGAAAGCGCGATCCGCGTTTCCCGATTCGATGCGGACAGGACGGCGGCTTGTTCTTTTTCCCCGCTTTCCGGATGCCAGATTTCGGGACGTCCCGTTGAACGGAACGTCACCGTCCCGTCAAACCCGTTGCCCTGCGACGCCGGGGCGACGAAGTACCAATCCGCTTCTTCCGAACGACGGTGATTCCATACGATCCCCTCTCCGCGCACATCCGGTAGTTTTTTTTCCGCAAGCAGGACATCCGCCAGCGGTTTCCCGGCATAAAGCCGCCCCGTGCGCCCGTCGGAAACCTTGCAGTCCGTCTGGGCCGCGAGCGCGACAAGCGCGTTTCTCGCCTTTCTGAATTGCGCTTCCCCTTTTTCTCCGCCCTTGCGCGTAGCCGGTTCAACGGGAAGGGAGGCGAACGCCGCCGTCGAACCTTTCCAGATCCCGGCGAGGAGATGTTCCATCGTTTCCGGCAACATACGGCGGCTTTCCGGAATCCAGAGGACGGCGAATTCCGTTCCGTCGGGCGTGCGCCATTTCCCGTCCTGCGCGGTGATGCGCGTCAAGAAGGCGTCGGGATTGCAATAGTCGTATTTGTATCCGGCGGGAAACGGCGCGTAGTGGTCGGGGCGCCCGTCACATTCGTCGCCGAGATACCAAAGGACGTCGGATACCGGGGAACCGGCTTCAAGCATGGCCTGGCAACGTGCGAAATAATCGGTGAAGGCCGGCATGTGCCGCCACCACGACTGTCCACGGACGAAGGGGGCGCCGATACCGCGCCCGCCGAACGAGGTGCCGGGCGGAAGCCAGGGAGACTGCGGGTTATGGGTGAAGGTATGGAAAACGAAGTGCGAAATTCCCTCGGCAAGGTTCATGTTGGCGTTGTGCTTGAAGTCGCGGAGGGTTTCGTCCCACGTGACGCGAAAGGAGGTGAACGCCTCGGCGCCGACACCGCGCTTCCCATAGAGGTGCGCGGCGGAAATAATGGGCTTGACCGGCGTGAAGTTGAACGACTTCGCGGGTTGCCAGAATTCGCACATGGGGGTATCCGCATACTTGTAGTATTTCATGATGTCGCCGGGGATGGAGTTTCCGAACGCGGCCTCGAACTCCACCTCCATGCCCCGCTCGCGGGCGCGGGCGGCCATGTGTCCGAAAAAGTTGTCGGAAATCAAATCGCTGATGAGTACACGCCAATCGTCGAGAAAACGGGCGGTGTCGTCCGGCGAGTCGAGGACATATCCGAACACGGCGGGAATCCATGTGAAGAGATCGTATCCCTGGCGCGATGAAAAGATTGTCTCCAATCCGGGCGTCCACGTCTGCTGGCTACATTCCCAGCTGTCCATCAACATGGCGCGGAGTTTCCCCTGGAGCGGTGCCTTCTCCGCCGTCAGTCGGCCGATGTAGGCGTCGAACTGCACGTCTGCCGCTTTTGTCGAAAACTTGTCGCACTCGAACCCCGTCCCTTCGGGCGGCGCGGGACTGTTTTTCACGCCCGTGTTCACGTGGCCGATGCGCAATACCGCCCAACGGCCGGCGGGGGCCTCCCAGGAGAGCGTTCCGTCTTGGGCCATCCTCGGCGAGAGGTTCACAACGGACGCGGATGGCACATACGCGGACTTCGACTGTTCCGGCGGCATCCGGTGCAAAAGACTCCGCAACGTCCAGCAGGCCTCCCCTTCCCAGTTGTCTTTTTTTGCAGCACTGAGGAGACGTACCGTCCGAAGTGAGACGGGGTGTCTGTTCTTCACGGTCAACACAAAACGCCGCGCCGTCGTCTCGCGACAGGCAAGCGAAAACGTGCGGCCATCCTGCCAGCTGGACGGCGGGAGCGCCGTTTCCTCCACAAGTGTCGCGCCGTCCGCCTTCAGCGAAACCGTCGTTCGCGGCTCGAAGGTTTGGGTCACGGAGGCCAGGCTTTTCACGGAGGGCATTTCGAGCGTCCGTACCGTGACCGGCTGCGCAAACTCGTAGGTGATTTGCGTCGTGGCATCCGCCGGAATCTGCATCGCGCCGCGACCGCGCATCCAGGCGTTCCAGTCGCCCTTCACGGTTCCCGTGACGGACGCTGGGGCGAGCGGTTCCGCCCAGTCGCCATCGGGCGCCGGAAAGGCGACAACCGCAATGTCGCGCCAGTCCTGCCAGCCGGCGTCCGTGCGTGGCGGCTGCGGCAGTTTCACACGCACCATGCGCCCGCCCTCCACATCCGTGCGCGACATCGCGAGGTGGCGCATGGCGTTTTCGGGTTTGATCCACGGCCCGCCCGCCATCGCCCATCCAGGGCAGACCTGCATCGCCATCCTGAGTCCAAGCCGCTCGCACTCGTTACCGAAATGCCCGACGAGCGCGTCCCATTCGGGACTTAAACAGGCGACCTGATTCGGCACACCCAGCCACGCGCCGCGTCCGCTGTTCCCGTTGAACAGTTTGATCCCGGAGATTCCCGCCGCCTTTACGGCTTCGAGATCCGCCGTGATTCCCGGCGCGGCGATGTTCCCTCCGAAGAAAAAGAAATAGGTCTCCGGACGATTCGCCGTCGACGGCTTGGCAAACTCCGCCTCCGGGATCCCGGCAATCCCGCCGAAAGAAACGAAGGTGGAAAAAAGACAGGCGAAGAAGAACGGTCGCATACTTTCTGAAATCTGTTCCGGACGGATGTTATTTCGTATGGAATTCCAGCTTCACCGGCCCGAGCAAGCCCGACGGGGCATTGTCCACCGTCGTGCGGTAACGCGTCGGAATCGTCTGGTAGTGGTTGTTCAGCGTGTTGTAGACCGTCACCTTCAACGTATTCAACCCCGCCTTCGTCGCGTCGCCGATTTCGACACGCCAAGGCGGACAGCAGATGACCTTCTCTTCCTCGCCGTTCACCGAAACGCCGCAACAGACGCCGACACCGCCGAGGTCGAGGATACACGTCCCGAATGCCTGTTCCTTCGTGAGCGTGAACGCCTTCTCATAGACGGCGCCGCCGGAATAGAACGTCAGCCCATCCGCGATTCCCGCCCAGTTGCCGAGCGCGATCTTGCCCTTCCCGCATTTGAGGCGCAGCGGCTCCGTGAACACCGCACCGCCGATGAACCCCGGCTCGTGCGCGACGCAAAGCGTCAACGCGGCGACACCCTGCCACGGCATACGCGGCGTGACGCGGTAGATTTTTTCGTGCGCGGCGGCGGGAATACCGTCCGCCACGGAAACCACCTTCGCCTCCGCCCCTGCGACATTGGCCGAAACGAGCGTTCCGCGCATCCGTATCTCGATTTCTTCACAGGCGGGCGGGAGCGTCGCCGTGTAAATACCCTCCTTGACCTTGCCGCCGAACGGATCGAACGGCAACACCGCCGGATTGTTAAACCAGCGCATCGAAAGCGGGGTCTTCGAGGGAACGTCCTCGACATCCGTGCGCATCATCACGAGCGCGGCGCGACCAAAGTCCTCGTAGCGCACGGCGAGTTCGTGGTATCCCGCCGTGAGCGAGACCTCTTCGCCGATTGTGCGCGTCTTGCCGTCAAGCGTCAGCGCCTCCGGCACGACGCCGTGCGCGACCGGCTTCGCCTTGCAGTCGCACGGCGCGTACACGAAAGTCTTGTACCGATACACGCCGGGCTTGTTCTTGCCGGGATTGTTGGAATCGTACCGGTACTCACCGATGTATCGGTTCGCCTGTTTACCCTTCGTCGGCGTGTAGGCATCGTAGTGCTTCCTGCTGTACGGTCCCAGCACGAAGAAGTCATCGCCGACAATTCCATTCAGACCGTGGTGCCAGTCCTGGAAACCGGGCATTCCCTCCACCCCCTCGCGCCACGAGAAGAGGAACGGCTTGAGGGAGGGACGGGCTTCGTCCCGTCCGTCAACCTCGATGAACTGCGGCCCGTAGGAAACCGTCATCGTTTCGGGCAGATTGAGTTCCTGCGCCCCCCGCATCCTCACGCGACGGATCTCCGCGCCGATGTAGCGTTCGCGCACGGGCAGACGGAAGTCGCCCCACTTGTTGTCCATCGTCGGCTTCAGCGTGAAGTCCCAGTCGCCGTCAAGCGTGAGATACGACGATGGGACAAGTCCCGCCGCACGGGACACCTCTTGTTGTTGTACGCTTGCCGTATCTCCCGCAAACACCACGAGCTTCGGTGCGCCGTCGCCGTCGACGCGCACGGTCGTCGTGCCGTCGGCGTTGCGTTTGAAATCCTTAAACGCCTTCTGCGAACCGTCCCACGGATTCCACAACTCCGGCGTTCCCTGCGAGCGGAAGGTACATTCGCCGGTCGCCGCGAGGTCGCAGATGAAATACACGTCATATCCGCCGATACGGCGATGGAGCGCTTTCGCCTGATCGGGCGCACGGAAATCGGGTGTGCCGACGGAGTCGGCAAGCGCCTTCAACTGCGCGTCGGAAAGTTTGGCGGGGAGGGTAACGCCCCCCGTGCGACCGTTCGCCGTCAGCTCCGCGATCAGCGCATCCACCTTCGCTTTTTCGCCGTGGGGCGCGTCGGTGAACTTCGGCGTCTCACCGAGGAATACGACCGCGCCGCCGGCTCTCTTGAAGGCTGCAAGCTTCTCCAACGATGAAGCACGGATCGCGACCATATCGGGCAGAATCACCAGACGGTACGCTTCGTCCGCAACGCAGAGGCGTCCGTCCTTCACAACGGCGCGGACGAGGGAATCGGCATCGATGAAATCGACATCCGTCTGCGCCTCGGTGACGAGGCGGCGCACGATGTCGTGCGACACGCCGACGGAAACGTTCCCCCTGTTTCGGTTATAGACGCACGGCTCAAGCGGATTCACCACCGCCACGTCGCAGACGTGCGCCCCTTGGCTCAACACGTAGCTCAACCGCTCGAAGTACTTGAGGAACGTCTTCATGTACGTCCAGTACGGCATACGGAAGTGGTAACACGGCGGAGCCCATTCCCACCATCCGCCGTAGGTGGAGTAGTAGAGACCGTGCAGGTTGAGCAGGTTCGCGCCGTAGAGGTAGTTATGGCAGGTGGAGTCGAAGATGGTCGAGGTGGATGCCTGCCAGCCCTGCGAATGGTAGCCTTCAAGCCACACACGCGGGCGACGGTAGAGGTGCGCGAGGGAGGAGCCGACCTTGTTCTTGATGATGTCGGCGGAACGTCCGGGCGTGTCGAAGCCGGGCGCGGTGAAGTATTTCATCACGCGCATATAGTCGATGTACTTGCTCATCGGATGACGGCCGCGCGTCGCCTGGTCGCACCCGTAGATCAGCCCCCGGCTCGCGTGCCAGTCATAGATAGGCTTGTAGTAACGCTCGCAGGAGAGGGCGGACATCACGTCGTTCATGTCGAGACGGACCTTGGCGGTGTCGGGACCCCAGTCCGTAAAGAGCGCCGGAAGCATCGGCACGATGTCGTAATGCTTCCGCTTCTTGAACTCATCGGCGAAATCCGGCGACCACAGCCAGAGGATGTCGCGTGAGAGGATCAGCTCATCCTGGAAGAAATAATTAAGCGCCCCGCGCGCCTCCTCCGGAACCTTCTCGATAAACGGATTGAAGAACCTTTCCACGACCCGACGCCCGGATTCCGCATTGAGCGGATCGAGCGTGCGCGCGTGCGGCGTAGCGGTAAAGACATAGAGCGTCCATTTCCCCGACGGGAGCGTGGCGGCGTTTCCGCCGACAGGCAGAACCGAAACGTCGCCGCCGTCACGACGGGCAATCACCGCCACGGCATCAGGGCCGAAATCGGGCACCTTCCCGCCCGCGAAAGCCTTTGTCCGCATGGCAAGTTCTTTCGCCCGCACGTCCGGCGTGCTGATGCCGAGCTTGCGCCAGAGGTTATCGGCCTCCGGGAAGTCAAGGGTGTAGTTGGAGAGCGAGATGCCCATCTTGCGCTTGGCGCACTCACGGGCGGCGAAGGAGAAAACCTCCCACCAGGCATCGGAAAAAAGAGCGGGAACGCTATCCTGTGTCGGACGCGTCCCCGTGCGATAATGGGCATAGTTGACTTGCACACCGGCAATCCCGGCCTTGTGCAGTTCCTCGATCTGTTCGAGCAACCGTTCCTTGTTCAGCGGCTCCCTTCCGCTCCACCACCAGAACGGGACCTCGCCGTAACCGGGAGGCGGCGCCTTGAAGTCGGCGCGAAGCGTCTTCTCCGCCCCCGGCTGCGGAAATCCGAGTCCATCGACAGCAAACCCAGTCGTCGCGGACGCAAACGCCGCGAGAAGCAATCCGATTCGTTTCATACCCCCCCCCTTACAGCGAACGAGGCAGTTCTTCCTGCTCGTAGCACTCGATTACGTCGTCAGGCTGGAATCCCTCGAAACCGTTGAAGTGGATACCGCACTCCTGCGAACCGGTTACTTCGGAGACCTCGTTCTGGAAGTGCTTGAGCGAGGCGAGCCGCCCCTCCCACAGCTTCTCCTTGTTGCGGAAAATACGGTAACGCCCCTTGGCCTTGAGCACACCGTCCTTCATCTGGCAGCCGGCCACGCGGCCAAGCTTGCCGATGTCGAACACCGCCTTGACATAGGCGTGGCCCCTGACGACTTCCTTGTACTCCGGCGGGAGAAGGTCGAGCATACACTTCTTCACATGGTCGATCAACTCGTAGATGATACGGAACGTGTTGATCCGCACGGCGTCGTGGCGGGCCTTCTGCTGCACGCCGGACTCGCACCCGATGTTGAAGCCGACGATGATCGACTTGCCGGCCGCCGCGTTGTTGACGTCCGTTTCGCAGACGTTGCCGACGGCGGCGTAGAGGATGGAGAGGGAGACCTTCTGGCTGACAATGCCGCGCAACGCCTCGTTGATCGCCTCGGCGGAACCTTGGGTATCCGCTTTGATGATCACGGACAACTGGCGCTTCTCGCCGTCCTTCATCTTGTTGATGAGGTCGTCGAGCGAAGCCACCTTCGAGGTCATCGAAAGCTTCTCCTGCTTCAACTCCTCGGCCGCCTTTTCGGCAAGCGCGCGGGCGCGTTTTTCGTCGAGCATCACGCGGAACGCGGCGCCGGCCTCCGGCACGCCGGAAAGCCCCATACACTTCGCCGCCATCGCGGGACCGACCGATTTCACGCGGTGCCCCTTGTCGTCGATCAAGGCGCGGACTTTCCCGAAGTACTGACCGCAGAGGAGGATGTCGCCGACCTTCAGGGTGCCGCCGGAAACGAGCATCGCGGCCGTCGGCCCGAGCCCCTGTTCCAGTTCCGCCTCGATGACGTACCCGTCGGCGCGGCGGTTCGGGTTCGCCTGCAGTTCCAGCATATCGGCCTGGAGGAGGATCATCTCCAGAAGATGGTCGATGCCATCGCCGGTCAGCGCGGAAACCTCGCAGCAGATGATGTCGCCGCCCCACTCTTCCGGCGTGAGGTTTTCACCCTGGAGCATCTGGCGGACGCGGTCGGGCTTGGCGTTGGGAAGATCGCACTTGTTAATGGCGACCATGATCTGGACGCCCGCCTGGCGGGCATCGGCGATCGCCTCCTTCGTCTGCGGCATGATGCCGTCGTCCGCCGCGATGACGATGACGGCGATATCCGTCATGTTCGCGCCGCGCATCCGCATCGCGGAGAACGCCGCGTGTCCGGGCGTGTCCAGGAAGGTGATCGTGCGGTCGTTGATTTCCACCGAATACGCGCTGATGGCCTGGGTGATACCGCCCGCCTCGCCGGCGGCGACGTGGGTCTTGCGGATACGGTCCATCAACGACGTCTTGCCGTGGTCAACGTGTCCCAGGAAGGTGACGACCGGGGGCCGGGGAACCATCTCTTCGGGCTTGTCCTCGGGAATCGCGTCGTCGGCATCCTCGCTGCGCAGGATCGGCTTGCGCTCGGTTGAACGCTTCTGGCGTTCCAACTCGACCTTGAACCCGTATTTCTCGGCGATCCGCGTCGCGACGTCGATTTCGATACGCTGGTTGATGGAGGCGAGAATGTTCAACTGCATCAAGTCGGCGATCAGCCGGTTCGGGCGGACGCCCAGCTTCTCCGCGAAATCCTTCACCACCACGGCGCCGCGCAACGGGATGACGTGGTCGTTCACCGGATCCGTTCCGGCGTTAGCCCCCTGCGGGACGGGGCCGCGCTGCGGGAACGCGCCGCGCCCCCCCTGCTGCTGGCCACGCGGGGACATCCCGGGACGTCCCTGTCCCTGCTGTCCGCCGCG
>JAGAEL010000025.1 GCA_017613085.1 Kiritimatiellia bacterium | reverse complement strand
GCGGTGTTGACCTTCCTGCTGGCGACGGCGCTGGCGAAAGTGGTCGTGACGCTGCTCGTTTCGCGGACGGGGAAGACGCCGCTCCCGGAGGCGGCGTTGACGGGACTTGCGCTGACGGGGAAGGGCGGGCTCGCGCTGTTGGCCGCAGGGACGGCTTTGCTGTGCGACGCGGTTTCGCGGCCGGTGTACAGTGCGGGCGCGGCGGGGTTGGTGATCCTGGCGACGGCGGTCTCCCTCCTGTTGCGGAAACTGGTTCAGGCGTCCCCCGAATCGCGGGTCCTTTCCTTCCATTTCCCGAACGCCGGGGTTGCCGGGGCGCTCGCCTATTCGCTCCGTGTCGGCTTGCGGCACGAGGGGTTCTTCACCTCGACGCTGGATAACGACCGCAACCTCTGCCTGGCGCGGAAGAACGACCTGGCCGTGCGTCTGCTGCACCGGGGCGAGGAATTGCAGATCGCGATTCCGGAAGACGCCCGCCCCGTGCTGGACTTGATGGTGGACGAATCCGTCCTCGCGCTGGAACAGGCGTTGGACGAACTGCACAAACCTTTCCGCCGGGACGGAGGGGAACACGCGGGGGCGCCGGAAGGAGGCGCGTCGCGCCGGAAGATCCTGCAAGACGTCCTTTCGCCGGACACGATGATCCCGCACCTCCGGGGCAAGACGCGCGAGGCGTGTATCCGCGAACTGCTGATGATCCTCGTCGAACAGGGCGTCATCCACAGCATCGGCGGGACGTATGCCCAGATTCTCCAGCGCGAGGCGGCGATGTCCACCGCCGTGCATAGCGGGATTGCCTGCCCCCATGCGCGCACGGCGGAGGTCGAACGCCTTGTCTGCGCGGTCGGGGTTCATCCCGAGGGGGTGGCGTTCGGCGCGCCGGACGGCACACCGTCGCGGGTGATCGTCCTGACGCTCAGTCCGGCGGACGCCCCCACGCCCTACCTGGAGTTCATCAGCGCGGTGAGCGGCGTTCTGCAAGACGAGGCGAACGTCGCGGCGCTCGAAAAATGCCAGACCTCCGGCGAAATGTTCGCCATCCTCGCGGCGGAACGGAAAACGGGGCGGTAACGTTTTTGCTGGAACTAGAAGGGGAAAGGGAGTAAGCTTCCCGTCCGCTTTCACGTAAAAAGAACGGAGTCAGAGATGGAGAACCAGAGAAAATCGATTGCGGAGCGGGTGCGCGGGTTGCGCGACGCCTCCGATTTCAGTGCCGAGGAAGTCGCCCGGCGGACGGGTATTCCCTTGGACGATTACGTCCGGTATGAAAACGGCGAACTCGATGTGCCGATGAGTACCGTCTCGATTCTGGCGTCGCTGTACAAAGTCGATCCGACGGCGATCCTCACGGGGGGCGACGCCCACGCGCACGTCTTCCGCGTCACGCGCAAGGGCGAGGGCGCGGTTGTCGAACGCCGCAACGTCTACCACTACGAGGCGTTGAGCGTCCTCTTCTCCGGAAAGAAGATGGAGCCGTATATCGTCACCGTCGAACCCTCCCTGAAGGGGCTGCACCTGAACACGCATCCCGGACAGGAGTTCAACTACGTCCTTTCCGGGCGGATGCGCCTCACGGTGGACGGGAAGGAGATCGACCTTGACACGGGCGACAGCATTTATTTCGACGCGACGAAACCGCACGGCATGCAGACGCTCGGCGATGGGCCGGCGAAGTTTCTTGCGATCATCACGGCGTAACGGGGCAGAGAGGGCATCATGAAATTACCTTGGTTGGAACAGGACGATTTCACGTCCGTTGAGGCGTTCAAAGAACATTGCCGTATCCATCCGCCGGAGACGTTCAACTTCGCGTTCGACGTGGTGGACAAGATCGCGGCGGAAGATCCCGGCCGCATCGCGATGCAGTGGTGCAACGACGAAGGCGAGGAGCATACCTTCACCATGGCCGACGTCCGCGACTGGAGCAACCGCGCGGCCAACGCCTTCTGGCGGCTGGGCATCCGGCGGGGCGACAAGGTGATGCTGCTCCTCAAGCGCCGGTACGAGTACTGGTTCGCGTTGATGGGGTTGTGCAAAATCGGCGCGGTCGCGATTCCCGCGACCAACCTCCTGAAGGCGCACGACATCACGTACCGCGTCCAGGCCGGCAGCATCAAGATGCTGGTCGTCGTCAACGAAGACTCCATCCGCGAGGCGGTCGAAGAGGCGGCGACGCAGGTGGAGATCCCGCTGCGCGCGCTCGTCCGCCACAACGGCGCGGAGGGCTGGCTCGACTTCAACGCGCTCATGGCCGCCGAACCCGCGACGCTCGACGAGGCGCGTTGCGTGCGCGGCACCACCGCGAAGGACATGATGCTGCTCTATTTCACCTCCGGCACGAGCGGTATGCCGAAGATGGTCGCGCACAGTATGCTCTATCCGCTCGGCCACATCATCACCGCGAAGTTCTGGCAGTGCTGCAAGCCCGGCGGGTTGCACCTCACCGTGGCGGAAACCGGCTGGGGCAAGGCCGCCTGGGGCAAGATCTACGGGCAATGGATGTGCGGATCCGCGCTTATGATCTACGACATGGAGCGTTTCCATCCGCAAAACCTTCTGCGCGTGATCGAGAAATACAAGGTAACAACCTTCTGCGCACCGCCGACCGTTTACCGCTTCCTCATTCAGGAAGACCTCACGCAGTACGACTGGTCGAGCGTCGTCCATTGCACGACGGCGGGCGAGGCGTTGAATCCGGAAGTGTTCCTTCAGTTTCAACGGGCGACCGGACACCGCATCTACGAGGCGTTCGGGCAGACGGAGACCGCGCCGCTCACGCTGAATCCGCCGTGGATTCCCCCGCGCCCCGGTTCGATGGGGATCGCCTCGCCCGAATACGATCTCGTCGTGATGGACGCGGACGACCATCCTTGCGAGGCCGGGGCGGAAGGCCAGCTCTGCATCCGCACGGACCGGCATCGCCCCGCCGGGTTGTTCATGGAATACTACCGTGCGCCCGAACTGACCGAACGCCAGTGGCGTGACGGAGTCTACCACACCGGCGACGTCGTGTGGCGCGACGAGGACGGCTACTTCTGGTTTGTCGGGCGTGCCGACGACGTGATCAAATCCTCCGGCTACCGTATCGGGCCGTTCGAGGTGGAGAGCGCGTTGATGGAACATCCCGCCGTCACCGAGTGCGCCATCACCGGCGTGCCGGATCCCGTGCGCGGCCAGGTCGTCAAGGCGACCATCGTCCTTTCTCGCGGCTACGAGCCGTCCGAGGCGTTGATCAAGGAATTGCAGAACCATGTCAAGCGCGTCACCGCGCCGTACAAGTATCCCCGCGTCATCGAGTTCGTGAAGGAGCTGCCCAAGACCATCAGCGGCAAGATCCGTCACGTCGCGATCCGCGAGAAGGATGCCTCCCGTGCGGAGGGGGCGAATTGACGCCTGTCCCCGGCACATTCGAAGTCTTGCATGAAGACGCGCACAGCGGTGCGCGGACGGGGCGTCTCTGGACAGCCCACGGCGCGATCGACACGCCCGTCTTCATGCCCGTCGGGACGCAGGCCACGGTCAAGGCCGTCGAGCCGCGCGACCTGCTGGAGGCGGATGCCTCCGTCATCCTCGGCAACACCTACCATTTGATGCTCCGCCCCGGCATGGAGGTCATGGAGACGTGCGGCGGGCTTCACCGTTTCATGCATTGGGAACGCCCTATCCTGACCGACAGCGGCGGCTTCCAGGTTTTCAGCCTCACCAACTTGCGCAAGATCAAGCCGGAGGGCGTGGAGTTCCGTTCGCACATCGACGGCGCGAAGTTCCTGTTGGGGCCGAAGGAGTCCATGTACGTGCAGCGGATCCTCGGAAGCGACATCGCGATGTGCTTCGACGAGTGTATGCCCTATCCGTGCGACGAGGCGTATGCCGCGCGTTCCGTCAAACAGACGCTCGCGTGGGAGGCGGCGAGCCTTGAACAGGAGAGGGCGCCCGGACAACTCCGCTTCGCGATCGTCCAGGGCGGGATGTATCCCGCGCTCCGTGAACACTGCGCGAAAGAACTGGTCTCCATCGGTTTCGACGGTTACGCCGTCGGCGGCGTCTCCGTGGGGGAGCCGGAAGCCGAAATGTATCCCGCCGTCGAAAACAGCGTGAAGTGGCTGCCCCGCGAAAAGCCGCGTTACGTGATGGGGCTGGGCGACCTCGTGCAGATGGCGGAGTGTGTCGCGATGGGCGTCGATATGTTCGACTGCGTCTGCCCGACGCGCGTCGCCCGCCACGGGACGGCATATACGCGCCACGGGCAGTATCCGGTCAAGGCGGGGCGTTGGAAGGACGACCTCCGTCCGGTGGAAGAAGGGTGCGACTGTTACTGTTGCCGCAACTTCTCCCGCGCGTACGTCCGCCACCTCGTCCACGTCGGGGAGATTCTCGGCGTCCGCCTCCTGACGCTCCATAACCTCCACTTGTACATGGCGTTCATGCGCGAGATGCGCGAGGCCATCGCCAACGACTGTTTCCTCGAATGGAAACGCGAACAACGTGCGAACCTTCGCGGTGCGTGAGAGGTTCGTGAAAAGGAAGTGAAGATGATGATGACACACGGGAGAAAACGGATTACGGTTGCCTTGAGGGCGGTGTTCTGCGCGGCGTTCGCCGTCGCGTCTGCGGTCTCGGGGGCCGAACCGGCGCGGCGGCTCGTCCTCTCCGACGAGTCTCGCGGGCGCATCCACTACTACGATTCGACTGACCCCGCCAAATGTTTCTTTGTGAACGCGGAGAAGACCACGTGGGACATCCAGCGGGTCGGACTCGTTGTCCCCGGGAAGATCGGGCGTTACCGGTACGTGTGCCGCAACGGCTTCAAGGTGGTCGATATGGACGAACGCCGTGACGTGGATGAATTCCGCCATCCCTCCCTCGCCGGCATTTCCGCCGTCAGTTCGTTGCCCGACGGCGGGTTCCTCTTCTGCGTCAATCCGCGTGGTAAGAAAGGTGCGCCCAAAATACACGCCGTGTTGTTGCGGAAGTTTTCGAAAGACCGCAAGCCTGTGGCGACCTATACCTGCTCCGGCATCGTCAACTCCCGTACGATGACCCTTCTGCCGGGAGGGAAGGAAGCGTTGATCGCTCACGAGAAAGGGTTTTCCCGTGTACGCATCCCCGAAGAGGACCGGGACGCGGAAGTTTCGGAGATGAAACATTTTGCGATGCCGCACAGTCGCAATATGTACCATGCCGTCACGTCGTTGGACGGGAAGGGCTACTGGACCGGTGCCGGCTATGCCGCAGAACTTGTGCGTTTCGCGGCAGACGGGAAGGTGGAGAAGGTGTGGCCCGCCCCGGTCGAAGAAGGGAAGAAGGGGTATTTCTTCGCTTCGGTGAAGGAACTTGCGAACGGCCATGTCCTCGTCGCCAACTGGACTGGACACGGTGCCGGCGATTCCAAGCGCGGATGGCAGCTTTTGGAATTCGACGGGGCGGGAAAGGTGGTATGGTCGCTTTACGATCCTGCCCGGTTTGGTTCGATACACGGTTTCGTTATGCTTGCGTATCCCGGCCTCCCGGACGGCAAGTAGAGCGGTCTACCCGTTACGCTTCGCGCTCGTTCCTGCCAGCGAGAAGAACCCAAACACCGCGATGTCCGCCGCCACGATGGTCGGTCCGACCGGGGTGTCCCACAGAATCGATGCCAGGATGCCGGCGAGCGAACAGGCGACGGAAATCGCCGCCGAACAGATCAGTACGCTGCGGAAACTTTTGAAGACGCGCATCGCGGAGAGAGCGGGAAAGACGATCAACGCGGAGATGAGCAGGGCGCCGACCAGGTTCATCGCCAGCACGATAATCACCGCGATAATCACCGCGAGCATCTGGTTGTAGGCGCGGGCGCGCACACCGGTCGCCTGTGCGAAGTCTTCGTCGAACGTCACGGCGAAGATTTTGTGGTAGAAGAAAAGGAAGAAGGCGAGGACCGCGCCGGAGAGGCCGACGCAGAGCCAGACTTGATCCGGTCCGAGCGTGAGGATCGAGGTCGAACCGAAGAGCGTCCCGCAGACGTCCCCCGACAGGTTCGAGGTCTTGGCGAACAGGTTCATCAAGAGGTAACCGAGCGCGAGCGCGCCGACCGAGAGCATCGCGATCATGGCGTCGCCTTTGAGTTTCATCCTCTGTCCCCCGCTCAACACGAGGACCGCCGCAAGCGTGGTGACGAGGAGGATGACCGGCATGTTGTTCGTGAACCGCAGTACGGCGGCGACCGCCATCGCGAAGAATGCGACGTGCGAAAGCCCGTCCCCGATAAACGAGAACCGCTTCAGCACGAGCGTCACGCCGAGCAGCGAGGAACAAAGCGAAACCAGGACGCCCACGATCAGGGCGTACCGCACAAACGGGAAACTCAGGTATTGGCAAATCTGGTCCATTATGCCTCCCCCCTCCGGCACGCGAACGAGCGGGCGAACGCGCTGGCCCGATAGGCCGCCACCGTTCCAAAGAACGAGCCTCCGCGCGCGATGTGGAGGATGTGGGTCGCATAGGTCAGGGCGGCCTCGAAATCGTGCGACACCATCAGGATGGTGATCCGGTCTTCCTTGTTCAACTCCTCGATCACGCGGTACATCGAAACCTGCATGGCGGGGTCGAGACCGGCGACGGGTTCATCGAGCAAGAGCATTTTTTTGGTCGCGCAGAGTGCGCGCGCCAACAAGACGCGCTGTTGCTGTCCCCCGGAAAGTTCGCGGTAACACCGTTTTTCCAGCGGCAGGATCTCCATGCGCTCCATGTTCCGGCGGGCGAGCGCCTTTTCGCGCAGCGAATAGAACGGTCGCCATCCGCAGCGGTTCAGGCAGCCGGAAAGCACGACTTCGCGGACGGACGCTGGGAAGTCGCGCTGGATCGCCGACTGCTGGGGCAGGTACCCCAGCTCGTCGCGCTTGAAACCGTCGCCCGTCTCGATCGTCCCGCCCTCCGGCGGGATGAGCTGGAGCAGCGTTTTCATCAACGTGCTTTTCCCCGCCCCGTTTTCGCCGAGGATGCACAGGTAATCGCCCCGTTCGACCGAGAAGTTCAGGTCTTCGAGGATTTTCACGCCGCCGTATCCGACGGAGAGGTTGTGGCACGAGAGCAAGGACATGGGACTACTTGACCGCCTTCTTCAGGGTTTCCAGGTTTTGGCGCATGATGCCCAGATAGGTGGCGCCTCGTTCGATATCCTCTTTCGCGGTTCCCTGCATGGAGTCCAGCGTGAGGATCGGGCGGTTCGGGCGTTTGGTGTTGCGGAGGACGGTCTGGGCGATTTGGCTGGACGAACCTTCGAGGATGAAAATCGCGGGAAGGTCTAGTTCATCCATCTGTTTCGAGAGGGAGACGATGGTCTTGAAACTCGCCGCCGTTTCGGACGAACAGCCGGGGAACGCGGCGTAACACGTCAATCCGTAGTCGTCCGCCAGGTAACGAAACGGGAAACGGTCGCCGAACAACAAAACCTTGCGCGACGCGGCCGCGAAGGTCGCCTTGTAGGCTTCGTCCAGCGTGTGCAATTCACCGAGATAGGAGGCGGAACGCGCCTTGTACGCCGTCGCGTTCACGGGATCGAGTTCCGCGAACAGTTCCGCAAGGCGGGTGCAGACCGTCTGGGCGTGGCGGAGGGAGAGCCAGACGTGTTCATCCCGTTCCGGCCCTTCCTCCCCGTGGTGGTGTTCCTCTCCGACGTGCGTTTCCGTCTTGACCGCTCCGCCCAACAGGTTCAACAGGTTGACGGCGCGGACTTTGGTTTTGGCGTTCCGCGCAAACAAATCCTCCACCCATGCGTCCGACGTCCCCCCTACGTACAGGAAAATGTCGCTGGAAAGAATTTTGACGATATCGCCCGCCGACGGCTGGTAGCTATGGAGATCCACCCCGCTGTCGAGCAGCAGATGGATCGACTTCGCCTTATCGCCGGCGATCTGGCGAGCCCAGTCGAATACCGGGAAAAGCGTTGCCGTGACGGTCAAGCCGCCGGAGGGTGGCTGGGCGGGAATGGGCTCCGCATACGCCGAGACGGAGAACCAGGCGGTAAAGGCCGCGAGGAGAAAACATTTGCTCATTTCGCCGTTTTCCCCTTTCCGCGCGCCTTGGAACACGACCGGCATTTCCCGTAAAGCACCGTTTCGAAACGGTCGAGCGTGAACTCCTTTTCATGCGCGACAAGGCTGGCGAGCTGTTCCGTCACGCCCGCGTCCACATGGAACGTCTTGCCGCAACTGGTGCAAGAGAGGTGGAGCTTTCCGGCGCAATCGGAATCTGCGAACTGGTAGCAAATCTCGGTACTCTCCGGAACAACGCGGCGACGGAGGCAGCCTTCCGCCTCCAGCGCGGCGAGATTGCGGTAGACGGCGCTCTGGCTGATCCCCGCGCCGCGCAATTCATCGGCGATTTGCCGCGCCGACAAGGCTTCATCGACGTGTTTCCGGAGGTATCCCAGAAGCGTCTCCCGCTGATGTGTCGCGTATTTACCCATTCCCTTCTCCAATTTGCGAACCGTTCGCAAATCAACATACCCCTCTAATCCCCGTTTGTCAAGGGGGATTTTGCAAATACGAAGCGGAAATGAACGAAGGGGGTTATCCCCGCTCCGTCTGGAGCGAACGGGATTTGGCGCACAGCGCGGCGGCAAGGTCGTTCATCCGCAGACACCGGGATCGGAACGTTTCGGGGTTTTCGTCCGTGCCGGGCGGAAAGGGGCTGAGGATAAGCAGGCGGTCGGCGGCAAGTTCGCGGGAGTCTTCGGCGGAGGGATCGTAGCGAGGCGGCAGGGCGTACGGCACCAGGCGGATGAACCGTGCGTAGGGTTCCGTCTTGAGCCGCCGGAGCAGTTCCTTCTCGCCCGGCGAGAGGAAACCGCAAACGGGTATGAAACCTTTCCGAGCCTGTTGCAGAATCGCCTCGATTTCGGCGGCGTGTTCCGCAGCCGTCTTACGCAGGGTGAGCCGCACGTGGCGGAGGAACGGGGAGGAGAGCAGGGTGAGGTTTCCCATACCGGACCAGTCGCCGCCGGTATCGAGTACCGGGTGGCGGATGGCGGCATGGCGGACAAAACGGTCGGGGTGCCGCGTTTTCCAGAGCGCCCGCGCGGGGTTGAGGCGGATGTAGTGGCGGATGGCCTTGAGCTGGCGGCTGTCGAAAGACAGCTCAAGGTAGCAGCGGCGGTCCCAGCGAGGGGAAAGGACGGTGGCGGAGCCCCCGAACCCCTGCGGGGCGGTCGGCGGTGGGCTTACGGTGAGGTTGTCCGGGCGGAGCCGGGCCTGTTCCACGGCGCGGCGCAGTCGTTCCTCCATTTCCTGATCAGGCAGGGGTTCGGGGGTGTATCCCCGTTCCTTCCACGCCCCCTCCACGGCATCCATGAGGCGGTGCGTGACCCAGAGCGGGTTGAAGGCGGGGTCAAGCCCGTAGTTGACGATGAGCAGGAAGTGGAGGTGGTCCGGCATGATGACGAAGTCGGAGACGGTGGCGCAGGGGAAAAGCCCGTGCAGGGAGAGCAGCGCGGCCTTCACGGCCTCGCCGTGCGGCAGCAGCGGCGGGAGCGGCGACTCGTCAAGAAGCCGTGACAGGATTTTTGCGCGCCCTTCGATGGCGACGGTGACGAAGAAGAACTGGCGGCCGCTGTGATGGAAGTGAAGTCTCATGCAGATGAGTATAGGGAAGAACAGGCAATCTTGAAAGGAGAAACGAGATGGGAAAAACGGGTTGGATGCTGTGCGGGGTGTTTGCGTCGTCGGCCTTCAAGGACTACGCCCTCCCCCTCTCTGCGCCTCCGCGTGAGACACCATGAATAAATCAAGCGAAATCCCCGAATGAACCTTGGGAGGGGAATGGGCGTTTATTAAATAGATGGATGGAAAGAAACAGCGTTTTGGAGGGTTTTCATTGCTGGAATTGGCGATTGTGGTCGCCGTTCTGGGAATCGTGGCCGTTTTCGCGGTCAACCGCGTCTCCCGTGTCGTGGATCAGGCTCGGATTACGGCGGCGGAACACGACATGGCGGTAATCCGCGAGGCGTTCGTCTCCCCTGAAAACGGTTATCTCCACGATATGCGCGGGATTCCCGGCTTTTCGCTCGGCTATCTGCGCATCGCGAACCTTTTGATTTCCACCAACCTCTACGGCGAAGTCCGGGACGGGACGGACCGCCAGCGCGGATTCCGCGTGGACGGTGAATCCCGCGGCTCGGTTACGGGGTGCGCGGCGTCCGGTGCGTTCACCGGTTGGGATTCCGCTGCCGGGCGCGGCTGGCGCGGCCCTTACGTGAAAATGCTCTCCGTCGGTGCGTTCCCGGCCGCGATCGGGCGCGGGTTTTACCCCGATGTCGCCGGTCTCCGGCTTCCCTCCGACATCGAACACGGCGTGAACGGTTGTTCGGTCTACGGATTCCCCGGCGAACCCGCGTTGTTGGATTCCTGGGGCAACCCGTACGTCTTGCAAATCCCGCCCGCGCAGGCGTTTTCCGCTTCGACGACGACGAACGTCCCGGATGAAGTCCGTTTCCGCTACGCCCGCCTCGTCTCCGCCGGACCGGACGGACGGCTCTCCACGCCTTGTTTCGGTTCCAACGGCACGAACGAGTGGCGTGCCGTTGCCGGGAACTGGCTGGACAAACGTGTTCGCCTCCTTTGCCGTCAGGCGGGGCTGTGCGACGGCGACGACCGGACGATGCGCGGCGACGACCTGGTGCTGTTCCTGAACCGAAACGACACGGACGAGGGGGAACGAGATGAGTTCTAACGTCAACCGAAAGGCGCAGGGGCGCAGCGGTTTCTCCCTGCTGGAGCTGGTCGTGGTT
>JAGAEL010000024.1 GCA_017613085.1 Kiritimatiellia bacterium | reverse complement strand
TCGTGTACCTCGTCCGTCTTCGCCTTGAACGCCGCGCCGCGCTTCACGCCCGTCGCACCTACGCCGGCGTCCGCAAGGCGCACACCGCCCTGCGCGTCGCGGATGGTGAACGTGCCGTTTGTGACGTCGAACTCAACCCGCGCCAAACCGTTTGCAAGCACCTTGCACCCGTCAACTTCAGACACTGCGGCAACGCCCGCCAGAATCCGGATGGCCGCAAGCACCGCCATGCCAAACATCAAGAGTGTTTTCATGCCGGTCATTATAGACGATTTGTCCCGCCGCCGCAACCCCTCGCCCGTACATAAGATTGGTTGTCCGGTCACGTTCCCGTGAGCGGCGTTAGCCGCGAACAAATCCGTTTGTCTTAACCACAACTACACGTTCTACACATTTCCTTTCGCGGATGCGCCCGCGCCCGAACCGGGTGTTTCGATTTCGTTGACAAGGGAGAGGGGGATGGCGTACACTTTCCTGCGAGAAAGGGAAGAGTATGTTGGCACGTGTCTATTCAGGGGCGGTTTATGGGGTAAACGCCTATCCCGTGGAGTTGGAGATCAACTGTAGTCTCGGCGATCCGAAGTTTGTGCTCGTCGGGCTGCCGGATGCCGCCGTCAAAGAGAGCAAAGACCGCGTGTTGACCGCTATCGGGAATTCCGCTTTCCGCTTCGAGACCTTCCCGAAGATCACCATCAACCTCGCCCCCGCCGACATCAAAAAGGAAGGCCCGGTTTATGACCTGCCGATCGCCGTGGGACTGATCTCCGCCCTCGAACTCGCCAAGATGCCCGGCCTTTCGCACTATGCCATGATCGGCGAACTGGCGTTGAGCGGGGAAGTCCGCCGCGTGCAGGGCGTCCTGCCGGTCACGCTCGCGATGCGCGACCTGGGGAAGCGCGGCATCCTCGTCCCCGCCGAAAATGCGGAGGAGGCCGCCGTCGCCGAAGGGATCGACGTCTTCCCCGTGCGCACGCTCCGGGAGGCGGTGGACTTCCTCGCCGGCAAGACGAAGATCGAGCCGTTCCGCGCCGACCTCAACGAGTTGATTTCGCGCGAACGCCGTTATGCGGAAGATTTCTCCGATGTCAAGGGGCAGGAATCCGCCAAACGCGCCATCGAGATCGCCGTCAGCGGAGGACACAACCTCCTGATGATCGGATCGCCCGGCGCGGGGAAGACGATGCTGGCCCGCCGCATCCCGACAATCCTTCCGGAAATGACCCTCGACGAGGCGTTGGAGGCGACGCGCATCCACAGTATCGCCGGCACCCTCAAGAGCCATCAGGCATTGGTGTTCCAGCGTCCTTTCCGCGCACCCCACCATACGATTTCCGATGCGGGGCTGCTCGGCGGCGGCGCACACCCGCTTCCCGGCGAAGTCAGCCTTGCCCATCGCGGGGTGTTGTTCCTGGACGAGCTTCCTGAATTCCACCGGAATGTCCTGGAGGTGCTCCGCCAGCCCCTAGAGGATGGGCACGTCACGATCTCGCGCGCCGCCGCGTCGCTCGACTTTCCCTCCAAGTTCATGCTGGTCGCCGCGATGAACCCCTGTCCCTGCGGGTATTCGGGCGATCCGCAGCGCGAATGTCGCTGCAGTGCGCAGAAGATCCAGCAGTACCGGGGCAAGGTTTCCGGTCCGTTGCTCGACCGTATCGATATGCACATCGAGGTGCCGCCCGTCAAGTTTTCCGAGTTGAGCTCGTTGCAGAAGGGCGAGAGTTCTGCCGAGATCCGCGCCCGCGTCGTCGCCTGCCGCCGGTTGCAGCGAGAACGTTTCCATTCGCTCCGCAACGTGAACTGCAATGCGGAGATGTCGGCGCGCGACCTTCAAAAGTTCTGTCCTTTGGACAGTGCGGCGCAAGACCTGTTGAAGATGGCGATGAGCGAGTTGAACTTCAGCGCCCGCGCCTATAACCGTATCGTCAAGGTGGCGCGGACGATTGCCGACATGGCGGGATCCGGGGATATCCGGGCGGAACACGTTTCAGAGGCGATTCAATACCGGTCGCTGGACCGGATGATGTGGATCTAGGAAAGGGAGGGCACGCATGAAAATCTTGTTAGTGGGGGATATCGTAGGCGGTCCGGGCAGGTACTGGTTCAGGGAAGTCGTCAAGGATTTGAAGGCGCGGGGTGAAATCCAGGCCGTCGTCGCCAATGCGGAGAATTGCGCCGGAGGCAGCGGCATTACCGTCGCTTTGGCAAAGGAGTTGACCGAAGCGGGGGCGGACGCGCTCACGCTCGGCGACCACACGTGGGGACAGAAGGAGCTGGAGGGGACGATTGGGCAGATCAAGAACCTTGTCCGCCCCGCGAATTATCTTCCCGCCGCGCCCGGTGTCGGCAGCGTCTTGGTGCAGACGCCGCTCATGCAGTTTTACGTTGTCAACCTTCAGGGGCAGGTGTTCATGGGACCGGTGGAAAACCCCTTCGAGACGGTCGATCGCGTGTTGGCGGGACTGCCTAGGAACATCCCCGTCATCGTGGACTTCCATGCGGAGGCGACCTCCGAGAAAATCGCCATGGGGTACTATCTCGACGGCCGTGTCGCGGCTGTCGTCGGAACCCATACGCACGTCCAGACCAGCGACGCGGCCATCCTCCCGAAGGGGACGGCGTATCTGACCGACCTCGGCATGACCGGCCCCGCGTATTCCGTGCTGGGACGCGACCCGGTTCCGGTGTTGAAGAAATTCACCACCGGCATCCCCGCCCGGTTTGAAATCGCGCGCGGCCCGAGCAAACTGGAAGGCGCCGTCCTTGAACTGGATCGCGAATCCGGCAAGGCCGTCTCCATCACCGCCTGCCGTTTCCTGCAACCGGAAGCCAATGGATCGTCATCTGCTCTGCCAAACCACTAGGCGCGGAAGAGGGTGCCGAGTTTCTTGCCGAGCAGGACGCTGCTTCCGACGAGCGTCACAATCAGGAAGGCCATCGCCCAGACGCCGAGCGCGGAGGCGAGGAAGCGTCCTGTGCCGACCAGTTGGAAAAGCTCGAAGATGGTTTTGGTGATCGGGTAGTATTGCATCTTTTGCGCGAGCATCAGGCTGTCGGAGACTTCCAGCATACTGAAGGCGAATACCAGCAGCGTCCCCGCGACCAGGTTCGCGGCGATCAGCGGCAGGGTGACGCGGCGCAACGTGACGGAGGGCGGCGCACCGAGGTTGGCGGCCGCCTCTTCCAGCGAGACGGAGGTCTGTTCCAGTCCCGCGCACGCCGCGCGCACCATATACGGCAGACGCCGCACGGCGTAGGCGATCACCAGGAAGAGCGTCGGGTTCACGCGGACGTCCACGAGCGACGCGAACGCGGGATGCGCCTTTACGGCGGGCAGTTCCGCCAGCCAGGTGCTGACGGAGATGAACCCGAACGCCATCACCAGTCCCGGTACGGCGAGCGGGATCATCGCCAGCCCGTCCAGGACGCCCCGGAACCGGAGGCGCGACCGTACCACGACCCAGGCGACGCCGATGCCGAGCAGGATGTTCACGCCTACCGCGAGCGCCGAGAAGATCAGGCTGTTGCGGATTCCGTTGATGGTCATCCCGTGCCCCAGCGCCTCCGCGTAGTTCGCCCCCGTGAACACACGCGGCAGGACGGTCTGGTACCACGAGCCGGGTTGCGAGAAACTGGTCAGAACCACGCCGATGTGCGGCAGCAGCGCGAAGAAAACGACCAGCGCGAACGGCAGCGCGACGAGTATGCCCTTCACGCCCGTCGCTTGTTTCGGCACGTGGCGCGTCGTGGCTTTCGACTGCATGGCGTAGGCGCGTCCGCCGAAAAGGCGTTTGCCGAGCGCGTACAACAACACGTTCGCGCCTAGCACGACCGTCACGAGCGCGTAGGGGAAGGGACTTCCGCTGATTTCTTTGAGTTCGTCGTAGATCTGCACCGCCGCACACCGCGTGTAGTTCAGGATGAGCGGGGTGCCGAGTTCCGTGAAACAGGCGATGAACACGAGCGTGCCGCCGGCGAAAAGCCCCGGCGCGAGCAGGGGCAGCGTGATGCGCCGGAAGCGCGTCCAGCCGTCGGCGCCGAGGTTCTGCGCCGCCTC
>JAGAEL010000023.1 GCA_017613085.1 Kiritimatiellia bacterium | reverse complement strand
CTCGACGAGGCGGATGCGCTGGTGGCGGTCTCGGGGAACTACGACCGTAACCTGATCGTGGCCTCGTATATGAAGTCGCTCGGCGTCTCGAAGGTCATCGCCCTCACGTCCAGTTCCAAATTCAACGATGTTGCCTCGCGGCTGGGGATAGACGTGGCGGTGCCGATGCGGGGAACGGTGGTAGACGCCGTGTTGAGCCGTCTGCGCGGGCGGAATGTGCTGTCGGTGCATACCGTGTGCCGGCAGCGCTTCGAGGTGGTGCAGTGCGTGGTTTCGGAGGATAGTCCGTTCGTCGGCAAGCCTGTCCAGGAAATCGCGCGCTCCGGCGAATGGCTGCTGCTGTTGCGCGATTCGGGCAGAAAGACGGAGATTCCGCACGGAAACACCGTGCTCGCCGGGGGCGACTGCGTGACGCTCGTCACACGCTCTTCCGACAAGCGGGTTCTCGAAAGTCTCTGCGGAAAGGCGTGAGGATATGTCATTCTCGGTAATCCGCATCTTTTCCTACATGCTCGGTATCGTGGGGGCGGCGCTGCTGCTGCCGTTCGCAGTGGGGTGTCTGCACGGCGAGGAACGCGCCGCGATCGCGTTCGGCGTGCCGATGGCGGCGAGCTGGGCGACGGCGCTGGCGTTCTGGTATCGGCGGAAGGGAGGCGTGAAGCCCGTCAGCGTGGAGGGCGCGTTCCTGGTGGTGGGGGGAATCTGGATCGTTATCGGGCTTTTCGGCGCGCTGCCGTTCTACCTAAGCGGTGCGGCCCCCAGCTTTACCGACGCCGTGTTCGAGAGCGTGAGCGGGTTCACCACCACCGGCGCGACGGTGATGACGGATGTGGAGGCGCTGCCCAGAAGCGTGAACCTGTGGCGATGCCAGACGCACTGGCTGGGCGGGATGGGCGTGATCGCGCTCGCGGTGGCGTTGATCCCGCTGCTTGGGGTGGGCGGTTTCCGCATGATCAAGGCGGAGACGACCGGCCCGGAGAAGGGGAAACTCACGTCGCGCATCGCCACCACGGCGAAGACGCTCTGGTGTGTCTATTTCTTTTTCACCCTCACGCAGACGCTCCTGCTGCACCATTTCGGGATGCCGTGGTTCGACGCGCTGTGCCACGCATTCTCCACGATGGGGACGGGCGGTTTCTCCACGTACAACGACAGCGTGGCGCACTTCAACTGTGCCGCCGTGGACTGGACGTGTACGGTGTTCATGCTGCTGGCCTCCGTGAACTTCACGCTCTATTTCCATCTTGTCACCTTCCGTCTCCGCGAGGTGTTCCTGGATACCGAGTTGCGCGGTTTCCTGCTCGTGGTGGCCGTGGCGGTGGGCGCCGTGACGCTGATCGAACTCCCGGAATACGGCGACATCGCGCGGTCTCTCCGGTATTCGGCTTTTCAGGTGGCGTCGATCGTGTCCACCACCGGCTTCGCCACGGCCGACTATGCGCGCTGGTTGCCGGGCGCACAGGCGGTCTTGTTCGTGCTCTTTATGATCGGCGGCTGTTCGGGTTCTACGGCCGGCGGCGTGAAGGTGGTTCGGTGGGCGATCCTGTGGAAACAGCTCAAAAACGAATTCCGCCGTCTCCTTCATCCGCACGAGGTCGTCTCGCTGCGCTTGAACGCGATGGCGGGAAGGGAAGAGTTTGTGCCGCTGGTGGCGTCGTTCCTTTTCGTGTACCTGCTGTTGGTGGCGGCGACCGCGTTTGTGGGGGCGCTTTCGGGGCTGGGGTTACTGGAGGCCGTCACGGGGGCGATGAGCATGATCGGCAACGTGGGTCCCGCCTTTGGAACCCTCGGACCGTCGGAGACGTTCGCGTCCCTTCACTGGGCGGTGAAATGGTGGTATTCCTTCGTGATGATCGCGGGCCGCCTTGAAATCTACACGGTGCTGATCTTGATCGGCCGGGCGCTCCGCAGGACGTAGGACGCGGAGGAAAGGGCGGGAGGGTCGCGCCCCGTCGCGACCGAGTGGCGGCTGTCGGATGTCGTCTGTCGTGCGGGGGCGCATCCGCGAATCGTACAATCGGTAAAAACGGGACTAGGAAAATAAATAAACCACAAATTGACACAAATCCCCACAAAAATCTTTTGTTGTTCTTGTTGTCGTTTTTATATTTTGGACGCGCTCCGTCGCGTCTGTTCTCGCGTGAACATGATCCTCACAAATCGTTGGATTGGTCGCGACGGGGCGCGCCCCTCCCCGGGAACCCAGCCGCGACGGGGCTACTACCCGCTATTCCAACCATACACATTCGGTCAGGCGCTTACGGGCGGGTCATGCCGAGACGGAGGATCGGGAGGATTTCTTGCCGCAACGTGGTGTCGAGGTCGAAGAGGGCGAACCCTGGACAGCCGGCCTCGCGGGCGGCGTTGATCTGGTCGATCACCTGCATCGAGTCGAGCCGGCTTTCCGCCGCCGTGACGCCGATTCCGGGGATGACGGCGAGCGCCTGTTTCCGCGTCTTCGTCTGGGCGGCGAGCCATTCGTTGAACGTGGTCTGGTTCTCCGTGTAGTTCATCGGCATGACGTAGTTCACCAGCCCGATGTTGATCCAGGACTCCCAATCCTGTCCGACGGCTTCAAGGCAGGAGGGATATTTCCCGAAAACCGCCGCGCTCAGGATTTTCCCTTTCGCGTTTTTCCGCATGGTCCGGCGCACGGCCTGGACGAAATCGGAGACCTGTTTCACGCGCCACGCGAAAAACGCCTGACGGAACTTCCCCTTCTTCACGCCGTCCGGCCAGTTCGCTACGCGCTTGCCGATGGACTGCTCGAATCGCGCCCGGGAAGAGCCGAGGCTCGAAGCGAAATCCGGATAGCGGACGAAGTCCAGATGGATGCCGGAAACCGGGTACGAACTGACGATCTCGCGCACGGCGCGGACCAGGTATTCGCGGACTTCCGGCGACGCCGGGTCGAGCCAGGGACGGACGGCCCCCGTCTCGTCCTTGAGAAGCCATCCGCGCTGGTTGAAGATCGCGATCCGGTCTTGCGTCGCGCCTTCCGTCGAGAAACAGAGGATCCAGGCGTGTACGCGGATGTTGTGCGTTCGCGCGGCGGCGAGACAGGCGGTGAGCTGGTCGCCCTGTTCGTCGAAGATCCGCGAACGGGGCAGGACGCCGCTCTCATAGTGTGCGAACCCGGATCCCGCGACATTGACGTAGAGGTCGGTGATGCCGGCGTCCTTCAACAGACCCATCGTGCGCGGCCATTCGCCGGGATAAAGCCCCATCCCCGAATGATCCCAGACGGCGCGGATTTCGCCTTTCCGCGGACGCTGCACCGTTCCGTAGACCTCTGCCGCGCGGGCTTTGAGTTCGTTCGCCGCCATCCACGCGGCATAACCCTGCCCTTGGGAGAGAAGCGCGGCCGCCCGTTCCGCGCAGCGGTCGAGCGAGGCGACGCCGTG